>JAIKVY010000077.1 GCA_024685275.1 Clostridia bacterium
TCAGTAGATGATGGAATAGCCGCCTCAGATTCAGTATCTATCCAAAACCAACGAGCAATTATAACTGATTTTGTAAATAAAAAAGGTTGGCATATAGAAAACTACTATATTGATGATGGCTATAGTGGAACAAACTTTGATTGTCCAGGCTTTAAGGAAATGATTCATGATATTGAATCAAGAAAAAAAAAAAAAAATACAGTATTTGTTTAGAAGAGATTAATCATTTGATATTATTTTTTAAGAACATATTTGAAAAAAACATTATAGTTTAAAAGTGAATTCTTAATGCTTGGAGTTTCATTCTTTTAAAAATATTATTCGTAAGAAATGTTTTGAGGTGTTAGAAATGGAAAATAAAAATAGAGAAAGAATACTTAAAAATTTAGAATTTAATTCAAGAATTGATTTACATGACCTAGCTATTATGTTAAATATAACTGAGGCGGATTTAGCAAATGAAATAGCCGACATGGAAAAAGAAAAAATTATTTGTGGTTACCCAACTTTAATTAATTGGGATAATACAGATAAAGAACAAGTAACTGCCCTAATTGAAGTTAAAGTAACTCCTCAAAGAGGAATCGGTTTTGATATGCTTGCAGAACGTATTTCAAGATTTAATGAGGTTACAAGTGTATATTTAATGAGTGGTGGATTTGATTTCATGGTTTTAATTGAAGGAAAATCTATGAAGGAAGTAGCCAAATTTGTATTCGATAAGCTTAGTGCTTTAGAATCTATTTTATCAACATCAACTCACTTTGTATTAAAAAAATATAAGGACCATGGTGTAGATTTATTTACTGAGAAAAAAGATGAAAGAGAAATGGTGAGTGCCTAATGCGTGATTTTGTTAATAAAGAAATTAAGAAAATAAAGCCATCTGGAATAAGAAAATTCTTTGATATTGCCAAAGAAATTGATGGGGCAATATCTTTAGGTGTAGGTGAGCCTGATTTCGATACTCCTTGGCACATTAGAGAAGAAGGTATTTATTCTTTAGAAAGAGGAAAAACTTATTATACATCTAATGCTGGTTTAAAGGATTTAAGAATTGAAATTTGTAATTTCATGAACCGTAAATATAATATTTCTTATGAATGGAATAAAAATATTTTAGTTACAGTTGGTGGATCAGAAGCTATTGATATGGCGCTACGTGCAATGATAGATCCAGGTGATGAAGTAATTATCACAACACCATGTTATGTTTCATATGAACCATGTGCTACTTTAGCAGGAGGCATTGTTAAAACAATTCCTTTAAAAAATGAAAATGAATTTAGATTAACTAAAGCTGAATTAGAAAATGCAATTACTCCTAAATCAAAAATATTAATTATGTGTTTTCCAAATAACCCAACAGGAGCTATTATGGAAAAGAAAGATTTAGAAGAAATTAAAGATGTTATTATTAAGCATGATTTAGTTGTTATATCTGATGAAATTTATTCTGAATTAACTTTTGGTAAGAATCATATTTCTATCGCATCACTTCCCGGAATGAAGGAAAGAACTATAGTTATTAATGGTTTTTCTAAAACATATTCAATGACAGGATGGCGTTTAGGATATGCTTGTGGACCTGAAAATATTATTTTTCAAATGACAAAAATTCATCAATTTGCTATAATGTGCGCTCCAACAAATAGCCAATATGCTGGTGTCGAAGCTTTAAAAAATGGTGATGATGATATTATTTATATGCGTGATGCATATAATGAAAGAAGAAGGTTTGTTTTAAAAAGATTAGAAGAAATGGGAATTCCTTGCTTCGAACCAAAGGGTGCATTTTATGTATTTCCTGATATTAGAGGCTTTGGGCTTTCTTCTGAAGAATTTTGCTTAAGATTATTAAAAGAAGAAAAGGTAGTAGTTGTACCTGGAAATGCTTTTGGTGAATCTGGAGAAGGATTCATAAGAATTTCTTATGCATATTCTATAGATGATTTAAAGAATGCTTTAGCACGTGTAGAAAATTTTATCAATAATTACCTTGCCAAATAATTCAGATTTATAGTTGTTTGGCAAGGTATTTTTCTTTTTACTCCAAAGTATTCTTATTTTTTTAAATTGTAAGGTACTTCAAGCATTTAAAACCTTTACCAATCTTCCTACAAAAAGGAGAAGTGATAATATTTTTAAAATATTAAAGGAAGGAGGTAATGGTTTTGAATCGAACAACTTGTTATTACACAATTAAGCTTGTTGATAATAATTATACTCATCAAAATGATATTTCTACAGAAGTTCAAATTCTAGACTATAACTATAAACAAGGACCATTTGGTAACGATCTAAACATGTTTGTTAAAGTTTCTAAAAAGAAGTATGAAATCAAAAATGATGAATTACAATTAATTTTTCTAGAAAGAAACGAAACAGATAAGTTTTAAAAACTTATAGATGGCCCAATCTGTTTAAAGAATATTCCTTGTGAATTAGTTATAGGCACAAATAAAGCTACTGATGAAGATTACTATGCAGTTATAGTAAAATTCTCAGAAGAACATCAAATGATGTATTTCTTATCACCTTCAAATAAAAAATCACTTAAGCATAGAAACTTAAGGTGTGAATTTGAAAGAAGAAAAGATATTATTATTGAAGATGATGAAAAGGATAGTGAATAATGAACGATATTACATCAATATTATCAAAATCCATTTCTTTACTCTTCAATATATTTATGTTTATTTATAAAATCATAAAAGAAATTATAAACAAAACATGGAAATTTATTATTTTATTATTAACAACCATTTTTGGCTTCTTAATAATAAAGAAAGTAAAAGCGGAGGATTAAAAACAAATTACTAAAAAAATAAAGATCCTTCTAACATTAGTAATTTCAATATTTTTAAGTTTATTTATATTTACTGCTAATACTAGAGTTCATGCTGCAAGTACTAATGATTCATTAACTGTTCTATTAACTAAGAATGATAATGAAACAATGGATGAAAACATTAGAAGAGAAATAGATCATCTAATTGATACTAATGGTTTACCATCCTGGCACAGAAACTATTATCATGATGAAGGATATCAAGCATTTTATTACAAAATGGTTCATATCGCATCTAATGATTCAAGTGGATACTATAGATGGAAATCATATTCAATGAATAATCTTTTAACTTATTCATCTTGGTATAAAAACAATGAAGATGATACTTGAAATTATATTATTAAAAATCTAGATATAGACCCTGAATACCTAGAACCAAATAATATTTAGGATTATATTGGAATTCATATGCTTATGATAGCAAAGATAACGCTAATCTATATTTAATTTGGACTAGTAAATATTTACCAAGTGAATTTGTTAATATCACTCAAATAAAAGAATCAAACAAGGTTTACAACCTATATGATTCTAAAAAAGATATGGATGACCTTAATTCTAATTGGTGGGAATCATCTTATTATCAATTCAAAGATTATAATCTAACCTTGTGGATAACACCAATTGAAGGAATTGATAAAGGATAATCATTTGGCTTGCCAATTAAGCAAACATATAATTTTCAAGGCTTTTCTTTCGGTATTGATGATGCACGGTGGTTAGGTGAAGTAGATCCAAATCATTATTTTGATGGTGAAGTTAAAAAAGAAATACAGTTTGATTTAGGAACGACACCCAAAAACGATGGATCTAACATCATGAAATTATGCACACATGCATATGAATATATAACAGACATAGAAGCACAAAGCTATTATGATTTAGGTTTTGGTGGTTATATGCATGTGGTCCGTTTCAATTTATCAATTAATCTAGATAAAATTTATCGTGTTTATGTTAAATACACAATAACTAACGATAATAAGGATTGGACCAGTTTTGGCTACCAGAAGACGAACATACCATTCTAAAATCATTATCGCCTGATAAATCAAGAGGAGGATTCTTAGGCATATTTAATTATAAAGGATTTAAACAATGAGTAAAAGAATTGCAGACATACTTGAAGGAAAACAGTTTGAGGAATGGAATAATTGATTTTTCATAAAAGTTATGAAAAAAATAAGATTTTTTTAATAAATTAACTCTAAATTTTTAGAGTTTTTTTATTTTTAATAAAAA
>JAIKVY010000079.1 GCA_024685275.1 Clostridia bacterium
AGAAGCATGGAATAATGAATCTAAAACAACTGATTATTCTATGGTAAGATTTGGAAATGTATTAGGTTCACACGGCTCGGTTATTCCACTATTTAAGAAACAAATATTAGAAGGCGGGCCAGTAACTGTCACAAGTCCTGATATAACTAGGTTCTTTATGACTATACCAGAAGCGTGTTCACTAGTTATACAATCTGGAGCATACGCAAAAGGTGGAGAAAAGTTCATACTTGATATGGGAGAACCAGTTAAAATAGTTGACCTTGCTAAAAACTTAATAAAATTATCCGGACTAGAGTTAGATAAAGATATTAAGATTGAATTTACTGGCTTAAGACCTGGTGAAAAACTTTACGAGGAATTATTGCTTAAAACAGCAAATGCGACAAAGACCGAAAATGAAAAGATCTTTGTTGAATATACAAACAACGCTCTTTCGTTAGAAAAGATTAATGAAATAATAGATAATTTAATAGCTGTTGGCCATAATAACAAAGAAATACTAAATTATCTAAAAGAAATAGAAATTATTAGAAGAGTAAATGAAATCGAATAGAATAAGTTTGTTGTATGAACCAAGAATATAATTATATACACGAATAAGTATATCATTTATAAGAAATTATGATAAAATCTCATCAAAAATATAAAGAACACCAAATCGGATGTAGCATGTGTTTAGACCAAAGTGCAGTAATTATGATAATAAAAAAACATGAGAGTCAGGAGTTTGATGAATAATGAAAAAAACCAATATATTCTTTTTTTAAAAGATGTTTTGATATTTTGTGTTCAATAATAGCTATTATATTTTTTGCGTTACCAATGTTTATAGTAGCAATAGCGATTAAAATAGATTCAAAGAGACCTGTGTTTTTTAAACGAAATCGTATAGGTAAAAATAAAAAAATGTTCAAAATATTAAAATTTAGGTCTATGTTTATCAATAATGACCCAAATGCGCCTACTCACCAACTGGGTAATGCCACTAGTCACATTACTAGGGTGTGTGCATTTATCAGAAAAATATCAATAGACGAACTACCACAACTTTTTAATATATTTGTAGGTCAAATGAGCTTTGTAGGTCCTAGACCTGCTTTGTGGAATCACCCTAACCGTATAATTCTAGCGAATGAAAAAGTCTAGGCTCAGAGCCACTTTTTTCAATCGTGGAAATTTTGAAAATCAAAAATTTTGCTAAAAATTGCTGATTTTAACCTGAATTTAGACTTTTTAACGTAAAAATAAGGCATACCTATACCGTTGAATACTAGCGACTATGGTATACCTGTACCGGAGTAGATTAAAAAAGTAATATTTTTATAGGAATTTTGTATTTAATCCCGACTTTTTGTAAGATAAACTCATTTGATAAATAGAAAGGTTGTGTGATTCATATGTTTTTTATTAATCGTATAGCATTAAATGTTTCTTCAAAAGAAAGTGTTGAATTCTATAAAACACTTGGCTTTGAAGAAGAACAAGATGATAGAAAAGAAAATGATGGAATAGTGCTATTAAAGGGCTATTCATTATTACTAGAACTTCATATCGTAAAAGATTTGAAAAAGAATGCAAATGATTTTATGGCTTAAAAAGCATTTGTATAAGATAAGATAAATTAGAAAAGAACTATCAAGAAGATGGAGAAGGCAAATATCAAATTCTTCATGGTCCTGATGAATTAGAAATTGTAGTAAGAGAAATTCCTTATCCATCTCCAAGTGGTGATTGGAATTTTAGTGAATAATTGAAAGAGGGATTATTGTATGAAAAAACCGGGGTACAAAAAAATATATAATAGATTTTTAAAAAGGATAATAGATTTTATTTTCGCTATTATATTATTCATAGTTTTGATACCTTTTTATTTCATAATTGGTTTGGCGATTGCAATTGAAAGCGGATTTCCTGTTTTTTATAGGCCCAAGCGTGGTGGATATAAAGAAAAACCATTTAGAATTTTTAAGTTCAGAACAATGGTTAAAGACGCTGATAAAATCGGTGGCGGAACAACTGCATTAAACGATCATCGAATCACTAAAGTTGGCAAATTCTTAAGAAAAACGAAACTTGATGAAATTCCTCAACTGCTAAATGTCATTTTGGGATCTATGTCTTTCATCGGACCTAGGCCAGAGCTTTTAAAATATACAACAACCTATGAAGGAGCCGAAAAAGATATTTTAAAAGTAAGACCTGGTATTACTGATTTTAGTTCTATTGAGTTTATTAATTTGGATGAAATTGTTGGCGGAGAAAATGCCGATGAGATGTATGAAAAATATGTATTAAAAAAGAAAAACGAGTTACGAATAAAATATGCTCATGAAGTTTCTTTTTTAACAGATTTTAAATTATTTTTTAAAACTATTTTTAAGGTAATAAAAAAAGCTTTTAAGTATATTTTTAGAAAGAATAAAAAGAGTGTATAAATTATGGAATATATAAAACTTAAAAATTCTGATTTAGTTGTTTCTAGATTTTGTATGGGCGGATGCCCTATGGGTGGTTATGGTTGGGGAAATACTCAAGAACAAGATTTTATTGATGCTATTCATTGTGCATTAGATAATGGAGTTAATTTCTTCGATACTGCTGACACATACGGATTAGGGCAATCCGAAATAACTTTAGCAAAAGGTCTTGGTAGTAGAAGAAAAGAGGTAATTATTGAATCAAAGTTTGGAGTTCGAAGAATTGACGGGAAAACCGTTTATGATAATTCACCAGAATATATCGAAGAAGCTTTAGACGAAACGTTGAAAAGATTGAATACAGATTACATTGATATTTATACGATTCATTATCGTGATGAAAAAACTCCATTAAAAGATGTAGTAAAAAAATTAATTGAACTTCGTGAAAAAGGGAAAATACGTTATTTTGGACTTTCTAACATAAAAGAAAGAGACTTTGAAGAACTAAAAGAATTTAAAGATTTATTCGTAAACTGCCAAGATGAGTTTTCTCTTGCATGTAGAAAAAACGAAAATGAATTGTTAAAAACTGTTGAAGTCGCAAATGTAACTCCTATGACTTGGGGTAGTTTAGGACAGGGAATATTAACAGGTAAATATGATAGAAATACTTTTTTTGATTCTAATGATAGAAGAAGCCGTGATATATATGTTAATTTTCATGGCGAAAAATTAGAACAAAATTTAAAGATAGTGGAATATCTAAAGGTGGTAGCTAAGAACCATAATAAAAGTGTTCCTGCCTGTGCAATAAGATTTATTCTTGATTATATGCCAGAATCTGTTGTACTTGCTGGCGTAAAAAGACCATCCCAATTATTATCAAATATTGAAGCAATGGGATGGCATTTATCAAAGGAAGAATTAGAAATATTAAATAAATTGTCGTTAGGAGATTTTTAATTATGACTAGTGAACAATTAGCATGGAAAATACGAAGACATGGGGTGGAAATGACCCATCTTTCTGGTGGTAGTCATATTGGTGCAATCTTATCGGTTGCAGATATTGTTGCATTTTTGTATACAAATGTTTTGAGATATGATTGTAAAAACCCTAAGTGGGAAGAAAGAGACAGGTTCATTTTGAGTAAAGGACACGCTGGCGCTTCTATTTATGCCGCTCTTGCGGAATGTGGTTTCTTTTCAATTGAAGAATTACAAACTCATTATGCAGATGGAAGCAGACTATCAGGTCATGTTTCTCATCATGTTCCTGGTGTTGATTTGTCAACAGGATCGTTAGGCCACGGGTTGTCTGTTGCAGCAGGAATGGCGTATGCTGCTAAGAAAGATGGAAAAAAATGGAAAACTTATGTTGTGCTAGGTGATGGTGAATGTAACGAGGGATCTGTGTGGGAAGCAGCTCTATTTGCCAACCATTTTAGATTGAATAATCTGGTTGCTATCGTTGACCATAACCATATGCAGAGTTTGGATTTTAATGAAAACACATTGGAAATTGAAGACTTTGGTTCTAAATGGAAATCTTTTGGTTGGAACGTGATAGAAATTGATGGTAATAATCACGATGAATTGAAAATAGCTTTTGAAAGAATAAATGAATTAGAAAATAAAATACCTCATAAACCAACAGTAATCATTGCTAATACAATTAAGGGCTTTGGGATTCCATTTATGGAAAATGATATATTATGGCATTATCGCTTTCCTCACGATGGCTGGGAATATGATTGTGCAGTTAATGAATTACATAAAATAAAACCAGAAGGCGTATTAGATATCTATACACCTAATGGAGTTGATAACCCTTCATTACCAAAAGAGAATGATGATATAGGTAATGACCATACTTTTTCGTATACTTGGAATACTAACTATCCTGAAAGAATGAGAAGGGTTTGTGCCAAATCTGGTACTTCAGAAAAAGTACATAAAGAGGAGGAAGACAAGTAATGAGAAATGCATTTGTTAAAACTCTTGTCGAATTAGCAAAAAATAATAAAAACATAGAAGTTGTAACTGGGGATTTAGGTTTTGGAGTTTTAAAACCTTTTTGGGAACAGTGTCCAGATCAATTTACAAATGCTGGAATAGCAGAACAAAATATGACTGGTATTGCGGCAGGCATGGCATTGAGTGGTAAGACGGTGTTTACATATTCTATAGGAAATTTTCCAACACTTAGATGCTTAGAACAAATTCGTAATGATTGCGCATATCATAATGCAAATGTTAAGATTGTTTGTGTAGGTGGAGGATTTGCATATGGTTCGTTAGGAATGAGCCATCAAGCAACTGAGGATTTAGCTGTTTTGCGTGCTTTACCTAATGTGGCTGTTTTTGCGCCTGGAGATTTGGTTGAAGCAGAAGAAGTTACAAAGGCTATAGTTAATTATCCAGGAACTTGTTATTTACGATTGGGACGCGGTGGTGAAAAAAGAATTCATAGTAAAATTGAAAATTTTCAAATAGGTAAAGCGATAAAAATCAAAGATGGTGTTGACATAGCAATCTTTTCTTCTGGGGCTATATTTGATGAAGTAATAGCAGCTTATGAAAAGTTGATTGATAATGGATTGAATCCAATTGTTTATACGTTTCCAACGATAAAACCAATTGATAGTGATGTTATATTTAAATGCGCAAAAAAGTGTAAACACATTTTTACTATAGAAGAACATAATGTTATTGGGGGATTTGGAAGCGCTGTTGCGGAAGAACTGTGCAAAGTTGATGGTGATAAAGCGATTCTTCATATGATTGGATTGCATGACGAGTATTCAATTAAGGTAGGAAGTCAAAAATACTTAAGGAAAGAATACTTTATTGATGCAGAAAGTATTTCAAAAGAAATTTTAAAGGTGATTTAAGTGAACAACGAAAGTGTCAAATATCCAAAGTTATTAATTTTATGTCATAATATATATGAAAATACGAATAATATAGGTAAAACATTAATTTCTCTTTTGGATTTTTGGCCAAAGGAAAAATTATGTGAAGTTTATCTTAGAAATGAAGTTCCTAGTTTTGAACATTGTTATGATTATTATAGGATTCTAGATAAAGAAATACTTAAATCATATATAAAAGGAAAAAGGATTGTTGGCAGATCTTTTAAAAAAGACATTAATACTTCCATTAATGATTGTAATGATAGAGAGATGAATTTGTACAATTTAGGAAACAAAAGGATTCCGCTCGTAAGCTTATGCAGAGATTTGTTGTGGAAAAAGAAGTCGTGGAAAAATTCATCTTTCGATAAATGGCTAGATGAACAAAAACCAGAAGTGATTTTATTCGTTCCTAATGATTATTCGTTAATTTATCCTATTGCGAAATATATTATAAAAAAGTGCAATATTCCGTTAATACCTTATTATATGGATGATGCGTTTTATTATGGTACTTTTGTATCCCCAATAGATTATATTAGACGAATATCTATTAGAAAAAAAGCTAAACCACTTCTACAAAATGCTTCAAAAATTATTACTATCGGTCCAAAAATGGCTGAAGTTTATTGTAAGAAATTCGGAAAAGACTGTATTAACCTTATGAATAGCGTTCAAATTAAAGAGTATTTGCCTAAAGGTAATAAGAAAGTTATAGTGATGTCCTATGTCGGAAATTTGCACAGCAATCGATGGAAGTCAATAGTTGAAATAGGCAAAACGTTAGATTATTTAAATCGCGAAGTGATTCTTCAGGTCTATTCTCCGTCTTTTGTTAGCGAGAAAATGAACAAGGCTTTTTCTAATATAAAATCTATTCACTTTATGGGAAAAGTAATGCCTGATGAAGTTGAAAAAGTATTGATTAATTCTGATATTCTACTTTTTGTAGAATCTTTCATAAGAAAAAGCAAGGCTTCAACAAAGTACTCTTTATCTACAAAAATACCTGAGTATTTGAATGCATATAGATGTATATTTGCTTATGGCCCATCTGATATTTCTTCTATTGAATATTTAAAGAATAATAATCTTGCTATAACATGTACTTCGAAAACAAATTTAGTTTCTGCATTAGAAAAAGTCCTAGAATTCAGAAACAAAATAGATGTTGAAGAAATACAAGCATTTGTCAGAGAAAATCATTGCATTGAAAAAAACAGGAGAATAATTGAACAAATTATTTTTGAAGAGGTAAAAAATGAAAATAGCATTTATTAATACTTATGGAAATGGCTCAACTGGAAAAATAGTTGACACATTAAAAAATAAATTAGAAGAAGATAACATTGAATGTGTATCATATTTTTCTCGTGAGTATTGTGCTACTCCTAGTACCTCTAAAAGGTTCTTTTCAAAAATTGGATTCTATTATGATGCTCTAATGACTAGAGTATTTGATAATCATGGTTTAAATAGTAAAAGGAATACAAAAAATATTATTAAAGATTTGAAAATGTTTAATCCTGATATTATACATATTCATAATTTGCATGGTTATTGGATAAATTATGAATTGTTGTTTAAATATATAAAAAAAGAAAATAAGAAAGTCGTTTTCACATTACATGATTGTTGGAGTTTCACAGGTCATTGTACTCATTTCGATTATATTAAATGTGAAAGGTGGAAAAATGAATGCTATTTATGCCCCCAAAAAAAAGAATATCCTAAATCCTTAGTTTTTGATGGATCAAGAAGAAATTATAGAAGAAAAAAAGGAGCTATAACGTCTTTAAATCCAAATTCAATGATAGTAGTAACTCCTAGTGAATGGTTGCAAGGAAAAGTAAAGGAATCCTATTTAAAAAAATATGAATGCGTGGTTATAAATAATGGTATTAATACGTCTATCTTTAAACCGACTCCTAGCAATTTAAGAGAAAAATATGAAATTGGAAACAAAATAATCGTTTTAGCAGTTGCAAGTTATTGGGACGAAAAAAAAGGTCTAGATTTTGTTATAGAGTGTGCTTCGCTAAAAAGTGATTGGATATTTGTATATATTGGTAAAGAAAAGAGCAAAATTAATTGTGATCTAAAGAATTTAATTCATATTGAAAGAACTGAATCTACAGAGGAATTAGCAAAGTGGTATTCAGTTTCAGACGTTTATTTTAATCCGACTTTAGAGGATACTTATCCGACAACAAATTTGGAAGCTGTTGCTTGTGGAACTCCGGTTGTAACATTTAATACCGGAGGAAGTCCAGAAATTATTAATAAAACAAGATATGGCAAGATTTGTTTGGAAAAAAATGCACAATCTGCGGTTGCTGCTATCTATGATGTGATTAATAGTAAAATTAAAGTAGGGAATAGTTATGGATCAATTGTGGATTCAAACACAAATTTTTATTCAAACTATTTAGTTTTATATAAAAAAATTTTGATGGAAAGGTAATAGAAATGTATGTCAGCCATAAAAAATAAATATATGTTCTTGGCAACAATATTGTTAATGACTTATGTTTTGTTGCCGTTTATGCGTATAATGCCGATGTTTATAAAGGGTGGAATAGTTTTATTGTCTTTTTTATTGTCTCTTTTTGGCGCTGTTTGCTACGGCTATAAGGTAAAAATAAAGTTTTTTTTAATTATTATATTGGCTTTAATAGTCAATTTGCTTATTTATTATGGTGAATACATTCATAATGGTGATTTTTATTTTCTTTCTAAATATTTTGTAATGTTTATTTTTTGGCTTCCTTTTGCCTATGGCAGTTGGTATTTAAAATCAGATGACTATATGAGTAAATACAAGATAAAGAAGGTAATTATTATACTCTTAACGATAACTTCTATTACCACGATTATTGGATCTTTGGTTTATCCAGAGGCAAGTCGATTGTTGGCGGATGGTAATACTGATGTTCATAGATTTTATCAGTTAAGAAATATTGGTGGATATGGTTTTAATTATGCTTTGTGCTTATCTGTCCCATTTTTAGTTCATATGTATAAGGAAACGCATAAGATTAGATATACTTTACTAATTGTTTTGTTTTTTGTTTGTATTGTTTTATGTAGTTATGTCTTTGCAATTGTTCTATTTTTGGCGATTTTATTTACTTCTGTCGTTTTTGTTCATAGAAAAAAAAGATATATGAAGATTCTTTTCTCTGTCTTTGCACTAATGCTTTTACTTGTTTATATAGTAATACTAAAAAATGATTTTTTTTGGGATATTCTTTTAAACAAAGTAAAGGAAAATGCAGTTTTATACCAAAGAATTGGAGATATGGCAAATTATTTTTTAGATAAAAATATGACTGGAGATATGAAGTATAGGAGTTATTTATATTCATTAAGCGTAGATGCATTTAAGAATAGTCCACTGGTTGGTAATTTATTTGGTAAAGTTAGTAATTTAAGTTATCATTCTGAGATACTTGATTTTCTTGGTGGAACTGGATTATTTGGAATGACTTTTATGTTTGTTTTATTGCTTGTTATTTTTAGTAATTACAAAGTTGTTTTGAAAGATAAGTTGTTTAGTGCTTCAATAATTATATTAACTTTCGTATTATTAATTTTGAGCTACTTAAATACAGTTGTTGGTAGTGTTGAAATAACGGGAATATTTGCTTTTTTGTATATACCAATTAATAAGTATAACAGCCAAAAAAGTTGCAATATGGAGGCGACAGTATGTTTAAAAGAAAATTGCTTAACTTATTATTTAAAGTAGTAAATCTTTTGACTCCAAAAATAAAAAATTCTATTTACGTTAATCTTGGAATTAGTTCGAAAAACAATTATGAAGATTTAATTAATAATAGTGGTAATAATGTGTTGAAATTTATAGATGTTTTCATGAAAAATCGTTTTAAAGATAAAGTTTATATTTTTGTTGAATACTTTGATGAGAAAAGATTTTTACTATATGATACTATAATGGAAAATGCAATTCAAAATAATATACATTTAAAGTTTATCAGATGTTATGCTGATCAAAAAGGAATAAATAAATTTATATTTTTATTAAAAAAATATCATTATTTATTTAAAACAAAGTATTGGATTGTTGGAACCGGAGATACATATTTATTTGGAAAACTAAAAGGTCAGTTTTTACTTAATCTAAATTATTTTATTTCATGTAAAAGTGATTTGGTTGTTGGAAACAATGATAGATGGAAACATTTAGATGGAATGTTGACTACGTCATTGCTTGCTTCTACAGTTGTTTCTTCCCAAACAGGAGTAAAATTAGATCATTGCTGGGAATTGGGTTTTCCTAGAAATGATACTTTGTTTAAGACTGATAAAAAGGATATAATACTTGAATGGATAAAAAATGAAATAGGTTTTTATCCAAAAAAAATTATTGTTTATGCTCCAACATATAGAGATTACGAGAAGAATTCAAACAATGATTATAATAGAGCTTTATTTGGGTATGATATTTTAGGTATTGAAGAGTTTTTGTCAAATAATCAAATATGTATGGTTGCAAAACTACACAATTTAACTTCCAAATCAGCTATCATTTTACCAAAAGGAGTAATACCTTTTAAGCTATGCTTTGATTTTTCTTTTTATGATTTACTTGCTATTACAGACTGTTTAATTACTGATTATTCATCTGTTGGATATGATTTTCTTTTGTTAAATAGACCTATTATTTATAATTTGTATGATTTTGAAAAGTATATTTTTGATAGAGGTCTATCTTATGAACCATATGATAGTTTTTGCCCAGGTTTAATTGTGAAAAATTCTGTAGAAATGAATAATGCTTTAAATGATTTTGTTCATGATGTTGATTTATATAAAGATAAACGATTGTTGTTACTGAAAGTTTTTCATAAGTATTTTGATAATAATTCATCAAATCGAGTTGTGAATAATTTTTGTGAAAGGTTTGGCATAAAAAGACATGATTAGTAAATTTATACAAAAATATAAAAATTCGAATGTTATATTTAAAGCAAGTGTCTGGTTTGTTCTAGTAACAATTATTGATAATGCTATATCGGTTTTAACTCAACCATTCGTTAATAGAATATTGACTGTTGATCAAGTTGGTATCTATAATGTTTATAATACATGGGCCACAATTTTTAGAATTATAGCTACATTTAACTTGTTTTGTGGTGTTTATGAAGTTTTTTTAGTGGATAACAAAGAAGATCAAAAACAGGTTAGAGGTTCTTTGTGTTTTTTAAGCACATTGACTACTTTTGTTTTTTTTGGGATTATTTTTGCTGCCATTATTCCTATTTCGTCTTTAACAGGATTAAGACCTTTATATTTTGTTGTAATGTTTTTGTTTGTTATTTCTGAGGAAATAATACAATTCTATATCGTTCAATTGAGATTTAATTATAAATATATAAAATTTTCTATATTTGTAGTAACTTTATTTCTAATAAAAAGTATTTTGACTATTTTATTGGCGTATTTTTTTGTTAGCGATAGGGTCTTGGGAAGAATAGTTGGATTAACAGTTCCAATGATAGTTGTTGCAACAGTTTTATTTATATTGATTATCAAGGAATCAAATTTTAAATATATCGCAAAATATTGGAAGCAAGCTTTAAAGTTTAATTTGCCATTAATACCTCATTATCTTTCCTCAATTTTGCTTGCATCATCAGATAAAGTTATGCTTCAATATCTTACAAACGATTATTATGTTGGTATATATTCAGTTGTTTATTCTTTTTCTAGTTTATCTTTAATTGTATTCACTGCGCTTAATAATTCTTATACACCGTGGGCATATAACGCTTTGAAGGAAAAAAAATATTTAGAATTAAGTAAAAAAACGAATTTGATTGTTTTTTTATCAATACTTTTTTGTATTATGTTAATGCTTTTTGCACCAGAAGGAGTATATATACTTGGTGGAGTTGATTATTTGATTGCTTTACCAATTGTACCTATTTTAATATGTGGCACTTTTTTTTCATCTTTTTATTTTATTTTTTCTAATGTTGAATTTATTAACAAGAAGACTAAAATCGCTTTTCCTATTACTCTTACTGGCGCTCTAATCAATATTTCGTTAAACTGGTGTCTTATCTCTGTTTATGGTTATGAAGCTGCTGCTTATACAACATTAATTGGTTATGTTTTTATTGCAATTTGCCATTATGTTTATAGTAGGTTGATTGCAAAAGAAAAAATTTTCGATATGAAGACCATTTTAGCTTTATTGTTTTGTCTAATCGGTTGTACTTTTGGATGTATTTATATATATAAATTATCATCTTGGATTAGATATTTATTGATATTTTTTGTCGGAGTAATTTCTATTATAGTGTTTTTTAAAAAATTTATTCAGAAGGATGAAAATATGGTGACTAGTAATGAGAGAAATAACATTTGAAGAAAAAAAAGAAATAGAATTAAATATTTTGAAGTCTGTTCATTCTTTTTGTGTTGAAAATAATATTAGATATTTTTTGACATTTGGGACTTTGATTGGTGCAATACGACATGATGGTTTTATACCTTGGGATGATGATATAGATATTTTTATACCTTGGGATGATTATGTTCGTTTTGTTACTACTTTTAAATCTGAACACTACAAGTGTTTTTCTCCTCTGGTAGATAAAACATATCCATTTACTTATTCAAAAGTTATTGATATTAGAACGACAAAAGAAGAGCCGATTCATTTGAATAAGAATATTACACTTGGTATAGATATAGATGTTTTTCCTTTAAACTATTATTACGAGTATGAGTACGAAAAAAACATAAATAGAAAGTGGAGATTATATTGTAAACTATGGAATCTTTCTATTTCTAAATATTGGAACGGAAAGATTTTAAGAGATTTAATTCTTTCACCTTTTAGATTTGTGTTAAGACGTTTTAATCAATCTATAAAAAAACGTATTATTTCTTTAACTAATATTGATGCTAAAGGAAGGAAGCCTTTCGGTTATATTACTGCTTTTTGCACTAGCGAAAAAATTAGAATATATGATATAGATTGGTTTTCATCTACTATATTACACAAGTTTGAAGATTCTGTTTTTTTTGTCCCTTCTGAATATGATAAAATATTGACAAGTATTTATGGCGATTATATGAAATTGCCTCCTGAAGAAAAACAAAAAACTCATCATAAGAATAAATGTTTTTATATCTAAAATGAAAGGAGAATAAGTGTATGAGCAAAATAACTATTTTGGGTGGTGGAAATATGGGATCTCTTTTATCTGTAAAGTTTTCTCAAAATAATGATGTTTGTTTGTTTTTAAATTCACCCTATGAAAAAATTGAGTTTTATAAGAATAATATGCGAGTATTTAATGAAGATACAAATACATATATTTATGGAAAAATTAGATGTATAACTGATAACCTTGAAGAAGCGATAAATTTTGGTGAGTGGATTTTTGTTACTTTTCCGTCTTTTCTTTTTGAGGGATTTTCAAAAAAAATTGTTCCTTTATTACACCATGGCCAGCATTTGGTTGGCGTTCCTGGTAGTGGTGGTTTTGAATTGTTTTTTAAGAATGCTTTAGATAAGGGATGTTCAATTACAGGATTGCAGCGAGTTCATTCTGTTGCACGAATAATAACTAGAGGCGAAGAGGTTCGTGAATCGGGGGTTAGAAAAAATATTCGTTGTGCGTCTATTCCAAACAGTTTTAATAAAGAGGCTTCAAATTTTTTGTCAGAGGTTTATTCTATTCCTACTATTTCATTAGATAATTATTTAAATGTAACACTAGTTAACTCAAACCCTATATTACATACATCAAGATTATTTTCTATATTTAAAGATGTTATACAAAAAAAAGAGTATGACAAATTACCTTTTTTTTACGAGGAATGGGATCTTGAATCATCTATTCTTTTGGAAAAAATGGACGAAGAACTTTTTTCCATGATAAACGTATTAAATCGCAATGGCCTTGTTGTGAATAGTATTTCAACACTGTTAGAACATTATGAGTCTAAAAATGCTGATGAAATGACTAAAAAACTTAATAGTATAAATTCACTAAAAGGACTAAAAACTCCATATCTAATTAATGCAAATGGAAAAATGGAACCTGATTATAATTCTAGGTATTTTACAGCAGATTTTCCTTTTGGATTAGATATTTTATTAAGCTTTTCCCACGTGTTGAATATTCCTTGCCTCAACATGAAAATGGTTAGTGATTGGTATCATTCTGTAACTACGTCATTTAAAATATTTAGTTTGTCTGATTTTAAAATTATGAATATCGAGGATTTAATTAATTTTTATAAAGATTAGGTGGATGCCAGTGAAAAAAATTTTTTTAATTGTTGTTAGTATATTATTGCTTTTTTGTTTTAGTTGTTCTAGCATCAAAGATAAAGAAGAAAACCAAGCATCGTATATCGGCAATGATACTAGTGTAAATGTTGAATTTGAAAATACTATGGAATTTGAAAAATATATTTCTGGTAAAATATACACATTAAATAAGATTAAAGAACAAAACAATATTGGTCTTTCGTTTGCTTTTTTGACAGATCTTCATTGGCAATCTAATTTAAAAAAATCTCCGATTTGGTTGAAAAGAATTTGTGATGAAGTTGCGATTGATAAAGTTGTTTTAGGTGGTGATTATGTTGATTATGATTATGAGGACATTAGCATACCTAAGAAAATAATTTGTGATGTTTCAAATGCGTTTTCTCTGTTTAATTATATTGGTATTGTGGGGAACCATGATTCTAACAATAATTCACACCAAGGAGCTCCTAGAATTCCAGATTCAGAAATTTTTTCTTTGATTAATAATAAGTCTTATGAGCATCCATATTACGCTGATTTTTTTGAGAGTTCAAAAGTTTGTAATTTGTATTTAAATTCTAGTATTGATTCATTTGATGATAAAGAACAAGAAACATTTATATTTGATACACTTAAAAATTTAGATGAAAGTTGGTCTGTATTATTTTTTATACATATAATGTTTGACGGAATGTATCAAAACAATAATTTAAGTGTTATAAGACCAGCAGGTTTACAGTTTTTAAATTATGTTAAATCTATATTACCTTATCTAAAATGTAACATAATTGGTGTATTTTCAGGGCATAGTCACCTTGATTACTTAAATGTAACTGATTATTGTATTCCTTGTATTACGACTATGTGCGATGCCCTAGGAATGTATAATCATAATTATAACATTTATAAGAGAGAATCAAATTCTAGTACTGGACAAGCTTTTGATATTGTTCAAATTGATTTAACTGCTAAGAAGGTTTTTTTAACAAGAATTGGTGCTGGCTCTGACAGAACTTATACTTATTAGCTTTATAAAAAATGCTACGGATGCAAAAATTGCACACAAAACAGTGCGTATATGCTCATATATTTGAATAATTTTACATAAAATTTGCAAAAATTGCATTAGTATGATATAATCCTTTCGTCTAAAGAGAGGATTTATTATTATGACATTGAAAGAATTAAGAAAGACATGTGGTTTAACTCAACAAGAAGCTGCTGAAATTACTAAAACATCATTAAGAAGCTATGTTTCTTATGAAAATGATGAAGATTCAGCTGATCAATTAAAATTACAAAGAATTAAAGAGTTGTTAGAAGAGTATGCAGATAATGATACTAATGTATTAAGTGGTAAAGTATTACTTATTACTGGAGGTACAGGCTCATTTGGTAATGCAGTATTGAATAGATTTTTAACTACTGATATTGGCGAAATCCGTATTTTTTCTAGAGATGAGAAAAAACAAGATGATATGCGTCATGAATATCAAGCTAAGTTCCCTGATTATTTCCAAAAGATTAAATTCTATATTGGTGATGTTAGAAGCTTAGAATCATGTAGAGGTGTTATGCATGGAGTTGATTATATTTTCCATGCAGCAGCTTTAAAACAAGTTCCATCTTGTGAATTCTTCCCAATGGAAGCTGTAAAAACAAATGTAATTGGTACAGATAACATTTTAACAGCCGCTATCGAAGAAGGAGTTAAATGCGTAATTTGCTTATCAACAGATAAGGCAGCTTACCCAATTAACGCGATGGGTATCACTAAAGCAATTGAAGAAAAGGTTGCTGTTGCTAAATCTAGAAATAGTGGAAATACTAGAATATGTTGTACAAGATATGGCAATGTAATGTGTTCTCGTGGTTCAGTTATTCCTCTATGGATTGATCAAATTAAACAAGGATTACCTATCACACTTACTGAACCTTCAATGACACGTTTTATTATGTCACTTGAAGAAGCAGTTGATTTAGTGCTATTTGCATTTAAACATGGTCAAAATGGCGATATCTTAGTTCAAAAAGCACCTGCTTGTACAATTGGTATGCAAGCTGAAGCAGTTTGCGAAATGTTTGGTGGTAAAAAAGAAGATATTAAGGTTATCGGCATTCGTCATGGTGAAAAGATGTACGAAACATTACTTACTAAAGAAGAATGTGCTAAGGCTGAAGATATGGGTAACTTCTATAGAGTTCCTGCAGATAACCGTGGATTAAACTATGATAAATATTTCACAGATGGTAATAAGAAAGCTGTAACAATTGATGAATTTAACTCTAATAATGCTAGAAGATTAAATAAGAAAGAAATAAAAGAAACAATGATGAAACTTTCTTATATTCAAGAAAGATTAGCTGAAGATAAATAGGAGGCATCTTATGTTTAACTGGAAAGAAAATAGCAAAACAAAGTTATTAATAATTTGCGGTACTAGACCAGAAATTATTAGATTAGCTGCAGTAATGAAAAGATCTAGAGAATATTTAGATACTTGCATTTGTTATACTAACCAAAACTACGATAAGAATCTTTCTACAGTGTTCTGGGAAGATCTTGAACTTGGTGGACCAGATGTGTTATTACACGTTGCGGGAAAAAACCTTGGTGAAACATGTGCTAATATCATAAGTCAAACATATGATTTAATGGTTGAATTAAAACCTGAAGCTGTATTAGTATTGGGGGATACAAATTCATGTCTTTCAGCTATTAACGCAAAACGTCTTCATATTCCATTATTCCATATGGAAGCTGGTAATAGATGTAAAGATGAATGCTTACCTGAAGAAACTAATAGAAGAATAGTTGATATTATTTCAGATGTTAACTTACCTTACTCAGAAGCTGCAAGACGTTATTTAATCGAATGTGGTATGCCAAAGGAAAGAACTTATGTGACTGGTTCACCTATGGCTGAAGTTCTTTCAATGAATTTAGATAAAATCAAAAAGAGTGATGTACTAAATAGATTAGGATTAAAGAAAAATAATTATATCTTACTTTCAGCTCATAGAGAAGAAAACTTAGATAGTGACAAAAACTTCAACAATCTATTTAACGCAATTAATGCATTAGCTAAAAAATATGATATGCCAATATTATATTCATGCCATCCAAGAAGTAAAAAGAAATTAGAAGCTAGTGGATTTAAATTAGATTCTAGAGTTAGAGTAAATGAACCTTTAGGATTTAACGATTATAATAATTTACAAATGAACGCACTTGCTATTGTTTCTGATAGTGGAACATTACCAGAAGAATCAAGTTTCTATTTATCAATCGGAAGTCCAATTGCTGCAATCTGTATAAGAACTTCTACGGAAAGACCAGAAGCAGTTGAAGCTGGTGATTTTATAATTGCTGGTATAACTGAAAAAGAACTTCTTCAAGCAACTGAAATGGCAATTGAAATGAAACAAAATAATGTTTTAGGTAAACCATGTCCTGATTACACAGATACTAATGTATCAATGAAAGTAGTAAGAATTATTCAATCATATACTAATATCGTAAATAGAATGGTTTGGAGAAAAGATTAATGAGAATATTAGTAACTGGTGCTAAGGGAATGGTCGGTACAGCTTTAGTTAATAATCTTAAAAACCTCAAAGATGGTAAAAACAAAACTAGACCAAACATTCATATTGAAGAAATATATGAATATGATTTAGGTGATGAAGCTAAATTAGATGAATATTGCAAAAATTGCGATTTTGTATTTAATCTAGCAGGTGTTAATAGACCTACAAATCCTGAAGATTTTATGAAAGGTAATTTTGGTTTTACTACTACATTATTAGGAACACTAAAGAAATATAATAATAAAGCACCGATTATGTTATCTTCATCTTTACAAGCTACATTAATTGGTAGATATAATGGTGAATATGGTAAAAGTAAACTTGCTGGTGAAGAATATTTGGAAAAATATTCAAAAGAAACTGACGCTAAGGTTTATATCTATAGATTTCCTAATTTAATGGGGCATTCAAAACCTAAATATAATTCAGCAGTATCTACATTCTGCTGGGCTATAGCTAATGATGAAGAATTCAACATTAGTGATAGATCAAATGAAGTAGAACTTCTATACATAGATGACCTTATTGAATCAATGTATGATTGCTTAGAAAATAAACCAACTAGATGCGAATACGATGGTTTAAATCCTGTAGTAAATGAAAAAGGTAAATACTGCCTTGCTTTCCCAACTCATAAAGTAACACTTGGTGAAATTGTTGATTTGTTACAAGAGTTTAAAAATCAACATATTTCACTTATGATGCCGAAGATGCCTGAAGGAAGCTTTGCTAAAAAATTATTTAGTTTATATTTAAGTTATTTACCAAAGGAAAAATTCAAATATGCACTTAAAATGAATGTTGATGATCGTGGTTCATTTACAGAATTAGTACATACTTTAGATTGTGGCCAAGTATCAATCAATATTTCTAAACCAGGTATTACTAAAGGTAATCATTGGCACAACTCTAAATGGGAACAATTCATAGTTGTTGCTGGCCATGGCTTAATCCAAGAACGTAATATTAATACTGGTGAATTTATTGAATTTGAAGTATCAGGCGATAAGATTGAATCAGTATATATGATTCCTGGTTGGACTCATAATATTATTAATCTATCTAAAACTGAAAACTTAGTCACAGTTATGACATGTAATGAAATATTCAATAAAGATAAACCAGATACTTTTTTCGAGATAGTTAAATAGTTTTGCATAGAATATTGCCAACCTAGTCGTTGGCTTTCTTTTCTTTATATAGAAATAATTTTTAAAAAATATCAACTTTTTTAGCGGACTACACAAATCCTGCATCCCCTATAGCGTATAATATAGCTGTAGGATATGAAAAAAAAATATTTCCGGTACAAATAGTTGATAATTTATTTATTTTATTTAAAGAGGTACGTCTGACATTAATCCTTTTTCTAAATAGTATCCTACAGAAGGAGTGATACTATCAATTCTAAAATTTTGAAGAAAAGGGGAAAAGGATTAATGAATCAAACTACATGTTTTTATTCAATTAATGTGAGTGAAAATCCATACACACATTTAAAAGAAATATCTACAGAGGTTCAAATTCCAGACCATAACTATAAACAAGGTCCGTTTGGTAATGATTTAAACTTAACTGTTAAAGTTTCTAAAAAGAAACATGAAATCAAGCAAGATGAATTACAATTAATCTTACTTGAAAGAAACGAAACAGAAAAGTATGAAAAATTAAAAGATGGTCCAATTGTATTAAGAAATATACCTTGTGAATTAGTTATAGGCTTAAACAAAACAACTGATGAAGATTACTATGCAGTTATTGTTAAATTTTCTGAAGAACATCAAAAAATGTATTTCCTATCAAATGCCAATGTTAAGTCTCTAAAGCATAGAAACTTAAAATGTGAATTTGAAAGAAGAAAAGACATTATAATCGATGAAGAAGAAAATGATAAGGAAGATGAATAATGAAAGATATTATCTCATTATTATCTAAAGCTGCTTCGCTAATATCAACGGCAGTTTTATTTTTTTTGCAAAATTTTGGCCAATTTAGCCAAAAAAATATGGAAATTCATTATTTTATTATTAACAACCATCTTTGGTTTCTTAATAATAAAGAAAACAGAGGAGGATTAACTAACTAATTACTAAAAAAATAAAGATCCTTCTAACATTAGTAATTTCAATATTTTCAAGTTTATTTATATTAACAAATACCACAACTGTCTACGCAGCTAATAACTATGGTGAATTTAGATTCCCTTTAACTAAAAATGAAAATGAAACCATAGATGAGTATATTAGAAGAGAAATCGATTATTTAATCGATTCTCATTCAATTCCAACCTGGCATCGTTACTATTATTATGTAGAAGGTTATCAATCATTCTATTACAAAACAGTCCATCTAAGCTATGAAGGCCTAAATGGTTATTACCAATGGAAATCATATTCACAAGATAAGTTATTAACCTATTCATCTTGGTATAAAAATGACCAAGATGAAACACGGGACTATATCTTAAAAAATCTAGATATAGATCCTGAATACTTAGAACCAAATCAATATCTAGGCATCTATTGGGATTCATATGTTTATGATAAAAAAGAAAATGCTAATATGTATTTAATATGGACATCTAAATACTTACCATCAGAATTTGTTAATATCACCCAAATTAAAGAATCAAATAAGGCTTATAACCTATATGATTCACAAAAAGATATGGATGATTTTGATAAAGAATTCATTATGAAGGATATAAATGAAAGTACATACTAAACACTTTTATGCATCTGTATATTTCTTAAATGAATTATTACAAAATAAAGAAATTAACGCCTCAATGCTTTCATATAAATGTGAAGCATGTATAAGAAATGCAAGAGC
Source organism: Clostridia bacterium (assembly GCA_024685275.1). Taxonomy (GTDB): domain Bacteria; phylum Bacillota; class Clostridia; order Christensenellales; family DTU072; genus CAG-1782. The sequence goes on from JAIKVY010000079.1 coordinate 20,060, forward strand.
TGCCATTAAAGAAATAAAAGATATGTTATTAGATTTAAATCCCAATTTGACTTTTTGGTATGATAGTACAACAAATTCTAATGTATATTATTTAAAAACACCACTAAATCAATCAATCTTACAAAACTTAACTTATAAAAACTTGGATAAGCACTTACAATATATAGTAATGATTAAATTATTATATAACCAAAAAGTAAATAATAAAGAATTATCAAAGATGGATTTGAATGTTCTAAAAAGATGTTATACCCAATAATTGATGAATTAAGAATGACAATAAACATGATGCCAACCAAAGGTAAATATTATGACATTGTTTATCCTGAAAAGTTCCAATCATATATCATAAAGGAAATCGAATAATGGGCTTAAATTACAATCTAATGATGGATGCCATCAAAAATAAATTGTTATTTTGTGGAACAGTAGTAAATAATGAATTAATACTATGTAGAAAAGAACTAGCAACTCTATCTGATTATTATCTAAAAGCATATCACACAAACAAAATAAAAGATAAAATCTATACTTATTCTAATAAAGGCGCTATAGCCTTTATCAACATGAATATAAATCTAGATAATCATGATAAAATCTACCAAATTGATTTCTATAAATTCTTTTATCAGCTATATCTATCACTTTATGATGGCTTAATAGATGATAGAAGAACATTAATAACAGCTAATATGGCACTTAGTGGAACTAATGATGACATATGTAATTTATTTAATATATCAGAAGCAAAACTTAAAATGTTCATGGAAGGCCATTCAGAATATGATAGAATCATATCTTCAAAGAAATTATGTAGTTATCTAGATATAAAATTTCCAATAATTCATAAGATATTATTAGATGAAAAACAAATACATAACAAGAAAAGAAAATTTCTTAATCATCCTAAGCTTTTATAATTATATTAATGATAAAAAACAATTTAGAAGAAATGAAATAATTGATATGTATGATATTGATCTTCCAATATTTAAAATAATGCTACAAGCAATAAGAGAAATGTTAGAATTAGAATATGGATATATTAATATCTATTATGATAAAAACAATAATAAATACATATTAATAAAATAAAACTCGATTCAATTTAGCACTTGTGAGGAGACTTACAGGTGCTATTTTTATATTTATTATTTGTTTTAAGTCTAAAAAAATTTGAATGAATGTGATAAAATATGTGTAGTTCGAAAGGAATTGATTAATTATGATAGCAATTTTAATGGCTGCCGGTCTCGGCACAAGAATGAAACCATTAACTGATAAGGTACCAAAGCCTTTGGTAAAAGTATTTGGTAAATCAATGATAGAAACTATTATTGATGGACTAGAAGGCGTTGTGGATAAAGTTTATGTTATTGTTGGATATAAGAAAGAACAATTTGAGTTCTTGACTAAAAAATATAATAATTTAACTTTAATTGAGAATACAGAATTCTTAACAATAAATAATATATCTTCAATACATGCTGCAAGAAATGTAATGGGAACAGATGATTGTTTTATTTGTGAAGCAGATTTATATGTTTCTGATTTATCTATATTTAGAGATAAGATGGATAAGTCATGTTATTATGGTGTCTATGTTGAAGGTAAATCAGATGACTGGGTCTTCGATCAAAATGATAAAGGCATAATAACAAGAGTCGGAAAGTTTGGTGAAAACCAATATAACATGTGTGGTGTTTCTTGGTTTAAAGCAAAGGATGCTAAAATAATAAAAGAAGCAATTGATGAGTCGTATACTAAAAAAGGTGAATTTGAGAACCTTTATTGGGATGATGTAGTTAATATGAATTTATCAAAATTAAATCTTATAGTTCATCCGGTTAAAAGAGAACAAATCATTGAACTTGATTCAGTTGCCGAATTAGAAGCATTTGATATAGATTACAAACGTTATAATTAATATTTTATTAATGTTCATTTTGAAACGATATTTATGTTCAAAATGAACATTTTTATTGACAAATATAAAACATAAGTGTATACTCTTGTTGTATAGGAGGAAAGATAGATTTATAAATCTATTATTATTTTGAATATGAAAAAAATTTTAACATTATTTTTAGCTTTATTTGTATTTGTTGTAACTTTAACAGGTTGCGGAAAAAACGCAAACAGAGTAGTCATTTATACTGCTGCTGAAGAAGAAAGAATCGAATATTTACAAAAGGAATTAAATTCAAAATTCCCTAATTATGAAATTGTATTCCAATCATTAGGTACAGGTGTTTTAGTTTCTAAACTTCAAGCAGAAGGTAAGAACACTGAATGTGACATTTTCTATGATTTAGAAGCTACAAACGCTGAAATCATTTTAAATGGTAATAGCGATTTATTCTATGATTTAGGAAATGATTATGATTTTTCGGTTTACGATTCATCAGTAACTGAATATACATCTAGACATCATAAATTTGCAGTTAATGGTAAAACTGATGGTACAATTGTTGTTAACAAGAAAGTATTACAACAAAATGGTTGTGAAATTCCAACAACATATGATGATTTATTAAAACCTGAGTATAAAGGCTTAATCACTATGCCTAGCCCAAAGAGTTCAGGAACTGGTTATGCATTCTATAATGGTCTAGTATCATCAAAAGGTGAAGCTGCTGCATTAACTTATTTTGCTTCATTAGATGCAAACATGAAAGAATATACAACATCTGGATCAGCTCCTATTAAAGCTGTTAATAAGGGTGAAGTAGCAATCGGTGTTGGTCTATTATGGCAATGTGTTGATTATGCTAATAAGAATAGTGACTTAGAAGTTGTATTCCTAGATAATGAAGCTTCTTATAATTTATTCACAATGGGTATCATTGCTGGTAAAGAAACTAAGACAGCTACCAAAGAAGTATTTACTTATTTATTCAACGGATTAAATAAGACACAATGTGAAAAATTTAACCCTGATAAGATTTATGTAAATCAAGGAAAAGCTGAAATTACTAATTATCCTACAGCATTTACTGAAATCACTATGACAGGTGTATTTGATTTTAAACATAAACAAGATTTATTAGATAAGTGGACTTGGAGCTAATAATATGAGTGAAACAATACTAAGAATAGATAACTTATGTAAAAAATATGGTAAAAGATTAGTATTGGAAGATATTTCATTCGAAGTTAATAAAGGTGAGTTCTTATCACTTTTAGGTCCATCTGGTTGTGGTAAAACAACAATACTAAGATTATTAATTGGTATTGATAAACCATCATCAGGCAAGATATTTAAATATGATGAGGACATAACAGATTTGGCCCCTAAGAAGAGAAATATAGGAATAGTTTTTCAGAACTATTCTTTATTTCCTAATATGAATGTTTACCAAAATATTGCATATGCACTAAAAAGTAAAAAACTATCTAACGAGGAAGTAGATGGTAAAGTAAAAGAAATAATTGATATTGTAGGACTTAACGAACACATTTATAAAAAACCTAGAAATTTAAGTGGTGGTCAACAACAAAGAGTTGCCATTGCAAGAACTCTAGTCTTAAATCCTGATATTATTTTATTTGATGAACCAATGTCAGCACTAGATGCTGAGATTAAAGTTATCTTAAGAAATCAATTAAAAGAAATCCAAAGAAAATTAAATATTACTATGATATATGTTACGCATGATCAGGAAGAAGCATTTGCTTTATCTGATAGAATAATGGTGCTAAATGATAGTAAAATCATGCAATATGATACACCATATAACCTATATCATAATCCTTCTAATGAATTTGTTAAGAGTTTCATTGTTAATCACCTTGATATGAAAGTTAAATCAATAGAGGATAATATCAATGAAAGAAAGAAGTAATAAATATTTAGGATTTCTTAAACATGAATATCTTAGAATAATTGCATTAGCATTTATATTCTTATTTGCTTTAATGCCATTATTATCATTGGTATTTAATATAGCAGACAAAGATTTATCATTTGTTTTTTCAGACTCTAATTTCTGGTCTAGTGTTGGTAATTCTGTTTTATATTCATTAATTGCCAGTGTTATAACTACAGTATTAGCTGTGGTTGCTGCATATTTTTTGAACACATCATCTATTAAACATAAAAATATCTTTGTTACTATATTAACACTTGGTATGCTTGTTCCAACGTTATCTATTGGCTTAGGTATAAGAGTATTATTTGGTAGAAACGGTTTTATAGATACTATGTTTAATGTTGAAATAGAAGGAATAGGATTCCTAGGATTAATCTTTGGATCTGTAATTTCTTCATTTCCAACAACATTCTTAATTATCTATGATGCTTTAAAATACGAAGATAAAGGGCCATATGATGCAGCTGAAATAATGGGTATAAGCAAAGCAAGTATGTTCTTCAAACTTACTTTACCATATTTAAAGGTTGCTATTATATCTGCATTCTTTGCATCATTTACATGGATATTCTCAGACTATGGTATTCCTATGGAACTTGCTGGTAAAGTTCAAACTTTACCGATGTATCTATATAATCAAGTATTATCATCATTTCAATATGGACGTGGTGCTATTGCTGGTTTATTCTTATTAGTTCCTGCTGTAATATCATTCTTGTTTGATTTAATATTCCATGATAATAGCTCTGCTGAAAAACAAAAGAAGTTAGTAAAAGCTTCAAAAGTTTTTAATATAATAACTATAAGCTTAATTATTTTAATTTCATTATTCTTATTTGTTCCTCAGTTATCATTTATTTCATTAACATTCATGAATTCTTATCCAAACGATATGTCATTCTCGTTTAAGAATTTATCAAATATGTTTAGCAATACCTATGGTTTAGGTGTTGGTGACTATGTAGTTAACTCATTAATCTTATCTTTACTAACAGGTTTGATTGGTACAATTCTTGCTTATTTGCTAGGTTACCTATCTGTTAGAAAAGAAGGGAAAATGGGCAAAGTAATAAACTTGTTTTCAATATCAACAATAGCAATTCCTGGCCTAGTATTAGGTATTGGTTATATGTTGTTATTTAAGAGTACTAATGGATTTTTCTTTGGTACTATGTCAATATTAATAACAGTAAATGTTTTTCACTTTTTAGGTTCACCATTTATAATGGCTAAAAACTGTTTAACAAAGATTAATAAAGATTACGAAGTAATAGGCGAAACATTAGGAATTTCTAAATTTAAGATATTTATAAATGTCTTAATACCTAATTCAGTTACTACATTAATTGAAATGTTCTCATATTTCTTCTTAAATAGTATGATTACAATTTCAGCGGTAGCATTCCTATGTACTTATAGTAATCAACCACTTGCAATTCTTATTAATAGTTATGAAAAGACAAGTAACTATGAGATGCAGGGAGCCATTTCTGTATTAATATTATTTATTAATATAATCTTTAGAGTTATATTCAATGTCACTTCTAGTATTATCAAGAAGAAACAAAAGAAGGAGGAAAATTCTATAATGGAATTATCTTTATATCAATTTGAATTATTAACATTCTTAGAGGCTAATGGGAAAAATAGATACTCTCAACGTCATCTATCAGATACATTAACTTTATCCCTTGGAACAGTTAATAAATTATTAAATGAATTGTTTGAATTGAATTATGCAGAACTTGATAGTGATAATAATTTATCAATTACTGATAAAGGTTTAAAAGCGCTAGAACCATATAGAGTTCGTAAAGCAATAATTCTAGCTGCAGGCTTTGGTGCAAGACTTGCTCCAGTATCACTTCATACACCAAAACCACTTGTAACAGTTAATGGTGTGAGAATTATTGATACATTATTAGATGCTTTAGTAGGTGCTGGAATTGATTCAATTTATATCGTTAGAGGATATAAGAAAGAACAATTTGATGAATTGTTAAAGAAATACCCAACTGTTAAGTTTATTGATAATGAAGACTTTAACGTCGCTAATAATATTTCATCAGTTATTAAGTGCATCGATCTAATTGATAGATGTTATATTTGTGAAGCGGATTTAGTAATTAAAAATCCAGCAATCATTAAGAAATATCAATTTAGAACAAATTACCTTGGAGCTAAAGTTAAAGAAACAGATGACTGGTGCTTTAAAAAGTCTAATGGATTTGCTACAAACTATACACGTGGTGGTACTGATTGTTATCAAGCTTATGGTATTTCTTACTGGAATCAAGAAGACTCAGAGAAGTTAAAGACGGACTTAGTGAAAGCTTATAACTCTAGAGCTGGCCATGAATATTTATGGGAAGATATTCCGTTAAAGCTTTATAAGAAAAACTATAAAGTTGAAATTAGAAATATTCATAAATCAGATATTGCGGAAATTGATAACTTTGATGAATTAATTTCTGTTGATCCATCATATGCTGAATATCCAGGATATGAAGATTTTAAACCTCATAAACAAAAATAAATAAAAAACAAACGGAAGATGAACTATAAGATAAATTCTTATAATTTGCCTTCCGTTTTTATTTTATGTCTAAAATTCTTTTTATAATCCCTTTAGCTTCTGGCGAAGAATTTCTATATGATTCGATTATTGTTCTTTCTTCAACAGTGATTTCTTCAAGATTATCTAATCCCATTAGTTGTAATGCACTTACACCAAAGAATTGTGCTATGCGTGGTATGTAATTAATATCAGGTGAATTTAATCCCTTTGTCCAGTGATAAACATTAGACTTGGGTACACCTAAATAATTAGCTAAATCTATTTGTCTTACCTCATTTTTTGAAAACTGCTCGTTCAAAAAAATGACGATATTTTTTCTAACATCAATCATATTTGCTCACCATATATATAGTATACTAAAAATTTAATTTTTTATAAATAGAAAGCTTATAATTTCTACACTATTTCTTTTAAAAATATATTGACAGCGTAGAAAATACACTATACTATTAGTGAGTATTGAAATTCTACACTAAAGGAGGAATAATGAACCAAAAAGATTACAAAAACTTAACTGAAGAAGAATTAAAAGAAGAATTTTTAAAGTATGTTACTTTAAAGGATTGGGATGCCCAAGAAAGATGTGCTGAACTTGATAAGATTACTAAACTATATTGTCAGTAAATATTTACCAATGGATTTTGTGCCAACAGTATTTGATAAGATTAAAGACGAATCATATTATGATAAAGAATTAGACGCTATTATCATAAATGAAGATTATCTATATAAACCTGATGTATCTATTAGATTATTATTGGAATTACGTCATCGTTATCAAATAAAAGTATTATCTAATTCTAAATCAGATAATGAATTTATTAAAACAATAAAAGAAGAAATAGTTAAAGATGATTCATATCCTAAAGATTATGATAATCTAGAAGAATTATCTAATTATTTATACCTAACTAAATCAATAGATAGATTTGCTTTTATGGTGGTAATGCTAAAAGAAATATGGAATTTGCCATATCATTATCCTCAAGTTATATATGATGAAATTATTCATCAATATGCTAATAAGAATAAAGATATTTTAATTAGTTTAAAATAATTAACTAATTTACCTTAAACTTCGCTAAAAGTCACCTCTTGTTTTGATAGAATATACCCAAGAGGTGATAACATAGAAAAAACATACGAAATTAATGAATCTGTAATTATTGTAAAAAGATAGTTTGAAACTGAAGGAATAACCTTATCTGAAGCTATCATTAACGCTTTAGCCTTAACCATTACTAAAGAGAAGGAGAAACAAAATGAATCAAAAGAAGAATAGATGTGCAATCTATTGCAGACTATCAGTTGATGATGGAATAGATCAAGAAAGCCAATCTATATCTAACCAGAAACAAGTTCTAACAGAATATTGTTTAGAAAACAAATTCAAAATAGTAGATGCCTTTATAGATGATGGCTATAGTGGCACTAGTAAAAGAATTGCAGACATACTTGAAGGAAAACAGTTTGAGGAATGGAATAATTGATTTTTCATAAAAGTTATGAAAAAAATAAGATTTTTTTAATAAATTAACTCTAAATTTTTAGAGTTTTTTTATTTTTAATAAAAA
>JAIKVY010000086.1 GCA_024685275.1 Clostridia bacterium
TTTATCCATGATAATTGAAAATATACAAACAAATAAGGTGAGTAATAATGAAAATATTGATAGCAGAAGATGAGAAAAGAATGAATAGAGCACTGTGCGAAATTCTACGACAAGAGGGATATGATGTTGACTCTGTCGAAAATGGAATAGATGCTTTGTCGTATATTGAAAGTGGGGTATATGATTTAATTGTGCTTGATGTTATGATGCCAGGTATGAATGGTTTTGATGTTGCAAAAAAAGCTCGTAATGCAGGCATACAAATTCCAATTATTATGCTAACTGCTAAAAGTGAACTTGATGATAAAGTGGAAGGTTTAGATAGCGGAGCAGACGATTATCTAACTAAACCATTTATGGCCAAAGAATTATTAGCACGTATAAGAGCTCATTTAAGAAGAGGTGTTCCAACAAATGATGGGGACTTAACCTTTGATGATCTAACACTTGAAGTGAAAAACGCCATATTGAAAAGTGCCAATGGAAATAGTGTTCGTCTAGGCGAAAAAGAGTTAAAAATATTAGAATACTTAATGATTAATCAAGGACATGTATTAACGCGAGAACAATTAGCTGTTAAAATATGGGGATTTGATAATGAAGCTGAATATAACAATGTAGAAGTTTATATGACTTTTGTTCGAAAGAAAATATCATTTGTCGGTTCAAGGTGCGAGATTAAAGCAATCCGTGGTTTAGGATATGAACTGAGGAGAAAAGATGTTTAATAAGTCGAAAATAAAAATTGTTTTTGCTATTGTTTTTTCTCTTCTAGTGTTAATGATAGTAACGCTTGTCACAATCTATGTTTCTAATCTTTTGACAATACAAAGAGAAAATGAGGATATGCTTAAAACATTTACTGAGCGTTACTCTCTTGATGAACAAACGGATCCTCCAAATGGAGGCAATCCTGGAAATAATAACGAACCGCCAGCAAATTTACCGCCCGAACCACATGATAATTGGAAAAATGAACCAGCTTTTAGGCTTTCCACATTTTATTCAGTAGCATATTCTAAAACAGGAGAAGTTATTTCTGTTAATAATGGAGGTAATGATTTAATAACTGAAGAAGAATTACTTAAAGTTGCTTCTACAGCATTAACTAAAAACAAAGCAACTGGACGTGTGGGGAACTTATCATATCTTGTTACTGATCGTGGGGATTATACACTTGTCGCTATGATAGATGGGACAATAAATGAAAATAATCAGAGAAAACTTTTATGGCTTATGATGGGTATAGGCGGTGGTGCTTTAGTTATATTAACAATTATTTCCATCTTTATTGCTCGCAAGATTGTTCAACCAATGGAAGAAAATGATAAAAAACAAAAGCGTTTTGTTTCTGATGCTGGGCATGAATTGAAAACTCCTATCGCTGTTATTTCTACAAATAGTGAACTATTGAAAAGAGAGATTGGTGAAAATGAATGGCTCTCCAATATTGAATACGAAAACGAAAAGATGTCAGAGTTAGTAAAACAATTATTAACTCTTTCACATGCTGAAACAGATAATCTTCCTAAAGAAAAGCTTAATATATCACAACTCGTTGAAGGTGAGATATTACCTTTTGAAAGTCTTGCTTTTGAAAAAGGGAAAAATCTTGAACTTAATATAGAAAAAGAATTGGTTGTTTATGGAAATACTACTCAATTAAAACAATTGGTTTCCATTCTTCTTGATAACGCATTATCACATGGAAAGGGCGAAAATATAAATGTATCACTGAAATCTGAAAAACATTCTGTTGTTCTTTCAGTATCAAATGAAGCAGATACAATGAATGAAGAACAACTATCACATATTTTTGATAGATTTTACCGCACGGATGAATCCCGAAATGAATCTGGCTCTCATTATGGTTTAGGTCTTTCGATAGCTAAAGCTGTAGTAGAAAGTCATAAGGGCGATATACGAGCAGAATATATAGATGGGAAAATTTTCTTTATAGTTACTTTCAGTAATAAATAATAATCAAGTTTCCAAAAGTTAAAATGCTATTACAAAGCAATAATTTTATGCTTATAAATAAAAATATGAATAATTATTCATATTTGTTGACATCTCAAAAAAGAATGAATATAATACACTTAAATTAGGATAAAAAGCTACTTATCAAGAAATATTTAGCATAGGCTAGGTAAAGGTAAAAGTATGAGTAATGTAGGTTTGACGATATTGGGAATAGGAATCATATTTGTTGCAACGACAGCAGGGGCTGCACTAGTGTTCTTCTTCAAAAAAGATATATCCGAAAAGATGAATACCGTTTTTTTAGGCTTTGCCGCAGGTATTATGATTGCTGCTTCAGTATGGTCACTTCTCATTCCATCAATAGAGAGTTCTTCTTCGTGGGGTAAATGGAGTTTTGCACCAGCGTTTATCGGTTTTATTCTTGGTGGACTTTTTTTAGTAGTGCTTGATAAGGTTGTGCCACATTTTCACGTTGGCACTGGGCAAGAAGAGGGGCCACATACTTCTTTACAAAAACCTGTTAAGATGTTTCTTGCAGTAACTATTCATAATATCCCTGAAGGTTTAGCTGTCGGATTTGCATTTGGAGGAGCGGCAGTTGTGGGGTCTAAAGAGGCTTATTTATCTGCTTTAGGACTTGCTATTGGTATTGCTATTCAAAATTTTCCAGAAGGTGCAGCTGTTTCGCTTCCACTTAAAAAGGCAATAGGAAGCAATGGAAAGGCATTTTTGTATGGCATGGGAAGCGGTGCGGTAGAACCTATAGCTGCGATTATTGGTTATTTCTTAGCTGCAAGTTTAACGAAAGCACAACCATGGCTACTCGCTTTTGCGGCGGGAGCAATGATATTTGTTGTGGTTGAAGATCTTATTCCTGATGCAAAATTGAATGAACATTCTCATTTAGGAACATGGGGTGTAATGATTGGTTTTGTTGTAATGATGGCGCTAGATGTGGCATTGGGTTAAAAAGCATATAAATAAAATAATATATAAATGGAGGTAACGATGGAAAAAATAACGATTAAAATCGAGGGAATGAAGTGTGGAATGTGTGAGGCACATGTTTGCGACTTAATACGAAGGTCGATTTTATCAGCAAAGAAGGTAAAGGCATCAAGAGTAAGGAACGAAGCAACTTTTCTTTCTGAAAAAGAGATAAATAAAGAGGCGCTTATAAAAGCAATTACTGATATGGGATATACTGTTGGTGGTATTTCGACTGAACCATATAAAAAGCGTTTTTTATTTGGTAAATAAACAAGGAGAAGTATTATATGAAACCTAATTATAAAAACTGGGTACCTAAAGGAATGGTCATTAGCTATTTAGCAGGTACAGTAATATCGCTTGTTATGGTAATCGTTTTTGGGTGCTTGGGATTTAAAGACCATTTGAAGTGGGCGATTGTTTTATTTGTGATATTTATTGTTTTAAGTTTGTTTTTAATTGTGGTTAGCGTATTTATGCTCGCTTGGCATATGGCGTTTTCGTACAATGGGACATGGCAATTTTCTCGTCGTATCATTGAAAAGACAGCTGATAAAGTTATTGTTCCAGAATATGGAAAATGTCTTGATGTTGGGACTGGAAGTGGGGCATTGGCAATTGCAGTTGCTAAGAGAAATCCAAACGCAGAGATTATTGGGATTGATCGTTGGGGAAAAGATTATGCATCTTTTTCTAAACTGCTTTGCGAAGATAATGCAAAAGTGGAAGGTGTAAAAAATGTAAAATTCGAGCAAGGTGATGCACTATCTCTTCCTTTTGCAAATGAAAGCTTTGATGCTGTAACGAGTAACTATGTATATCACAATATTCCGAGTAAAGATAGGCAAAAAATTCTTTTGGAAACTTTACGTGTTTTGAAAAAAGGTGGCACATTTGCTATTCATGACCTTTTTACCAAGCAAAAATATGGTGATATGGAAGAGTTTAAACAGAAATTATTGGCAATGGGTTATGAAAAAGTTGATATTATCGATACAACGAAAAACGAATTTATGACCGAGAAAGAAGCTAAGTACCTATTTTTATCAGGTTCTGCACTTCTCATAGGAAAAAAGTAAAGGAAAAAAGATGGGATTATTGAATAAGTTTTTTAATCAAACAAGAAAACCAGAAGGGTTTTTGGGTAGAGTGATGTTATCGGGAATGAATGGCGGTGGGCACGCAAAACTTGCAAATTTTGGTATGGGTATTTTACCAAAAGAAGGTATAAAGCAAATAGCTGAGCTTGGCTGTGGAGGCGGGCGAAATATTGATTCGTTGCTAAATAAATATGATGGTTCCTTCGTAACAGCAGTAGATTATTCAGAAGAATCAGTAAAAAAAGCAGAGAAGTTTAATAAAAAGAATGCTTTGCGTTGTGAAATAAAGCAAGGAGATGTACGAACACTTGACCTTCCAAAATCGCAATTCAATCTTGCTACGGCATTCGAAACAGTGTACTTTTGGCCAGAAATAGAAAGTTGTTTTAGAAATGTATTTGAAATATTGAAGGAAGAGGGACATTTTTTAATTGTTAATGAATCGGATGGAAAAGATGAAACAGGAAAGAAATTTGAGAGTATTATTGATGGAATGAAAGTATATACTGCCGAAGAATTAACAGATGCATTAAAAAAAGCTGGATTTAAAGATGTGAAAGTTACTCATCACGAGAAAAATCCGTGGATAGCAGTGCTTGCTACAAAGTAAAGGTTTTATACGTATGGAATGGCTAGTTACAATTGCTCTTTCAATCATGATGATGGTGGGTTTTTTCTTGATGCTGTGGGGTGCGGTTGGTTTTATCCAGAATAAAAAGTTTTTCTCGTCAGCTCCGAAAGAAGTACAAGCTGCAGTGAAACCTAAAGAAGAACGGTTTAAGGGACAACACGTCGTTGGATATTGCATGCTTATTTTTAGTTTTGTGCTGATGATAGGGGCAGTCGTTCTAGGTTTCTATGATGGAATTGTTAGAGGTTTTGGATATTGGGTATTTTTTGCTCGATTTGTTGTTATGCTTGTTGCGTTGAAAGTTTTTGACATACTATTCTTCGATTTCTTCTTATTATGTCACTCAAACTTCTTTTCGTATTATTATCCAGAAGTTAAACCAATTCTTGACCCACATCTTTTCGGATATAATAAATGGACGCACATCGTGCATATCGTTGTTTTTATCGCAGTTTCCTTCTTGCTAGCTTATATCGGGATTCTACTTTAACGAAGACAAAAAATTTTTTTATTTTTCTTAAAAAAATCTTGACAATTCATAGCGAACAGTGTACTCTATAATCATTAGCGAACAACGTTCGCCAAAAAATAAAGGGGAGATTATGATTAGAGACAAAGAATTGCATCACGTAAGTATTATCAAAGCTGCTACGGCGGAATTTTTGGAATACGGCTATGAGGACGCTTCGATGCGAAGGATCGCCAATGCGGCGGGGATGAGCGCGTCTGGCTTATATAAGCACTTTGCGAGCAAAGAAGAGATGTTCTTTGCTATCGTAGAGCCGGCGTATCGAGGTTTAATGAGTTTGTATAATCAAGAAGAAAGCGAGCAGAGAGAAAACGTAAGCGCGGGAGAATTTAACCAATGGGAAAACGGACAAGAAGCAAAACTTGCCATTTCTTATATCTATGAACACTTGGATGCTTTTCGTCTGATTGTTTGCAAGTCGAAAGGCACGAAATACGAAAGCTTTTTGCACGACCTTGCGGTACTTGAAGAAAAAACGACGCTTTCTTTTATGGAAATGTTGAAAAAACAAGGCGTTATGATCAAAGATTTCAGTTTAAAAGAACTCCACCTTCTCACTACAGCGAATATAAACGCAATTTTTCAGACGGTGGAACACGATTTTTCAAAGGAAGAAGCCATGCACTACGCGGATACGCTCGACCGCTTTTTCTCAAAAGCCTGGGGCGAATTTTTTGGTTATTAATAAATAAACGTCTTTCGGAGTTTAATAAAGAAAGGCGTTTTTTTATCGAATATTTGTTAGCATATGCTAACACGGAGGTAAAAATGACAAAACTAGAAACAAAACCAAGCACCAATGATCCCAAAGAAAAACTCCTGAACGGGAATATCTTTAAAACGATGCTTTCGCTGAGCATTCCTGCGATTATCGGAATGGTCGTCATCGGACTTTACAACTTTATGGATGCGGTGTTTGTAGGGAGGATGGTGAGTTCTACGGCGATGACCGCTGTAAAAGTAGCATATCCGTTCACTCTTTTAAATAGCGGTATTTCTACCCTTATAGGTACCGGCTCGGCATCTATTTTATCGAGAGCTATAGGGAAAAAAGATCAGGATACAATCAACAAAATCATGGGGAATCTGATCTCGCTTGTTTTGATCCTGTCGTCGGTAGTTATGGTTGTCGGAATGATCTTCACAAAACAATTTCTTATGCTTTCGGGAGCAAAAGGAGAGATCCTCGCGGAAGCGACCAGGTATTTAAAGATTGTATTTATTGGATCTTTGTTCGTCAATTTCGCGCAGGCATCCAACATGGTCATTCGTGGAGAAGGTAAGCTGAAGATAGCCATGCTCATTATGGGAAGTGGTGCTATCCTTAATATTGTGTTAGATCCTCTTTTTATCCTCGCTTTCGGAAAAGAAAATGGTATTCTCGGAGCAGCGGTTGCTACGGTTACGGCGCAACTATTACAAGCTATTTGGGCGATGGTTTATTTTCTTAAAAAGAGTGATAATGTCAAAATACATAAGATTAAGATATACGGATCGATTACGAAACAAGTGCTTGGGGTAGGCGTATCTGCCATGTTGATGCAAGTCATGAGTATGGTACAACAGACGATCATGTACAATACTGCAGAGCGTTTCGGTGGGAGCGAATGGCAGACCATTCTCGGTGCTGCGCTAAGTCTACAAGCGTTCTCGTTTATTCCGCTTTGGGGTATCAGCCAAGGATATCAACCTGCGATTGGCACTAACTATGGTGCAAAACAATACGGACGTGTTCGTTCTTTCACAAAATCCTTTATGATTGCGGCGACCATACTTGCGGTATTATTCTACATTCCTATTATGGTTGCACCGGAAGCTATGCTTTCCATGTTTATCACCGATTCTGCTATTACTGCGGCAGGTGCACCAATGTTAAGAGTCATGTTCTCCGCTTATATAACCTACGGCGTATTGATTCTCGGGATAACGTTCTTCCAAGCAATCGGTAAAGGCGGGAACGCGGCGATACTGACTCTTTTACGCCAAGTGATACTCTTTTTACCGCTCGTACTTCTGTTGCCGTACGTGTTTAATCCGGGTGTAGAAGGCGTGTTCTATGCACAACTTATTACTGACGCTATCGTGCTTCTTTTGGGCGTTATCCTATTAATCGTCGCGTTCGGAAAGATGCGCAATGAGGAAAAACAATTGGTTTTACAAAGCTAGAACAAATAAGTTTCGTTAAAACATACGTTGGTCGGCGTAATCCGACCGGGAGGTAAAAATATATGAATAAACAAAATGCAAAACAAAAAAAACGTGGAGCATTCAGTTGGGTAGTAGAGTTTGCTGGAAGTAAGAAAGCACATTATGCTTTCAGCGTTATTCTTGCTATTGCAAGTGTGGTAGCTGGATTTATGCCGTATGTTTATATGGCTAATATTGTTCGAGGACTTCTTGAAGAAACAGCAAATCTAGATTACTGTCTTATGCAATGTCTATGGATGGCAGTATTCTTTTTATGTAGTCGTCTGTTTCACGCAGTATCCACTACATTATCACATAAGGCTACTTTTGAGGTTTTATCAAATGTTCGTAGAAGATTGACAATAAAACTTGCACGTATGCCGCTAGGAGACGTTCTTGCTGAGTCGTCAGGAACGTATAAAAATATTATCGTGGAACGTGTGGATTCCATTGAAACAACACTGGCTCATATGATTCCAGAATTTACGTCAAATTTGATTGTTCCATTCGTTGTATTTGGGTATATGCTTTCAATTGATTGGAAACTAGCGCTGTTATCTCTACTTACAGTGCCAGTTGGAGGATTGTTCTTTGCTCTGATGATGCGTGGTAGTAAAGAAAGTTATGAAAACACGATTGTTAAGACGAAAGCACTCAACGATACTGCGGTAGAATATATTGGAGGGATTGAAGTAATAAAAGCATTTGGTAAAGCAAAGACAAGTTATGAAAAGTTTGTGACTGCAGCAAAAGAAGGTGCTAGTTGCTTTATTGATTGGATGCGTAGATGTAATGTATATCAGAATTTAGCTATGGTTTTGACACCTGCGACTCTTCTTGCATTGTTACCATTCGGAATATCGTTCTTTATGAAGGGGTCGGTCACTGCGCCAGATCTTCTTATGCTTATTATTTTATCGCTTGGATTAATATCACCTTTTATTATAGCGACGAGTTATATGGATGAAATATCGAAAGCTGGTACTATCATAGGAGAAGTAACTAAAATTTTAGAGAAGAAAGAATTGGTTCGTCCGGATTCACTTATTGAAAAACCAAATGGAACAGAAATTCAACTTAGCGATGTGCATTTTGCTTATGATAAAAAAGAAGTTTTGCATGGTATAGATTTAACGATAAAAGAAGGTACGGTTAACGCGTTAGTTGGTCCATCTGGTTCAGGTAAATCTACAATTGCTAAGTTAATTGCATCATTTTGGGATGTAAATAGTGGCTGTATCACTTTTGGCGGAGTAGATGTTCGTAATATTCCTTTAGACGATTATCAAAAGAAAATAGCTTTTGTTTCGCAAGATAATTATTTGTTCGATATGAGTGTTATGGAAAACATTCGATTGGGCAACCCTAATTCAACCGATGAACAGGTAATGGAAGCTGCAAAAAAATGTGGATGCCATGAATTTATTATGGGATTGGAAAATGGATATCAAACGATTTGTGGCGGGTCAGGGAGTCATCTTTCTGGAGGAGAAAGACAACGTATTTCAATTGCTCGCGCAATGTTGAAAAACGCTCCAGTTATTATTTTGGATGAAGCGACAGCTTATACCGATCCAGAAAACGAAGCAATTGTTCAAAAAAGTGTAGCAAAACTGGTACAAGGAAGAACACTTCTTGTTATCGCACACAGGCTATCTACTATTGCTTCGGCTGATCAGATTATTTTAATAGATAATGGAAAAGTGGAAGCAATTGGGAAACAGGAAGAATTGCTTAAAAGTAGCGATTTATATCGTAGAATGTGGAATTCACATATTGCTGCAAAGGAGGAAGAAAATGTTTAAGACCTTAAAACAATACTTTGATTTTTGTGGAAAAGAAGATAGGCATAAGTTATATGCTGCTATGATATTGGGGGTTATAAGAGCAATTTTTGCAGCTCTTCGTATTACAGCAATTGCGGTGGTAGTCCAAGGATTGATTGGCGGCGAAATGAGCATGAGAGAGTTTTGGCTCTCACTTGGTATTATGCTTATTTCCATTGCAGGACAATTTTTTATCAATTTGAAAACAACAATGTTACAATGTGAGGCTGGGTACCACGCTTGCGCACATAAAAGGATTGAGATTGCTGAACATTTAAGATATCTTCCAATGGGATTTTTCAATAAGAATTCACTCGGAGTTATTACAAACGTTACGACCAATACGATGGAGTCTCTTGCAGATATAGCAACACGTATTGTCATGATTACTACGCAAGGTATTTTGACAACGGCGGTCATCACCTGTTTTGTGTTTGTATTTGACTGGCGTATAGGTTTAATATTGACCGCTGGTGTAACACTATATGTTCTCTTTAATGCAATTATGCAACATTCGACACGTCCAGTTGCACCAAGAAAACATCGTGCAGATGAAGACTTAGTTGCTCAAACTATTGAGTATGTACAGGGTATTGCCGAAGTTAAAAACTATTCTATGACAAAAGAATCTGCAAAGAAGTTAGAAGCAGCTATTGTAGAAAAGCAAAAATCAGATACTGCTATGGAATACACCGTAATTCCATGGGTAACTATGCAAAATGTTGTCACGAAAATGACGGGCGTTGTAATGTGTATATTGAGTCTTAAATTCTATTTTGCAGGTACGATGTCTCTTTTGTATTGTATTATGATGATGGTTTCATCATTTATGATTTACGATAGTCTTGACTCTATGAGTTCTTTTTCAGCATTGATTCGAAATATTCGAATTGCTGTCACGCAAACAAAAGAAATACTTGATATGCCTCCTATGGATATTGATGGAGAAGATATTACACCAGAAAAAGAAGTCATTGAGTTAAAAAATGTTAGTTTCTCTTACGATAAAAAGAAGATTATTGATGGTGTGAGTTTAACTATTCCTGAAAAAACAACAACAGCATTTGTTGGACCTTCTGGTGGAGGAAAAACAACACTTTGCCACTTGATGGCACGTTTTTGGGATGTTCAAGAAGGAGAGGTGCTTTTGGATGGTAAAAATGTGAAAGAATATAGTTTTGACTCTTTAATGAAGAATTTCAGCTTTGTATTTCAAAACGTCTATCTTTTTGAAGATACTGTTGCAAATAATATTCGTTTTGGAGAACCAGATGCGCCAATGGAACGTGTAATCGAAGCAGCAAAAAAGGCAAAATGCCATAACTTTATCACATCTCTTCCTAATGGGTATGACACTATAATCGGGGAAGGGGGAGCAAGCCTTTCTGGAGGAGAAAAACAGCGTATTTCCATAGCTCGTGCTATTATGAAAGATGCTCCTATAATAATTTTAGATGAAGCGACAGCAAATGTTGATCCAGAAAATGAAAGAGAACTAACTGCAGCAATTGAAGAACTAACAAAAGAAAAAACTATCATTATGATTGCACATCGTCTTAAGACAGTGCGTCATGCAGATCAAATTTACGTAATTGAAAATGGAAAAATTGCTCAAAAAGGAACGCATGAAGAATTGATGGAACATGATGGCATTTACAAGAACTTTGTGGTTGGCAGACAAGAAGCAGCATCTTGGAAAATTGATGGGGTATCATAACTACATTTATAACATTTTGTATAAGATCGTTGTAATTTAATTGTTCGAAACAAGAATAAAAGATAAAGGCGTAACCCAAAAAGGTTGCGCTTTTTATTTTATAAATATTTAATGTTTTTCAATCTTTCTTCAATCTACATTATTTATATTTATATTAGAAATTATTAAAAGTGATTATAAAAAATCGCAAAGGAGGCAAGTATGATTAAAGAAAAGCCTATTGAAGTAATGAAAAGATATGAGATGAAATATGTACTTTCAGCTGAGCAAACTGCGTTTTTGAAAGAACGACTCGTAGGACACATGGAATCAGATAAGTATGGTCTTACATCTATCGCTTCGCTTTACTATGATACACCTGATTATAGATTAATTAGAACCTCTATTGAAAAGCCTCTATTTAAAGAAAAGATCCGTTTGAGATCATATGGAATAGCAACAGAAGAAAGTCCAGTTTTTCTTGAACTAAAACGTAAAGCAGATAGAATTGTGTATAAACGTAGAGTTCCAAGTACAATTCCCAATGTTGAAGCTTTTTTTAGAAAAGATGGAAAAATTTGTGAGGATGGACAGATAGCTAGAGAGATATCGTATTTTAGAGATTACTACAAGGTGTTAGTTCCATCATGTCTTATAATCTATGACCGTGTTGCATATTTTGAACAAAACGGAGATTTACGTTTAACAATTGACCATAATCCTCGTTATAGAGTAAATGATTTAAATCTTACTACATCAATGGAAGGAACAAATCTTCTTAAAGAAGGACAAACTATTCTTGAAATAAAAGTACAGGAAGCTATGCCAATTTGGTTATCAGAAATTCTTACTGAAGGAAAGATGTATAAAACAAGTTTTTCTAAATATGGAGAAGCATATAAAAGACAAGCATATGGAGTGCTGAATAATTAAGAAAGAAAGGAGATATAATTATGTTTGATTCAATTTTTACAAATGGAACGACCGTAGAAATGGTATTTTTAATGGCAGGATTATCGCTTGTTTTGGGCATATTATACGCGTTTGTTATTTCATTAAGACTAAGATCTTCTAAAGGTTTCTTCATTACGCTAGCTCTTATGCCAATGATGGTATCTATTGCTATTTGTTTATTAGGAACTTTTCTTACAGGAGCAACAGAAACAGCATCGAGAATAGCTACTATTGCTGTTGCATTAGGTTTAGTACGTTTCCGTTCAACAAATGGCAAAGCAGAAGAAATGCTAACCATTTTAGGAGCAGTTGTAGCAGGTCTAATATTTGGGTTAGGGTACGCAGCATATGGAGCAATTAGCTTAATATTATTTGGCGGATTGTATTTTGGATTATCATATTTACCAATATTTAAGAATAAGAAGTTTGCTAGAGAAAAATTACTTAAGATTACTATTCCTGAATCACTAGATTATTCAGATGTATTCAATGATATATTTTCACACTACCTCAAAGAACAAGAAATAGTTGGCGTAAAGACTACTGGTATGGGTAGTATGTACAAATTATCTTATCGTATCATTATGAAAAATCCAGTAGAAGAAAAAGAAATGATTGATGAACTTCGTATTCGTAACGGAAATTTAGAGATTAGTGTACTTCCATATGTGGAGGATAATAAGAGTTTATAATATATTACTTTAATCCATTGGTCTGTATTAATATGTGTTGTAAATTGCTAAATAAAATATATAAAAATTTGCTTTTGGGATTAATGATAGGGATGAACAAGTTTCAATTGTAAAGAGGAAATATTATATGATTACAAAGAAACTTGCAAAATTGAGATAAATGTGTTAGACTAACACATAGTAAGGTTACTAAATTTGAAGCAAGAAAACATATAGTTTGTACTCTAAAAAATTGATGTTTAAATAAGTAACATTATAATTGATAATTTAAAAACAACGGCATATGCTTGAGTTGTATCACATTGTAAAAAAGATTAAAAAGAAAAATAGAATTATTGGAATTGGTTTGTTTTCAAAGATGATATTAATACGAAGTTATATCGGATTCGTATCATGATATGGACTATTGCATGAAGAAAGTTTATATAATTTAATAAAATCAATATTAGATAACAAAGTAGAATATGTTTTAATACATAAAGATAGAATGCTTAGATATGGGATTGAACTAAGATTTAAAATAGAACGCGCAAAAGATACATAAACAATAATACCATATTATCAAGAACTATAGGAAGCAAAATTAAAAAAACTAATAGATGGGATAATGGAAGCATTAAATGATACGCACTCATAAGATAAAGATAAACCTAAATAACAAACAAAAGACTTTTGTAGAAAAGTCGTTTGGAGTATCACGTTTTACATACAATTGAATATTAGATAAATTTAAGAATAATCGAATAGATTTTAATGTGTATGATTTAAAAAAAGAATTTAATTCAATTAAAAAAGAAAAATATCCATTTGTGTGTGAAGTATCTAAATATGCAAGTCAAGAACCATTTATGGATTTTAAAGATACATTAACTAAATTCTATGAAAGGATTAGAAATAAAGAGCATGTTAAATTAAGATATAAAAGTAAAAAAGATGTGGAGCAATCATTTTATATAGGTGGAGATCAAGTAAAAAAAGTAAATAAAGAAGGTATTGATAAAGATTATTTAAAAATGCCTAAGATGATGCCTATAAAGTTATCCGAAAAGCTAAGATTTAAAGGCCATATAGTTGGTTGTAGAATAATAAAGAAATTTAATAAATACTATGCTGCAATATCAGTTGATGTACAAAACATTGAAAAGAAAGATACTAAAACTAATAAAGCAATAGGGATAGATTTAGGAATAAAGAATCATATAACACTATCTAATGGATTAGTATTTAATTATCCAAGTAGTGTAGATAAAATAAAGAAACGAATAAAAATAGTTCAGAAACAATTATCAAGAAAGGTGCATCCGAGAACCAAAGATGATCCTAAGATATTTTCAAACAACTATTTAAAAATGAAAAAGAAGTTAGATAAGTTGTATGATAAAATGAGAAATATAATGATAGATTATGAACGCAAAGTAAGTAATTTATTAACTAAAACATTCTCTAGTATCTGTATTGAAAACCTAAATATACAATCTATGAAAAAGAATCACAACATTGCTAAACAACTACAAACGATATCTTTTTATAGATTAAGAAAATTTGTAGAAAATAAAATGGATGAGTATAATACGGAGTTAGTAATAAACAATAGATATTTTCCTTCATCAAAAACTTGTTCAAGATGTGGAAACATATGTATAGATCTGAAACTTAGTAATAGGGTATATAGATGTAAAAATTGTGGATTAATAATAAATAGAGATGTAAATGCTGCAATTAATTTAGTAAAAAATGTAGGGCGAGTTACGTCCGAATTTACGCCTTTGGATTTAAAGACATTAATAAATGATGCTAAGTTATCAAAAATTAATGTATTTAATATTGAAGAAGGAAAATAACAAAAAATATATTTATAGATAATTATAACTATTCATATATTTTTATAGGTTTATTATAACGGGTTATAATGGAGTAATAAATTGGAGATTATATGGATATATCAAAACTTAAAACAGAACTTGATACATTAAAAGAAGAATTAGAGACTTTACCAAAAGGATATATATCAAAAAAGAATATAAATAATAAAATCCAATATTATTTACAATGGTCAGAAAACGGAGGAAAGAAAAGTAAATATATTGATGAATCTGTTGTTGACATTCTCCGCGAGCAGATTGAACGTAGAAAAGTAATTAAAAAAAAGATTAAAGGAATAGAAGTGATTTTACCACAAGGTCCACAAAAAATGCTTTTTACAAAGGTATATCAAACCAACATAAAGATAGGTGAAGAACTTCGAGTTTTTGCAAAAACTGGTTTTAACTTCAAAAAGAGAAGCTGTTTTAAAAATATTACTGATTATTTGTATGGTGATATTTTTGATAAAGTTTTTATTCTATATGGGTTGCGTCATACAGGAAAAATTACATTGATTCGACAAGTTATTGGAGAAATGAAAGAGAATGATTTCTATAAAACAGCTTTTATTCATATTAGTAGCGGAGATACTCTTGCTGATGTCAATGCTGATATGAAAAGATTACAAGCGAGTGGGTATAAATACGTATTCATTGATGAAGTAACGCTTCTTAAAGACTTTATTGATGGGGCAGCTTTATTTTCTGATATCTTTGCTTCCTGTGGGATGAAAATTGTATTATCTGGAACTGATTCACTAGGTTTTTTATTTTCAGAAGATGAACAATTGTATGATCGCTGTATTTTACTTCATACTACATTTATTCCATATAGAGAATTTGAAAATGTGCTAGGGATAAAAGGCATTGATGAATATATCCGATATGGTGGGACAATGAGCCTAGGTGGTGTGCAATATAACGAGAATTCTTCTTTTGCTACTAAAGAAAAAACAAATGATTATGTTGATAGTGCTATTGCAAAAAACATTCAACACTCTTTGCAAAACTATCAGCAAGCGGGACATTTCCGTGCATTACGTGATTTATATGATCGAAACGAATTAACTAGCGCTATTAATCGAATTATCGAAGATTATAACCATGAATTTACAATTGAAGTATTAACTCGCGATTTTGTTTCGCACGATCTTGGTACATTTGCAAACAATCTTCGTCATGATAGGAATAATCCTACCGATATTCTTGATATGATAGACAAAGAAACTTTCATAAAACAGTTAAAGGAATTGCTAGAAATAAAGAATAAATCAGAACAGACCATAATGATTACCGAATCACATAGGGCACAAATAAAAGAATATCTTGATTTACTCGATTTAACGATGGATATAGAAGAACAATCTATTCCAGTATCTAAGATTAAAAAAAGAACAGTTTTTACTCAACCAGGGATGCGTTATTCTCAAGCGGAAGCTTTTGTAAAATCTCTTATGGCAGATGAAACATTTTCTACACTTTCATTAGAAGAACGTAAAAGGGTTATTGAAAGGGTGTTAAGTGAAATAAAAGGCAGAATGCTAGAAGAAATAATTTTGCTTGAAACTAAACTTGCTAATAAGAAAAAATCAGTATTTCAACTACAATTTGCTATTGGCAAATTTGATATGGTAGTTGCAGATGAAGAAAGTGCTACATGTAAAGTATATGAAATCAAACACAGTACAATCCGTACACCTGAACAATGTAAACATTTGATGGATGTAAAAAAGTGTGCAGATACCGAATTTAGATATGGTAAGATTATTCAAAAAGTAGTTCTATATCGTGGAGAAACTTGTAAGGTAGGTTCTATTGATTATGTTAATGTGGAAGAATATCTATTGAAATTATAATTAATGGTCAAAAAAAGCAAAATTTCAAAACATCAAAAGAATTTAATGATTAATTTTAATTGACAACAAGAAAAAGAAAAGTATAATAAATATATACTTGTTCAAAGAAAGCTGGTGCGAAAGCGTAAATCAAATATTGATGCCCGCCGAGAATATGTAAAATATGTTATGATTATTTTATTGGATTTCTCTTTTTGAACAAGGAGAAATTTTTTTTTGACTTTGTTGCCAAAATAGGTAAATAAAAATATTTGAAAAGAGGAGGATCTTAATATGTCAGCATTAAAAGACGCAAAAGTTGCTCAAGCTATCGAAATTAAAGAAAAATTAGAAAATGCAGGCTCTTTCGTTTTAATCGGATATCAAGGTATCAATGTTGCTGATGATACAGCTCTTAGAGTTGCATTCAGAGATGCAGGCGTTGAATATCATGTATATAAGAATAGAATTCTTAAGATTGCATTGAACAATTTAGGATATACTGAATTCGATGAAGCTTTAAATGGCGCAACATCAATTGCTATTGCTACAAATGATGATATAGCTGCTCCAGCAAGAATCATTGTTGATAAAGCAAAAACAAACAACAAATTAATCGTTAAGTGTGGATGCGTAGAAAAGAGATATCTTGACGTTGATGGTTGTAAACAATTAGCTACATTACCTACGAAAGAAGGACTCATCTCACAAGTACTTGGACTTTTACAAGCTCCTATTGCCGGACTTGCTAGATGTATTGCAGCTATTAAAGATGAAAAAGAAAAGGCATAATTACATTAAAAATTACAAAACAAAATTTTACGGAGGAATTTAAAAATGGCAGATATTAATAATATTATTAGCGAAATTAAAGAATTATCAGTTATGGAACTTAACGATTTAGTTAAAGCTCTTGAAGAAGAATTTGGTGTTAGCGCTGCTGCTCCAATGGCTGCTGCTGCTCCAGTTGCTGGCGCTGCTGCTGCTCCTGCTGCAGAAGAAAAGACAGAATTCGACGTTGTACTCAAAGAAGTTGGTGCAAACAAGATTGCAGTTATCAAAGTTGTTAGAGAAGCTACAGGTCTTGGCTTAGTTGATGCTAAGAAATTAGTTGACGGTGCGCCAAGCACAATCAAAGAAGGTATCGATAAAGCAGCTGCTGCTGAAATCGAAGCAAAACTTAAAGAAGCTGGCGCTGTTGTTGAAATTAAGTAATTTAATTTTCAAAAATAATTTTGGCAAAGTAAAATTTAGGCTTGGATTTATTCCAAGCTTAATTTTTTATTCATATCTTTTAATATGGTCTTAAATTGACACTTACGATAAATTTACATATACTTAATACAATAAAAGTAATAAATAAAAGGAAACCAATTATGAAAGTTATTTTAATACAAGATTTTAAATCATTAGGTAAAAAAGGTGATATTGTTGAAGCAAATGATGGATATGTAAAAAACTACTTGGTTCCAAAGAAAATTGCTATTGTTGCTACAAAAGAAGCACAAAATTCTAGAAACCAAAAAATTCAAAATGATATAAAGAAAGAAGAAGAAAGAAAGCAAGCAGGACAAGAGTTATATAATAAAATAAATGGAACTGAATTAGTTGTTAAAGTAAAATCTAATGGACAAAAAATGTATGGGTCTGTAACAACTATGGATATTTCAAATGCTTTCAAAGAAATTGGTTTTGAAATTGATAAAAAAGATATAAAGACAAAAGAGACAATAAAGAATTTAGGTAAATACACAATTGAAGTTTGGTGCTATAAAGGAATAACAGCAAAACTAACAATTGATGTCCAACCAATAGTAGCATAAAAACTTTATTAATACTTTAATAAAAAGTATTAAAAATTTACTTTAATTAATAAACAAAGTATAATCTTATATATGAGAAAAACAAGCATATTTAAAGTTATACTTTTTATTTTTATCCTAACAATCATTTGTTTGATGAGCCTTGGATGCCAAGAAGATAAATTCAAATTAATAAAGATAGTTGGTGAAGATGAAATTGAAGTTGAACCTGGTGAATATACATTAAAATATTCATTACTTAACTTTGATGATTTAAAAAGTGAATTAGGATTATCGCTCTCTGTATATGTGTATGATAAAGATCATAAAGAAATTGCAATAAAGAATAATCGAACAATTAATGTGACGGCTAATAATGAATACGAAGTAACTGTAATTGTATATGATAAACAAGATAGAAGATTAAAACATTCATACAATATTAAGACAGTTGTTGATGACGTTCAGGTTCATTTTGTTTTAAGAAGATACAACGAATCTGATAGTGTATATGAAAAATATAGAACATATAATGTTGAGTATGGGCACGATTTGTCTTGGGAATTGGTACCCGATTTATCAGATTTCGAAAACAATGAAACAATAATGGATTATTATAACACTGAAAAAGATGGTAAGTTTATAACTACAATTCAATCCTTAAAGTGGGTAACAATAGTAAATGGAGAAGAAGTTGATCTAGCTCAAAACCATTTATTAAATATAAAAGATGAAATGTTTATTTATACATATGGCGTCTTTACTTATTCAAAAATTATTTACTCAGTTAAATATTATTCAATAAATAATGAAGGCAATCAGTATGTATTTGCAGAAGAGAATGATGCAGATAGTGATTCAACTTTAACTCATCCAGGTATTCCACAAAGAACAGGATATGCTTTTGCTGGATGGTATTTAAACGAACAATTAACCAATCCAGTTAATTGGACAAATATACTAGAAAGAAAAGTTACATCTAACATGAATATATATGCTAGTTGGGTAAAAAGAAATACCACAGAACAAACAAGTTATGATTATTTTGATTTTACTAAATATCAAGATTCATTTGGAATTGATTTTTGTGTTATATCAGCTAAAAATATGGAATTGCCAGAAAATATTGTTTTACCAAACAGTTATGAAGATGAAACTGGGGTATATATAGTTACGTCTATTGCTGAATATGGATTTACAAATTCTACTGGCTTTAAGAAAGTAACAATACCAGACACTTACATTTCATTAAATAGATATGCTTTTTATGAATCTCAAAGCTTGGAAGAAGTGTATTTTGATGAAGAATCATACTTAAAATATATAGAGAATGGCTGTTTTTATCATTGTACAAATTTAAAGAAGGTTATTTTTCCAAAATATTTAGTTAGTATTGGTGTAACCGCTTTTGCTGGGTGTGACTCATATGTAAATATAGAACTACCAGAATACTTACAATATATTGAAGAACGTGCTTTTTATAATGTTTCAAATGTTGTAGAAATCTCAATACCAGATCATGTGCGTATCATTGATTCACTTGCTTTTGAAGATTGTACTAATTTAGAAACTGTTGTTTTCTCAACAGATACAAATATAAGCAGTATGGAAAATAATATTTTTAATGGAACAAAAGTTACAAGTATAACATTACCAAAACGATTAGAAGAAAAAGAATTCTTTAAAGGAGCAGAAATAGAAATAATATATTTAGAAGAAGGAGGAGAAGAAAATGACTAGAGAAGAAATACTTAAATATTGTGACCATACTAATTTAAAGGTTGAAGCAACAAATGATGATATTGCAAAACTTTGTGATGAGGGAATTAAATACGGCTGTGCTTCAGTTTGTATTCCACCTAGATTTGTTAAATTTGCAAAAGAATATGTTGGTGAGAAGATAAAGATTTGTACAGTTATTGGCTTTCCTAATGGATATAATACGGTAGAAACTAAAACTCTTGAAACAAGAAATGCTATTATTGATGGAGTTGATGAAATAGATATGGTTATTAATAATGGTCAAGTAAAGATGGGAGATTATGATGGCGTCCTATATGAAATCAAAAAGATTAGAAACGCTTGTCCTAAAAAGGTATTAAAAGTAATTATCGAAACATGTCTATTAACAAATGAGCAAATAGTAAAGCTATGTAAAATAGTATCAGCATCTGGTGCTGATTATATTAAAACAAGCACAGGCTTTTCAAAGAGTGGAGCTAATTTTGAAGTTGTTGAATTAATGGCTAAAAACGTTGAGAATGGTTTAAAGATTAAAGCAGCTGGCGGAATAAAATCATTTGAGGATGCAGAGAAATATATTAAGCTTGGTTGTGAAAGATTAGGAACAAGTTCTTTAGTTAAAATTTGTGAGGAGGAATAAATTATGTCAACACCACATAATGAAGCAAAATTAGGAGATTTTGCCAAATCAGTATTAATGCCAGGAGATCCTAAAAGAGCTGAATATATAGCACATAATTTTTTAACGGATGCTAAGTTAGTAAATAATGTGAGAGGAATACAAGGATATACTGGAATATATAACGGAAAACCAATATCTGTTATGGCCTCAGGAATGGGAATACCTTCTATGGGTATATATTCAAAAGAATTATTTACTGATTATGGTGTTGAACAAATAATTAGAATTGGATCAGCTGGAGCAATTCAAGAATCAGTAGATGTTTTAGATTTAGTTATTGCAATGACTGCATGTACAAATTCTAATTACTATAAATCTTTTGGGATTGATAATGTTACACTTGCACCAAGTTGTGATTTTGATTTATTAGAAAAAGCAGTTAAATTGGCTAAAGAAGCAAAATACAAATATCATGTTGGAACTTTGTATTCATCAGATGTTTTCTATGATGAATCAAATACAGCTGGAAAATTAAAAAAGATGAATGTTTTAGCAGTTGAAATGGAAACGATAGCTCTATACTTAAACGCTGCTAGATATGGTAAAAAAGCTTTATCAATTTGTACAATTAG
>JAIKVY010000162.1 GCA_024685275.1 Clostridia bacterium
TCTGGCGGAGAAATCGGGATTTGAACCCGAGCTGGATTTTACTCCACTACTCCCTTAGCAGGGGAGCCCCTTCAGCCACTTGGGTATTTCTCCATGCCGCTACGATAAAATATGATATCATTTAAAAGTTCATATGTCAAATAATAAATGGTTTGACAAGAGTTTATGCAGTATTAAAAGCAAGCTATAGTTTTATAGTTTATATTCTAATATTGGGTATTTAACTTAATGCTTGCTTTTTTATATTGCGCATTTAAGAATCGATTAGAAATTAATTCTTTCTTCAATGTATTTTATTGCTTCATCTACTGATAATCTTACTTGTGTCATTGAATCTCTTTCTCTAACTGTAACTGTATTATCATTTTCAGTATCGAAATCGATTGTAACACAGAAAGGAGTACCTATTTCATCTTGTCTTCTATATCTCTTTCCAATTGAAGCAGTATCATCATATGTACATGGGAAATGCTTATTTAATTTTCTGTAAATTTCTGATGCTTTATCTCCTAATTGCTTCTTTTGTAAAGGAAGAATTGCAGCTTTATATGGAGCTAAGAATGGATGTAAGTGTAATACTACTCTAGTTTCTCCATTTTCAAGTGTTTCTTCATCATATGCATTACATAAGAATGCTAATAAAACTCTATCTGCTCCTAAAGATGGTTCAATTACATATGGAACATATCTTTCGTTTGTTATTGGATCAAGATATGATAAATCTTTTCCACTCTTGTTAATGTGTTGAGTTAAGTCATAGTCAGTTCTATCTGCTATTCCCCATAATTCTCCCCATCCAAATGGGAATTTATACTCAAAATCTGTTGTTGCTCTAGAATAAAAACTTAATTCTTCTTTTTCATGATCTCTTAATCTTAATCTATCTTCTTTTATTCCTAAAGTTAACAACCATTGTTTACAAAAATCTTTCCAGTAAGCAAACCATTCTAAGTCTGTGTTTGGTTTACAGAAGAATTCTAATTCCATTTGTTCAAATTCTCTTATTCTAAATATAAAGTTTCCTGGTGTTATTTCGTTTCTGAAACTCTTACCAATTTGTCCAATACCAAATGGCACCTTTACTCTTTGTGATCTAACAACATTATTAAAATTTACGAAAATTCCTTGTGCTGTTTCTGGTCTTAAATAAAGAGTATTAGCAGTATCTTCAGTTACTCCTTGGAAAGTCTTAAACATAAGATTGAATTGTCTAATACTTGTAAAATCTGCATTCCCACAAACTGGACACTTTATTTTATTATCAGCAATAAACTTTTCTAAATCTGAATTTGACCAGCCTGCAATGCTAATATTAAGGTTATTTTTTGCGATGTAATCTTCAATTAATTGGTCTGCTCTGTGTCTGCTTTTACATGATTTACAATCCATTAATGGATCTGAAAATCCACCAAGGTGACCACTTGCTTCCCATACTTGTGGATTCATTAAAATAGCACAATCAATTCCTGTGTTGTATTCTGATTCTGTTACAAATTTTTTCCACCATGCTTTTTTTACGTTATTCTTTAATTCAACACCAAGGGGACCATAATCCCATGTGTTTGCTAATCCACCATATATTTCGCTTCCAGCATAAATAAAACCTCTAGTTTTGCATAATGCAACTAATTTATCCATTGTTAAATCTGACATAATAACTCCAAAAATAATTTATTTTTATTAGTACTTCGAAACTTAATCGTTCAAATCAATGATTAAATGATAGTTTTTTTAATATGTAAAGTCAAACATTGTTTAGTATTTACTTAATAATTGATTATCTAGCCAAATTATAGTATAATTTGAGTATTAAAATTGGAGATAAATATGGATAAAAAACTTTCTAAAAAAACTACTTTGATCGTATCTATTGCAATTGCTGTTTTTGTCCTTATTGCACTTGTTGTTAACATTGTTTTATCAAACAATTATTATTCTAAACGACCAGAAATAATAAATGCTTCTGAATCAACAGATAGCGTATTAGTAGAAACAAAAATGTTATCTCTTGTATATGGATACGAAAACTATGTTTCAACAATTGATGTTAATAAAGTAATAAAATTAAGTGAAGGAACAACATTTAAAATAACTGATGTTTGGAGAATTAAAGATGATTCTACAATTACTATTTTCTCCAAAAATATTCCAATAACAAATGGAGAATCATATAGAATCGGTATTACCCTCTATTTGAGAAATAAAAGAGAAAGTAGAATTCTTTATTTAGTACCAATGGATAAAAAGATTGAAATGGTTAATAGCGAAAACGCTAAATTTAATATAAACGATATTACATTACAATAATTGGAGGAATAGATTATGTACAAAGGCGGATATGGTGGCGGCTTTGGCGGTGGCGGAAATATGCAACAATTAATGCGCCAAGCTCAACAAATGCAAGAAAAATTAAAAAAGGCTCAAGAGGAATTAGCTGATACTGAAGTTGAAGCTACATCCGGTGGCGGAATGGTTACAGTCGTTATGACATGTGATAGAAAAATACAAGAAATCAAAATCAATCCAGAAGTAGTTGATAAAGATGATGTTGAAATGCTCGAAGACTTAATCATGGCTGCAATTAATGAAGCTATGGAAGAAGTTGAAAAAGAAAATGAACGAGTTATGGGACCAATTACTGGTGGTTTGGGAGGCTTAATTTAGTGCAATCAGAAGTTATTGATAAACTTATTGCTTCATTTAGAAAGCTTCCTGGCATTGGAGCAAAGACAGCAAAAAGATATGCTTATAGCATTATTGAAAACGATTATGATAATGCTAAAGAATTTGCTCAAGCTATTATTGATGTTAAAGATAAGATTAAATTTTGTAAAACATGTGGTAATTATTGTGAAGATGATTATTGCGAATTTTGCCAGACAAGAAAATCAAAAATTATTTGTGTAGTTCAATGGCCAAAAGATATTGAATCTTTTGAAAAAATTCCTTCTTTTAATTGCTTATATCATGTTTTACATGGTTTAATTGATTTTCAAAAAGGAGTTACTCCTGACGATTTAAAAATTGATATGCTTGTCGATCGTGTAAAAAATGGTGATATTGAAGAAGTTATTTTAGCTACTGACACTACTCCAGGTGGGGAAATGACAAAAAGATATATATATAAAGCACTAAGCCCTCTTGGAGTTAAAATTACAACATTAGCAACTGGAATAAGTCTTGGATCCGAAATTGAATTTGCTGATGAAATAACACTTGAAATGGCTTTAAAAAATCGTAAAGCTCAAGATTAATACTGATCTTATTTTTTATTTATTTTTCCAAACATATTTTGTAAATTATTTAAAGATTGTTCTGATATTTTATTAACTGCATTTTTATTATCTAATTCTACAATGACTTTAGATCCTGCTCCATTTACACGACATAACACATTTGTCATTATCTCTATGTTTTCTGGATTGTTCAAAACATTGTATTCAAAGGATTCTTGTTTGAATTTTATTTTTAATGTGTTGTTGGTAAAAGATATTGGAACATTATTCAAACTTGAAATTGCACCAAATAAACTTTTTTTAGGTGTAGTACTTAGTTCTTCTTTAAATCTAGTCCAAATGTCTGAAATTGAACCAATTATTGTATCGTCTTCTTCATCTTTTTTATCAAGTGGATTATCACTTTCGCTATCTTCTACTTTAGTTAAATTGAATTCTACTGAATTATCATCATTTTTATTTTGTTCTTGAACATCTGCTTTATTATCTTCTTGTTTTGATAAATCAAAATTAAAGAATTGTGGTTGATACGAATTATTTACTTTAACACCATTTTTTTTTAGATCGCGTATTTCTTTTTCAAGCTCATTTATTCTTAATTGTAGCGATTCCTTATCTACATCTTGTGTCATTTCGCATGCTTTAACTATATTAGCTTGAATAACTATTGATGTTTGTGTTGTATTTTTTAATTGATTTTCTATTTCTGCAATAATCTTAAGAGTTCTAAATAATCTATAATTTGTAAAA
Source organism: Clostridia bacterium (assembly GCA_024685275.1). GTDB lineage: Bacteria > Bacillota > Clostridia > Christensenellales > DTU072 > CAG-1782. The sequence continues at coordinate 3,987 of JAIKVY010000162.1, forward strand.
TCATTTACTCTTTCTCTTAAAGCATCTAACTCATCTGGGGTTCTAACAATAAAATCATATTTTTTTGTATTTTTTACCATTATCAAATCACTAATGTATTGTCCTAAATCTTTAATTACAGTATTACGTCCATTTTGTAATAATGAATTCATAATTGTTAAAGCAGAACTTACATCTCCTGATAAAATGGCATTTGCTAATTCATCGATTGTTTGAAAATCAGTTGTACATAATATATCAGCTACATCAGAGTATTTAATTTTTCCATTGCAATATGCTCTACACATATCAGCAACTGATAATGTATCTCTAACTGAACCCTCTCCTGCCATAGCTATTCTCGTTATTGCTTCATCCTCGTATTCAATATTAAGTTCATCATAAATATGCTTTAAAATGCCTGTTAAGTCGCTTAGATTTAATAATCTAAAATCAAATCTCATACATCTTGATAGAATAGTTGCTGGAATCTTTTGAACTTCTGTTGTTGCTAATATAAATACTATATGTTCAGGTGGTTCTTCTAGCGTTTTTAAAAGCGCATTGAAAGCTGAAGAGCTGAGCATATGAACTTCATCAATAATATATACTTTGTATTTTCCATATGTTGGTCTATACATTACTTTATCAGTTATATTTCTAATATCATCAACACTATTATTTGATGCAGCATCCATTTCAATTATGTCAATTGCATCTTGCCCAGATAATGCTTTACAATTAGCACATTTATAGCAAGGAGATCCATTAACTGGATTTAAACAATTAATTGCTCTAGAAAAGATTTTTGCACAAGATGTTTTTCCTGTTCCTCTTGTCCCAGTAAATAAATATGCATGACCTATTTCATTACTTTTAATTTGATTAGTTAAAATCTGAACAATATGTTTTTGTCCAATTACTTCATCAAATGTTTTAGGTCTAAATCTTCTATATATTGATGTGTATTCGCTCATCTATATTCCTTCAAATTAATATATTAATTATATCAAATTATTTATGATTATTCACTATATTTTTATAAGATAATTACACTTCTTTAAATATAACTGTAAAAAGTGTATATTCGTTTTCTTTACTTTCTACAGAAATTGTCCCCTTATACCTTTCAGTTATTGATTTAGCAATAGCTAATCCTAATCCAAAACTTTTTCCATCTGTATGAGCTTCATCAGCTCTATAAAACCTATCAAATACTTTTGGTAATTTTTCTTTTGAGATACCAACACCTGTATTCCTTATTTTTAAACAAGCCATTTTATTTTTCGGTTTATTTTTTTCTAACGTTATATTTATTTCTCCATTTTCTGGAGTGTATTTAATAGCATTTTCTACCAATGTATAAATCAAGTGCTCTATATCTGTTGTATTTGCTGATATTTTAACATCCTCATTGATCTTGTAATCAAATTTAATCTTTTTATCAAATGCTAATACTTCTGTTTCAAGTGAAATTGATTCTACAATACTAGAAAAATCTATCGTTTCTATTACGGTATTTTTGTTATTATCGAACTTTGCTAATTCAAGCATTTCTTGAACTAAACTATTCATTCTTTGAGATTGTAAATATATACTATTAAAGAATTGTTTTTGTTCTTCAGTTAAGTTATCATCCGATTGTTTTATTATTTCTATATTTGTATTAATAATTGTTAAAGGCGTTTTTAATTCATGACTAGCATTTTGGATAAGTTCTTTTTGCTTTTCGATTGTTTCTCCAATTGGATTAAGTGTCTTTTTATTAAAATCTATTATAAAGAAAGCAATTACACAAACCAAAATAATTAATGATACAACACTTACAATTGTACTAACTTTAAAAGATTCGTAGCTTACTGAATAATCATATATATATAAAGTATAAATATCTCCTGTCTCAAGAATATCTACCTTTCTATATGCTAGTCTATATCCATTAACATAAAGAATAGCTTTGTCTTTATTTGCATTTTTTATAATGGCATCCATTTCAATTGGTGAATAAAAATACTTTGGATTACATATATACTTATCTTCTTGAACATCAACATTAATAACCAAACAATTTCGACTCATTCCTTTATCTAAGTTTGCCGATCCTGGTTGCAAAACACCATCATTGTTTCCATATGAAATTTCACCAGATGAATTTACTAGGCTATCAAGACTATTATTAACTTGAGACATCATTCTAGCATATGAAAAAACAACTAAAATAATAAAAATCACAGTAACAACCACCGTGAGTATTAATATCTCATTAATTATCGTGTTTTTTCTTGCTGTATCGTACATTAATTGACCTATTTACTAATTTAAACTAACTTATATCCTAAACCTCTAACAGTTTCTATAACAACAGATGTCTTTAAGTACTCTATTTTCTTTCTTAAAAATGAAATATATACTTCTATATTATTATATTCAGCATCAGACTCATATCCCCATATTTTAATAATCAAATCATCTTTTGTTATGACATGATTAGGATTTGCCATTAATAACTCTAAAATTTGTCCTTCTTTTAACGTTATTTTAATCTTTTTATCTTTTGATGAAAGCTCATAACTTGATAAATTTAAAGTTAATCCACCATATTCTAATTCATTTGTAGCTAGCTTATCAGTTTTTCTTCTTAGTAAAGCACGCATTCTAGCCATTAGTTCACTTGCTGAAAAAGGTTTTGAAACATAATCATCAGCACCTAAATCTAAGCCCTTTATTTTATCACTTATTTGGTTTTTAGCTGTTAATAAAATTACTGGTGTAGATACTTTAGCTTCTCTCAATTCTTTTAATACATCATACCCGTTCTTTTTAGGAAGCATGATATCTAATAAAATAATATCATATCTGCCTGATAGACCTTTTTCTAAACCGTCTTGCCCATCAAATGCAGCATCTACGCTATAATTCTCTTTTTTTAATAAATGACATAAAGCTTCTGATAAATTTACTTCATCTTCAATTAGTAATACGTTCATTGTTCATTTTCCTTTTATAATAATTATCTATATTCATTTTACTACTAAAGTTTAAAAAACTTAATTTTCAAAAATCATTTAAGAATTAATTAAGTATTTAGTCACATAATTAAAATATAAAATAAATAAAATAACTTACCTTTAGAGTCCTTACGTTTTTTCTCTCCCTCCATTTTTTACGTAAGGACTCATTTCTTTTTATAATGTAATAGGCAGCAATTTTACGCTGCCTATTATTTTTTTATTCGCCCCATACCTTTCCAATTAATGTGCTTTCAATTAATTTACCTTCGCCATCAAGAACAACTTTCTCAACACCGTTTTCAATTATTCTATAAGCATAATTTGGATTATTATCAGCTAAATTGAATGTGTAATTTTGATGTGCATATCCAATTAATAAACCAGCATGGATATTATTTGGTGTGTTAATATTTACAGTTCCAGTTGCTAATCCATAACTAAATACGAATAAGTCACCAGCTTGTAATTCAGCTGCATATCCACCAAATACAACTGTTCCACCACCATTAATCGTAATATTTAAATTACTAATTAAGTTTTGCATCTTTTCAGCATCACCATCATAAATAATACTGCTTTGTGGTTTAGCATATACTACAAATCCTGATGTATAAATAGTTGTTTGATTTGTTTCAGCTGTAATATTTACATTACCTTCAACTTTAACATTTCTAATTACACCATAGTTTATAATTGCTATTGGAGCATATTCAAAGTTAGCTACATTCTTAACAGTCTTAGTATATCTAACGTTTACACTTAAATCTGTAATTTCACCTTTATTTTGATATACAAGTGGTTTAGTTACATTTGAAAGTGATGTTATCATACTATTTTCTGCTGATGGTTCTTCATCTTCTGATCCACCACTACCTGATATCTTACCAGTAAATGAAAGACCATTTCCAATTGTTTCAAAGTTAGCAAATGTAATATTATTCTTGATCTTATATTCAGCATATAAAGCAATATTAATATTATTAAATTCACTTTCATTATTAATCTCAAATGGGTTAGCACTGGTCCCTTCACCAATTAATGGATATAGTTGAATTCCACCAAATACTACATTCTTAAAGATATTAACATTAATGCTCTTGAAGCTTGTATTTCTCATATCTAAACTATCAAATGTTACTATGTTAACACCATAATCATTAACATTATCATTTCCAATTGTTTCTTCTATAGCTCTATCAACCTTATATGTATTATCTTTAATAATATATACTGATTCAGCAATTCCTGTAGCAGTAATGATTGAGCCAATACCAGCAATTGTTCCTAAGAATGAATTCTTATTACCATTAACGACCATTGTTCCAAGTGAATAAATCGCACCTTCTGAACTATCTTTTGGCAATGTTATAGATTCAGCATTTCCAACTATACCACCGACATATACGTTATCTGAATTTACTGATATGTAATTCATTGTAAATATGTCATTAATTGAAGATTCATTTGCAAATCCTACAACGCTACCAACGTATGTTGCAACATCATCTATATCACTCGTTACTGTTTCTCTACCAATTATGATTATGTTATTAATTACAGCATTATTATATGAAATAGCTGCAACTAATCCTGAATATAATCTATCTGTTTGTTGATTAATATTAATTACAAAGTCAGTAAAGGCAATATTACTAATAGAACCATTAAATTTAGCAAATAAACCAAATTTATCATATTCATAATTTGTAATATAATTTCCAATACCTCTCATAATTACATACTTATCATCAGTTGTGGTAATTGATCCATTAAATATAGTATGGAGCGCTATTGGCTTGTTAAAGCTTGTCATATCAAATTCATATACACCTTTATCGGCATTGTAATTACCATTTATTGTGTAACTAATATTTACATAATTTGATATTATAGATAATTGAGCTACGCTTTCAATAACTAATTTATTAGCACTTGTTCCATTTCCATATGTTGCAAGATTTTCATTTGAATAAACATATCCAAAGTCTTGATATAACCTTCTAATGTGTTTTTCAACAATCTTCACATTACCAATTATTTCATTTTCATATGATGAAACAAATGTATTATATGAAATAGGATCTGGTTGAGAGTCATATGTTACGCTTGTAGTAGATGAAGTTACACCATTAATATATTCATCATTGATGTATGTATTATTACCATAATACTCAAATGTAGAAACTACAAATGATGAATTTTCATATGCATCTCCATATCCTAAACCAACACTAATATTTGCAGTATTTATATTATGCATTTCAATATAACCAAATACTAAAACATAATTAATACTAGCTGAATTAATGAATCCAACTAATGAAGAAATATTTACTTTTTCTCCAGTTGCAGGAGTTGCATCTTTGTAGACTTCTCTTTCATTAATATTAGTAATTCTTACATCAGAATAAACATATTTTAAGTTATCTCCAAATGTTGCTCCACTATCTGCTTTTGCAACAACTCCACCAATATTAGAGCCAGCAACAACTTTCATAATATTTAAATCTGCAATTACTGAAATATCATAAATTGTTCCACTTAATTCCTCTGCTAATAATCCGATATTAGATTTATCAGCTAAATTAATATTGATTATACTATTAGCAACCAAATTAAATGAATGAACTGTTCCGCTAATTTTCTCAAACAATCCATATGATTCTGTTAATTCAGTTTCATAAAATGTAATAGTATTATTATTTCCATCAAATTCACCTGCAAAATCACCTGATAATTGTCTAGCATCAAGATTTGTATTTTCTTTTAATGTGTAAACATTTTCAGCATATAAATATGATTTTTCTGTTCTATTTATTACACTGCCATCCATTACATAATAACTATCAGAAATATGCGTGAAATCATCAATATTATTAACATTATAATAATTCTTAGAATTTTCAGTTTTGGTTAAATTGAAATATTGTAATACAAATTCTTGCTTATTTGTTGCAGCTTTAGTAGATCCTTCCTTAGTTATTCTTATATCACCGCAATTACTCTTTACACTTGTGAATACATAATATGCACCTGTTTCTGATGGTGAATCTACAAGAGTAGCATTATTAAATTCACTATTGTATTTATAATATTTATAATCAAAACTTAAATAAATAAGTTCATTAGTTGATTGATTTCTATATTGACCTGAAGCTGTTGGAGCTAGTAAATCCAATTCATTATCTTGAATATAGAATACTTTTTGACTTGAATAACTTACAGCTACTTCTGCATAGAAATAAGAAATAATTTCAACATTATTGTTAATAAATTGTAAATAGAAATATCCGTTCTTTTCTAATGCAGCATTGTTTTCGCTATTGCATACAATCGTAGGATCAGAATCTCCAGGCATTCCAACTGTTGTTCTTAAATGTAAGTAATCGAAATCACCACCATTATTTGTTGCATTGTACTTAGAAGTATAAGTAATCTTTATCTTATCACCATGATGGAATTTTGTAACTGTATTCGCATCAGAATAAATATGACTTGAATTACTCATTTGTGTATCTATTGAAACAAAGTTTTCTGTGTAATCATCATATCCATAATTTCCTAAATTTACTCTACCAGAATAAGTATAGCTATATTCTGAAGAATCAATAAAGAATATATAGGTATATGAATTATCATCATTATCCCCATCTACATGACCATTAATTGGACTATCTGTTAAAGCTGAAAAATCAATACTAGCTTTATTAATTATTTCATCTTTATTATTCTTAATATCTTCTCCTAACTCATAACACAAAGGAATATTTGTACCTGCTTTAAATTTTCCTGTATTACTATCAAGTGTTACACTTTCAGGATTTGCATATATTCTAAAGATATAGTTTCCTTCGTCTCTAACAGTAAATACAGAAGTATTTGCAGATCCAATCTTATTCCATGTGTCACCATTATCATTTGAATACTGAATTTGATAGCCACTACTGTTTGGACTATTAATATATCTGGTTCCTCCTGTATATGCGATGTTACCTACACCGAAAGTAATTGTTACGTTAGAAATATAATAATATTCTGCTTCCACAATTCCAATATTATTATCTGTCCATCCCCAATTTGTCGCTTTAGTTCCACTAATTCCTTTAACATATAAATATGGTGTTGCTGTATCAATTAATATTGTTAAAGTAATATTTGTTGGATGTAATCCAGCACCTGAAACAGTTTCAATTGTTACAATATGGCTACCATCTCCACTTACTGCAAAATATCTACTTACACTTTGTTGTCCTTGTGCATATGGAATATTGAATACAGCAATTGTAGAACCATTATCTTTAACAGTTGTAGTTGCTCCACTATATCCAATATTACTTATTGCTATAGAAGCTACAATTGAGTTGTATTTTGTATATTTACCACTATTAGTATCATATACATTATTTCCAGCAGCTTGATATTCTGATTGACGTTGAGTTTGATAATTTTGTTGATTTGTCATTTCGCCCGTCAATTGAGCATTTGTCAATCTTGAAAGACTGCTATGTGTTGCAATTGATTTATCAATTCTTATACCATTAAATACGTTGTGAGCATAATCAATATATCCAAATGTATACCAATTGGTTGTCAAGCCAGAACCAGTAACCATTCTTACTCTATATACTCTATTATTACAACTTTCTCTTAAAGAAATAGCCATTGTAGCTACTCCAGTTGTCGTATTAATAGTTACAGCGCAATCATTAGTTTGTGATGAACCTTTAACCCATGATTCATTTGTATACGAATATATATATCCTTCGTAGAACATATTCAAATTAGACCATTCATCACCATAGTTTTTAAACTGATATTGCATTATCGCGCCACTTGCAAATTTAGATGAAGAATTTAGAACTAAACTAAATGTTGTATCTGAGCCAAGCCAGCCTGATTGCGTATCTATATATCCAGCTACATTATCGCTATTATATATTGCATTTACATCACTAGCATAATGGCCGTTATATGTATTATCTATAACAGTACTGCTTCCATATGCTGGATTAAATGCCATATTTGTACTATTGCTTAAAGTCGGGGTAATTATATCGTATGCAACTAATCCAGTTTTAAATGCATCATTGACTTCAATAGATTTAGAAGATTCTTGTGAAGTTGTTTCCCAAGCTTTTAGATTAATATTGTACGTCGTTCCACTTGTTACTCTTTGTGTTGATGATAATTCATTATATTCAGCTACACTTAAGAATCTAAACGCATAATATCCTTTATATGAACTTCCAGAACCTAATGAAATCTTATAATTCCCTGTCAAAGCAGTTGTATCAACTACAGCAGAATTTTTAATAACTTTTTGCTCGGTTTCTGAATACGTATATGTGCCTTGGATATTGCTATCACTACTATATACTTGAACATATAATCCACTATTACATGAATAATCAAAATTCAAGAATAATTTTGTATTTGCCCATGCTATTGGAGATCTAACGCCAACAGGTGTCATATAATAAACATATGCATTATCTTTATATTCATATTGAGCTTCGGCTATTTTTTCTCCACTTTGAGTCTCAAAGTATACTTTATTATTAGTAATAGTAACGCTATCATTATCTATTCTATTAATAAATTCATATACTTTCTCGTTTCCAGCCAAATCATATATTTGTATTCTATATGTATTATATTCATCAAGTTCAACTTGAGTTGTTCCACTCATAGAAATATAAATACCAGCATTATTATCTTTAGAACCAGTTATTGTTAAGAATTTATTTAATCTACCAATATTTGTGTAATTATTTCCACTCTTCTTAAATAAGATAGTTCTTTCTGTATCAATACCAGAAACTACATCATTTCCATTATTGCTATCATACAATGCAACTTTTAATACTCTTGCTATAGTATGCCAGCTTGTTAAAGATGGAATGTTACTATATTGTTCTCCATTAACTTTCTTATTTGTGCTTGTTGCGTCATCATCTATAACTGGAGCAGTTTTATCAATTCTAACTTGATAACTTGAATGTGAATGTGGAATAACTGTAGTTAAAGTACATTCACCATGCCCTTCTTTTGTGTTCTTATATGGAATACTATCTTTATATCCTTTAGCATATGCTTCAGTAATTCCATTATATCCAATTATTTCAAATGTCGAATCAATATCACTAGAATATGTTATATTGAAACTATATGTATAATTATTTCCAGCTTTTGCCACGCTGATTGATAAATAATTATTAATATAAGTTGTATCTCCACTTGTAGGAACAATTGCACCATTGCTTGAATATTTAGGCAATACAAATGATCTGTTAATAGTCTCATTTTTTACAGTTTTTTCAATTAAATCAAATTTGCTTAACTGACTTATTCCAGTAGTTACTGTAAATGAGATAACTTTTGATGTGTTTGTCCAATCCGTTCCACCATTATTATTTGAGAATGTTACTTCTGTGTTATCTAAATTCAATGTAACAGGCGTGAATTTATATGCACTAGAACTATTCTTGTCTATATAGTTATCAGAATTATCATATGCAGCTAAATTAATCGCAGTAGCTGATGATGATTTTAATCTATAATAAGTTAAATCTCTATTTTCTTGTTTATATGTAGTTGTATTATATGATTGTCCGTAATAATAAGCATATAACTCATTCGTTGCTCTTACTACTAAAACAGGAACTCCAGTTATACTTACTTTTGTTAATACTGTAGCATTTTCTTCAATACCTGTTTTTACAGTTTTAACTCCACTAGCAGAATCTTCAACGTAAGCATAAACGTTTACTTCCGCGTTGGTATAAATATTATTTGTTACCGTATTACCCCAAATTGTTTGTAAATTTGAATAAGCATAACTTACATCGGTTACTTCATCATCACATGATGAAACAGCTGTAAAGAATGTCATACTATTTATAAATCTTGGTGGCTCTGTATCGATAAAGATCTTTCCAATATGAGCTAAATAATACTTTCCATTATTTCCTACAATTAAAATATCGTAATATTCATTAGATGAAATTAACGTATAATTAACATTTGTTGAAGCTGAAACAG
>JAIKVY010000163.1 GCA_024685275.1 Clostridia bacterium
TATCATTTACTCCAGTAATAATTCCACTACCATATTCTTTATGTATTACAATTTCACCAATTGTATATTCAAATGTATGTTCTTCTTTTATTTTTCTAACAATATCAATGTTTATTGCAAAATTTAGTTCTCTCTGATTAGTAATAACTATTAAGTCATCTAATCTAACAGTTTTTGGATTATAATAATCATAAAACTTTACAGTGCATAGTTTTTGTAAACTATTTATACTTTCTACTATACCTTTACCGTTTCTTTTGTGTTTAACCAGTGTCCCTTCCCTAATAATTGTATTTGATGGTTTCTTTTCTACTGCAGTATAATTTGCGAATGAGTAGTTATATTCATTAAGCGATTTTGAAAATGAAGAAATTTTTGATGATCCATCATCTCCCAATGATTCTAAAATATATAACTCATTTTGCGCTCTGGTAAATGCAACATACACAACTCTTCTTTCCTCAGCGATATCTTCTTTGCCCTCTGCCTTATTAGATGGCATATATCCTTCGTTAAAATCTACAACAAAAACATATTTGTATTGCATTCCTTTTGAGCAGTGAATTGACATCATTTGCACCTTATCTTTTTCTTCATTTACATCGCCATCACATAATAGTGCAATATAATTTAAAAATTCCTCTGCAATATTTTTTTCTGGATCATCTGGCTCAAAGGCATGAATCATATCTATTAATTGTTTAATATTATTTGCTTTATCCTCATCTCCTGTGGCAAATACATATTTTAAAAAATTTGAATCAGATAATATTTTAATACACCATTTTTCAAAATCATCAGTTGGATCTATCAGGTCCATGTTTTTAACAAAATAAACAAAATCGTTAAATCTATTACCATAATCTGAGTTTTTATAATTATCTTTTATATATTGCCAACATGTAATATTATTTACCAAAGATTGCTTTTTTATTTGATTAATCATCACATTACTAATGTATTTATTGAATTTTCTAATCACAGTTAAAAATGATAAATCATCCTTATATATCATGAATTTAATATATCCAATTGCTGTTTTAATTTCTTCAGTTTTGAAGAATTCATTTTTTGAATAAACTTTATACGGTATTTTTTTAAGTTGGAAATACTCTTCAAAAACTAGTGAACATTGATTATTCCTATATAAAATTGCACAATCAGAAAGGTTATCGTCTTTTTTATTTATTTCTTGAATCTTTTCAGCAACGTAAACTGCTTCTGTATATCTATCAACTGTATGAATTATCTTTGGAACCAAACGAGTTCCTTTATAACAATGTAATTTAATATCAACTACCCTATCAGTATTTGCTGAAATTAAATCATGACTTAAATCAATAATCTCTTGATATGATCTATAATTTTCACTAAAATCAAAACGCATATCACATGATTGATAGAATTCATTAAATATTTCAACTCTAGATCCTCTAAATCTATATATACTTTGGTCTGGATCGCCGACACCAAATATTCTTCCATATTTACTAGCTAAATGACATATTAGCTCATATTCATCATCAGTTAAATCCTGAAATTCATCAACTAGGATATGACGGAATTTTGAAGCCCACTTGCTTAATACCAAATCACTATTTCTAAGTATATAATTCGTTACTAAAATTAAATCATTAAAATCAAGATAATAATTGTCTGCTTGTAATAGTAAATATGAATAATATATTTTTTCTTCTTTCAATAAGATTAAGTGTTCTTCCGAATCATTATCCTGTAATATTTCCTCATTAATTTTTTGTATTCTATCTTCTATTAGTGATTTATTCAGAATAAGTTTAAAATATTCACATTCTTTATCAATATTTTTAGCTTTATTAATATATACCATTACATCATTAATTGTAATTCTATTGTTATCTTCCTGAGCATTATCTCCAAACATTTGCAACTGACACATCATATCATATATAAATAAATTTTGATCATCATCTGTCAAAATGGAGTATTTATTCGGAAATCCAAATCTAAAAATATCTTCACTTAATATTCTATTTCCCATACTATGAATAGTGCCGATATATTTAGATATGTTATCTCCACAAGCAGTCTTAATTTTTTCCGACATTTCCTGTGCTGCCTTTTTAGTAAATGTTAAACACAATATATCCTTTGGCAAGACACCCAATTCTTTTTGTAAATATACATATCTACCAACTAATGTTTTTGTTTTACCTGTACCGGGTCCAGCGTATACACACACTTTATCAGCATCTGCTTTGATTGCATTTAATTGTTTTTCATTAAAATCGTTAAAAAATACATCCATTTATTAAGTACCTCGTTATTAGTATTTAGATTATCATAATTTTATTTTTATAACAGGAGCGACTCCGCAACGAATATAATCAACATCATCATTATCAATACAGCCATCACTAAATACTTTCGCTGATGAGTTTGAATATTCTAGATTTGGTGATCTGAGCCAATAACTAGCATTATTTTCTTCATCCAGTTTTAATCCTTGTGTTTTAGCGTAATCAGTACCTTTCTTTTGTCTAGTTAAGTCAGAAATAAACCCATACTTGTTTCCAGATATTTCATTTACGCTTAATATATATACTTTATCATTTGTATTATTGCATACATATATGTTTGAAGAATATCCTGTTGATGATGCACTATTATCTACAGTAGTTACTAATATTTTTGATTGTTCTTCTTTAGTAAACGCTTTATTTAAAAAGTTATTATTTAACCAATATCTTATTTGACTATATTGATAATTATTTGCAAATGTTCCTTTTGGGGCATTATTTGCTTTAGTTATACATTTATCATCCCTAAGCGATTGTTCATAATCGCTTTGATATGGAATACAATCCAATACTTTTTCAGATAATAATAGTGCTTCACCATTTTGAATATCAAGTATCTTCCATTTAATTGGTTCAGATATAAATCCCTTATTTTGTTTTATTTGTGGATATGAACCAAATTCAACAATATCACCAATTTGTGAATTTATAGATAATTCTTTCTTTTCTTCATCAGTTCTATTATCAACTTTATGTTCGTTATTCTTTGAATCAAGTTGTTCATTTTTTTGATCATCTTTATCTTTATTGGTATCTGTTGAATAAAGAATGTTTGCTACTCTTTCATCTAATGCTTCTAGTGATTCACACCATTGATATCCATCAAAAAACTCATTAACTAATTTATCTGCTACTGGGGTTTGTTCATTATCTAGTCTATATTGTATTCTTGGTTTTTTATATTGATTTGGTATTTTTGAATAATTAAATATGTAATCAATTGGCGCGATTTCAGTATCTTTTGTTTTTACATATGTCATTTCTTTTGTTAATGCATCACATGAATAACTTCTTGAATTTTTAGATGATATAAATAAAAATATCTTACAATTATCAATAGCCTTTTTTAATGCTTTATTATATTGTTCAACAGCCCCTAATCCATGTCTTAAATTACGCATTGCAACAAAACATGAAAAACCTTGCTCTTCTAGATGTTTAGTTATTTCTTCTACTTTTTCAATATCACTGCTTGAATATGCAATAAAGAATTCTCTTGGAATATTTACCTCATATACTCCATTTGATACTTTCTCAGCTTCTTTGGATAATTGAGTTGTATATTTATAATATAGTTCAATATTTTTTTCATGGTATGCTTTTTCTATTAAATTATTTACTGCTAGCAAATTACCAGATGTTAGGTTTCTTATCATGAATTCAACAACTAAATCTAAATAAGGATATTCTTTTTCATAGTCAATGTTTTTAATAAACTTTACTACGTCTCTCTTGTTTTTACTACAAGCAACTTCATAGAACTGAGCTAAAAAATCTTCTGGTAATATTGATCTTATTTCTTTTGCAATACTAGATATTTCTTCACTTGATAAATATTTAGCATGAATTTGTTCCCATAATCTTTGTCTTAATGCTGCTACTTTTTCAATTTTTAATTCATCTAAAAATGATTTTATTATTTTAGCATTGTTTTCTATATAGTTATCAATAAATACTGAATTACAATGAATACAAGTATATTGTCCATTGTTTAATTTTAATTCGCCTCCACATTTAGGGCACTTATTAATTTGTTTTAAAGACATTTTCTCTCCATATTTAATAGCATATCATATTTAGCATAACAAATAAATACTACAAAAAAGTATAAAAAATGTTGGTATGTTTTTGGAATACCAGCATATTATTATTGTTTAAATACTATTATTGTATGTATTTTATTATTCAGCCAATGTAATATAGAGCATTGGACAAACACCACAAGAGTTATCATTTGTTCTACCTATTCCACTAGTAACTCCTGAAATTCTTAATCCTCCACCTTCTTGGACAAATAACGCATAACTATCATTTTCTGGATCTTCTCTTGCTGTTCTAAGCCAATAACATGCAAAGTCCTCATATCCCGTATATTGATTATTATAAACAAATAATCCTTGAGAACATGCATAATCTGAAAATTTACGACGTCTAGCCTGATCAGAATTATTTATTACATCAAATCCATAATCACTATTTCCCATATCAGCTAAACTTGGCAAGAAAATATAATCATTTGTATTATTACATAAAAATTCTGTTCCAACATTATATTCACTTGTTCCATTTATATATACTTCAGTAGCATGTGAACTATTTACTCCATTATCAACATTTGTTAAAACTATTAATTGTTTTTGTAATTGTGTAAATGCAGTATTGTAGAATGTATCATTTAACCATGCCCTAATTGAACTATATTCATAATTATTTACATATGTATTTTCTGGAACACCAGGATTTGTGTTTCTATACATAGAATTTGATTTATCATTATATCCTATAAATTCAACAATATCTAAGAATGCTTGGCTATCAAGAACAATGTCTGCAATTAATAACGCTTTACCATCTTTTCTTTCTTCTAATATTCTCCACTTGATTGGCTCATATTTAAACCAATAAACAACACATCTTTGATAACCTGTATTTTCTTGTCTTGTTCTACTCCATTTATCTGAACTTGATGGTTGATATCCAACAGCATAATCTGGATTATCAGATCTATATTGTAACATGTATACTGCTCTATATTTAGCATTGTTGTATTCTGTATCAAAATAGAACATTATATTTGCTTTCTGTGCTGAACCATTAGCATTTTCTCCAACATAATACTCATATGACGTCCATCCATTAAATTGATCTTCTGTTCTTCCAGGAAGGTCTGTATATGTTTGATTTAATTGTGCTAATAATGTTTCATCCGTTACTAATGTTTGTGGATAGTATCCAAAATAGATATCGTTACCTACTCTTTTATATGTTGTGATTACTTCATCTTCAGTTATTAGATTCTCATCTTCTTTTGGATCTGTTTCATCATCCTTTGGTTTGGTATCGTCGTCTTTTGGATCAACTTTTCCACTATCATCGCCTTCTTGACCATCTTTTCCTAATGTTTCTCCGCATCTATCACATTTCTTATCACTATTTTTATCAACATGGCCTAAAGCTGGTATTATAACATCATTTTTAGTTAATTCTGTTGATGTTGTTTCATCTGTAAACATCTTCTCACATTCGCTACATGTCCAGTATTCTTTTGTGCCAGCTTTAGTACATGTTGCATCTACTTTATCTACATGAGTTAACTCATGACGTTTTTCATAGTCTCTTTCTTCAAATTCACCACAAGCACATGTTCTTCTTTCTAGCCCCATTTCTCCACACCCACTAGCTTCACTATATACTTTCCATTCTCCAAATGAATGTTCATGTTTTGGAACAACCAAAAATGGCGAAAAAGAAGTTACACTAACTACAAGCTTGCCATCAGCTACTCTAGGAACAATTTCTTCAGCTGTATTATTATGTACATGGAAAACTGTTAACTTATCTAGTGGAAGTTTTGTATCATTTACCGTTATAGTAACTGTTACTGGATTGTCTATTTTAACGTCCTCACCTGATTCATCTTTAATAGAAATGTCTACGGCATATACCGTTTCACCTTCTGCAATATAAAAGTCTTTTTTAACAATGTCTAATGCATTTTTTAATTCTGTTTCTGATAAGAGTTCTACTTGTGCTGTTCCATTTACACCTTCAAGACCAGTTATTTCTACTGATATTGGAAGTTTGTTAAGATCATTAATTATTCCGTCAATAACATCTGATCCACATGCTGCAAATACTAATGAAAATAAAACAAGCAATAATATGAGTCCTAAATACTTAATTTTTTTCATGCTGTCTCTCCTAATTTTTTGTTTAGTATACATATTAATATGTATACGGCTAATAGTTTAATGTTAGTTTCATTAAATAAAAAAGTCAATATTCAATATATTATGAGATAATAGATTGAATTAATTTTTGGTTTATATTGTTATTATTAAAATATAGATTAGGTTATTAGACAATAAAAAAAGAGAATGTTATTTGTTAACACTCTCTGGTTTGTTTTTGTTCTTTTTTTTGTTGTGTTATAAGGTCAAATATTTTGTATCGCGAGGGATTGTTAATGCTAAATTGAATATGGCTCTTTCCAAATTTAATACTCGCTTCTAGAGATGGTTCCAATACATATAAAACAGCAATAATAAATGCAAATAGTGAAATAATCCAAGTGAGTGATAGATTTCATTTGATTAAAAATCTATCAAATTATTGCATATTAGAAATAAGAAAATTTTTAATGGAAAAGAAATTGTTGATGAAGTTGAATTAGATTACGAACAAAAAATAACATTAAAAGAAAGATTTCTTAACTGTAAATCACTAATAGACAATGGTATGCAAATATCATATGCATGTTTAGAATCAAAAATTGATATTAGACTTTTTAAAAAGCTTGATACATTAGATACTGAATCATTTAATAACTATTTTGCTTCAAAACAAATAAGCATAATAAAAACCAATGAAAATCAAGAAAAAAAAAGAAAAAATGCTGAAATGGTAAAGAAATTGCATAGTCAAGGATTAACTATTTGCAAAATAGCTTCTATAATGGACAAATCTGAAGGTTATGTTAGAAGATGTATTTCTATTGATGATTTAGATATCTTATCAAAAAA
>JAIKVY010000192.1 GCA_024685275.1 Clostridia bacterium
TAATATTAAGTTTGAATTTATTTTAGACGAAGGTGGGACTATAACGGATGGTTCTCTTCTTGGCATAGATGGAAAAATTGCCTTGATAGGAACATGCGATAAAGGATATGCTGATTTTAAAATTACTTCAACAAAAGATGGTGGTCATGGTGCTAGCCCAAAGAAAGTATCTTCAGTTGATATGATTGCAAAAGCTATAACTAAATTAAACAAACACCCTATGAAAGCATATAGATCTGTACCATTAAAAATTACATTAAAGAATTTAGCTCCATATATGAAGCCATTATATAAATTCTTATTCGTTAATAGTGATATTCTTTCTCCATTATTAAAACCTGTTTTAAGCGCTGTTAATCCACTTACAAACAGTATTTTAAGAACAACTATTGCATTTACTAAACTTGAAGGTTCTACTGCCCCAAACGTCATTCCTGTTAAAGCAAGTGCCGTTATGAACGTTAGAATTAATGCTGGGGAAACTTCTAGTGATGTTATTCATCATATCAAAAAAGTTATAGGTAAAGAATATGAAATTGAGGAATATAATAAGACATTTGAACCAACTAGAATAAGTCCTTCTGAAGGAGATCCAATATTTGACACAATCAAAGGATGCATAAAGGACGTATATCATGGAATTATTGTTTCATCATATCCATTTATAGGCGCTACTGACTCAAAACACTATGAAAATGTTTCTGAGCATTTATATAGGTTCACTCCATTTGAAGTTGATTTTTCAGACTCAAAAAGAATTCATGGATTAAATGAAAGATGCCATATTGATAGACTTTATTTAGCAGACCAATTTTTTAGAAGACTTATTGAAAAAACATGCTATAATATAGACGAAAAAAAGGATAACACAAATAACAAATAATATATTTGTTAAATATTAAATGTGTTAGATATATAAAAATGAAAGCAATCGTATCAGTTATTGGAAAAGATAAGAAAGGAATTATTGGAAAAGTTGCAACAAAACTTTGTGAATTAGATGTTAATATTGAGGACATTTCTCAAACAATTATGCAAGACTATTTCACAATGATTATGCTCGTTGATTTAAAAGATTCAGCATATAAATTTGTAGATATTCAAAATAAACTCCAAGAACTTGGTAAAGAAATTGGAGTTGAAATAAAAATGCAAAACGAAGAAATATTTAACTCAATGCATAGAATTTAAAAAGAGGCAATCATGATATCAATTAATGAAGTATTAGAAACAAATAGAATGGTTGACTCTGAACACTTAGATGTTAGAACTGTTACAATGGGTATTTCTTTACTTGATTGTATAGATGGTTCAGTAGAAAAAACTTGTCAAAATATTGAGAAGAAAATTACAGAAAAAGCTGGTAAATTAGTTGATGTCGCTAATTCGATTGCTAGCGAGATTGGTATCCCTATTGTTAACAAAAGGATATCTGTTACTCCGGTTAGTTTGATTTGCGCTAGAATTGGTGGTGAAATTGAAGTAGCTAAAACTTTAGATAAATGTGCTGAAATTTGTAATGTAGATTTTATAGGTGGTTATACTGCTTTAGTTCATAAAGGTATGACAGATTATGAAAAGAGATTTTTATTAACTATCCCAGAAGCATTAAAATCAACTAAAAAATTATGTTCATCTATTAACATTGGTTCAACCCAAAGTGGTATCAACATGGATGCAGTTAAACTAATGGGTAAAATTGTTAAAGAAACTGCAGAATTAACAAAAGATAATGATAGTATTGGCTGCGCTAAATTAGTTGTATTTGCTAACGCAGTTGAAGATAACCCATTTATGGCAGGAGCTTTCCATGGCGTTGGTGAAGGTGATTGCGTAATTAATGTTGGTGTTTCAGGCCCAGGAGTTGTTAAAGTTGCCTTAGAAAAAGTTAAAGATGCAGATTTAACAGTTGTTGCTGAAACAATTAAAAAGGTCGCATATAAAATTACTAGAGTTGGTCAATTTGTTGCTCAAGAAGCAAGTAAAAGATTAAATGCTAATTTTGGTATAGTTGACTTGTCCCTCGCGCCTACTCCAACAATGGGCGATTCTGTTGCTCATATTTTAGAAGAAATAGGCCTAGAATCAGTTGGTGCATGTGGAACAACTGCTTGTCTAGCTCTACTAAATGATGCTGTTAAAAAAGGTGGATTAATGGCAACAAGTCATGTTGGTGGATTATCTGGAGCATTTATTCCAGTTAGTGAAGATATAGGAATGATTAATGCTGCAAAGAAAGGTGCTTTAAAAATTGAAAAATTAGAAGCAATGACAGCTGTTTGTAGCGTCGGATTAGATATGATTGCAATACCAGGTTCTACACCAAGTGAAGTTATTTCAGCCATTATTGCTGATGAAGCTGCAATTGGTGTTACAAATAATAAAACAACAGCTGTAAGAGTAATTCCTGTTTATGGAAAAGAATCAGGTTCTGTTAATTTTGGTGGATTATTAGGAAGTGCTCCAATAATGGAAGTTAGTAAATATTCTCCTTCTGTTTTTGTAAATAGAGGTGGAAGAATTCCTTCTCCAGTTTGGGCACACAAAAATTAGGAGTAATTAGATGAATAGAATTGCACAATTTTTTAAAGTATCTAAAGAACAATTTATAAAAGATGTTAAAAATTTAAAATTCAATCTTGCTGACAAAGAAATTGAAGAAATCTATAACAATATTCAACTTCCAACTAGATCTACAGAACAAAGTGCTGGCAATGATTTTAAATCACCTTTTACTGTTTCTTTACACCCAGGTGAATCTATAATTATTCCAACTGGAATTAGAGCTAAAATTGATGATGGATATGTTCTTATGATTTTCCCACGTTCAAGTTTAGGCTTTAAATATAGAATGCAATTAGATAACACATGTGGCATTATTGATGCTGATTATTATTATGGTGACAATGAGGGTCATATAATGTGTAAAATATCAAATCAATCAAATGATTCAGAAAAAGTTCTTACAATAAATTTTCAAGATAAGTTTTGCCAAGGCATATTTATTCCTTTCGGTATAACAATTGACGATAAAACAACTACAAAAAGAACAGGCGGAATTGGTAGTACTGGTAAGTAACCACAACATCTTGTGTATCATTTAAATTTTCAACCACAATATGTTGTATTTTGCCTATTTTCTCAATTTTTTATTAAAAAATTATACCTTTAAAGCGTTTACAAAACATCAAAAACATTTTATACTTGATACACTATGGCGCAAATGTCTAACGATTTAGTAACAAATAAAATATTACTTTTGTTCGTATTAGAGAAATACGAAATACCTATTACCAAGGAAAATATTTTTCAAATGTGTTGTATAGATAACACATGGATTCCATATTTATTTGTAGAACAAATCCTAGATGAATTAATTAATTCAAAAATGATAATTTGTAGAGAAGATCGTAGAAATCAAGATACAAAATATTATGAAATTACAGAAGATGGTCATACTTGTTTAATGTATTTCTATGAAAACATTTTTAAATCTACTAGAGAAGAAATAGCTTCCTATATTCGTTCACAAAAATTGAATTACAGAATTAAGCAAGAACTAACCACAAAAATAGAACTAACACAAGATAGAACATATAATGTTAGATGTTTAATCAAGCAAGAAACACATTTATTGTGTGAGTTTAAAATATATAACGTACCAACAAAGAAAAAAGCAAATGAAATTGCTCAGCTTTGGCCAAGTGTTGCTCCACAATTATATAAATTCTACGTTGATATTCAAACGAACAATTAATTAAATTTTAGAATTATTTCTTTTTTACTATATCTAATGTATGTGCGCTGTACCCTATTAAATCTTGTCTTTCAGCAATAGATAGATTATATTTAACAAATTCTTCATATACCTCGTCACTCATTTTATTGAGTTGAACACGCATATAATCTGCAATCCCATCACAAGATATTATTTTCTCTCTGCTTAAATCACACTCTTTATTTAATTTATCGATATCTTCTAATCTTACAAATGAATATAAATCCCCTTCTTTAGGAACATAATGATATTTATCATCAAGAGAACCATCAACTAAACATTCCTTTATATGCCCGCGCAAAAAGCCATAATTGATAACAGCATATTCATTCATATAATAAGCAATTAAAATATATCCATCACTTTTACATACCCTTTTTGCTTCTAACAAAGCTTTTATTCTATCTTCTTCACTAAACAAGTGATACATTGGCCCAAACACCAAAACTACATCAAAAGTATTATCTTTATATCTAGATAAATCTAATGCATTACCCTTATGAGCTTTTATTCCTTCACAGTTTTTTCTCATAATTTTTATATTATGTTCAACCAATTCAATAGCTTCAACATCATATCCTAAATTATGTAATTTTATTGAATACCTACCAGTACCTGCACCAACATCTAAAATCTTTTTATTTGTATCACCATTTAATACATCAAAAATGTATTTTAATGTAATCGTATACTCAATATT
>JAIKVY010000199.1 GCA_024685275.1 Clostridia bacterium
TTTTTAGGAGGACAATAATATGTGGTATTACTATTTAATTGGTGCTCTAGCATTGATAGCTATTGTATTTGGGATAATAGCAATTGTTTTTGCTGTAAAAAACAAGAAAAAGAAAGAAGAAATTGATGCTATAAATTCTGAAAATAAAGCAGATGATGTGAAGATCGTTGATGGCGTTAGATACACAAATTCATCTAAAGAAATGGAAGGAGAAGGTGATATAGCAGTTACACACAATGTTGGAGATATTATTTTAAAGATTGGAGTTGAATACACAGTAGAAACTTTAGGAACAATTATTCCAGGTAAATATACTATTTTATCAACAAGTGATTCAGCTGATAAATTTAATATTAGAATTGGTGAATTTGTTAGAGAATATTCTCATAGAGATAATATAGTTTTGTCTGAGGGCGAAAAAATTTGTTCAGTATCTCATGATGTTATTTTAAGATAAGAGGAGGCAAAAAATGAAAAAGAAAAATACAATTTTTAAAATTATTATAGGATTAGTTATTTTAGCAGCAGCTGTAGTTTGGTTATTATCAGTTTTATTACCTGATCAATTCAAAAATGTTAAATTATCTTGGGTTTTAGCAGCGGCATTTGCAGTTATTGCTTTAGTATTTTTATTTAAAGGTTTATTGGTTAAAGGACTTACTTTTGTAAAGAAATTAAACATTATTGTAGGTGGAATATTTATTGTTGCAGCAGTTCTAGCCTTAGTAGATCAATTTATAGCAGCAAAATTAGTTCTTCCAATAATAGCAGTTGTAGTTGCTTTATGTGGATTACTTTGCGTAATTGCTGTTGGTGGAAAAAGCTATGATACAGCAGATAATGAAAAAGTAGGATATAAAACATATAGAGAAAGGAAAGCTGAAGAGGAAGCAGCTGAAAAGCTAGAAGAATTAAATAAAGATAATAAATAATTTTTTATAATATTTAATAGATTTTGATAAAGTCCAGGTTAATATATCTGGACTTTTTTATAACATTATAAGTAAATTTTGTTGCAAAATCACAATAATTATGATACCATACTTCGTAACCGCATTTAAAAGGTATTAAAAGAATACACAAGATTTGTATCACCTTGGTAAGCGAGTCTTCGAAAAAGGAGGGTAGTCTAGATATGTTGTATGCAATCATGGTAGCTGGTGGCAAGCAATTCAAAGTTGAACAAGATTCATTAGTAAAAGTTGAATTATTAAATGAAGTTAAAGCTAACGACACTGTTAAATTTGCTGTTGAAATGTTAAATAAAGATGGTGAAGTTTTAGTTGGAAACAATGTAAAAGATGCTTATGTTGAAGCCACTGTTATAAAAGAAAATGGTAAAGGCCCAAAGATTGATATTTTCAAATATAAATCAAAGAAGAATGTTAGAAAACATCAAGGCCATCGTCAACCATATACTTTAGTTAAAATTACAAAAATTGTTGGTTAATAATGATTAAAGTTTTATTGTTCAAAAAAGGAACAGAATATCTAAAGGTGGAAATTAGTGGACACTCAGGATATGCTGAATATGGAAAAGATATTGTTTGTAGTGCAGTTAGTATACTCTCACAAGCAGCCTTAAATGGGATGATGAAATTTTCAACAAATGAAGTAAAGTACAAAGTAGATGGTAAAAGCGGTTTTTTATCGTTTGAAGTTCCAAATCCTAATAGCGATGAAGAAAAAATAAGACAGCAAACGATAGTGGAAACCTTGAGAATAGGTATATTAGGAATCATTGATGACTATAAAGCCTATGTTAAATTGGAGGAATTAGAATTATGATAAAGATTAATTTACAATTATTTGCTCACAAGAAAGGTATGGGAAGTACCAGAAATGGACGTGATAGCGAATCTAAAAGACTTGGGCCAAAGAAAAGTGATGGACAAGCATGTTTAGCTGGTAATATCTTAGTTAGACAAAGAGGAACTAAATTCCATTGTGGAGCTAACGTTGGTATCGGTAAAGATCACACAATATTTGCAACTGCAGATGGTGTTGTTAGATTTACTGAAGGCGGAACAAGACTTAATCGTTATAAAGTAGTTAGTGTAGAAGTTAAATAATTTTGAATTATTTTATAGAAAACAACTCAATCGTAATAGAAGACGATAAAGATTTTGTAATTGAGCACATTCTGGACTGCGGACAAGTCTTTAGGTATCAAAAAGTAGAGAATTGTCATACATTAATAGCAAAAGATAAAATATGTATATTGCAAAAGCAGAATACGTGTGTTATACTAAAAACAAGCGAAGTTGACTTTTTTTTGGACTATTTTGACCTAAAAAGAGATTATAGTGAAATCAAAAATCAATTAGCAAAATACGATGGTATGACTAAACCAATAGAATTCGGTCATGGCATCAGGATCCTTAACCAAGATTTATATGAAACTGTTATTTCATTTATAATATCTGCTAACAATAACATACCTAGAATAAAAGGTATTATTGAAAGATTAGCATATAATTTAGGTGAAAGAATAGATGGACAATACTATGCTTTTCCTACAGCAGAAAAAATTATTGATGCTGGAATTCAATTTTTAGAAAAGATGGGTTGTGGATATAGGGCTCCATACATATATGATACAGCCAAAAAATTCTATGATAACAGTTTTGATTATGAAGGTATTAAAAAAATGAATTCAGTAGAATCTAGAAAATATCTTTTAACTCTAAAAGGTGTTGGACCTAAGGTTGCTGATTGTATTGAATTATTTAGTTTGCATAATATGGATTTATTTCCAATGGACACATGGTCGAAAAAAATCTATAAAATTCTCGGGTTTAAAGAGGAAGCAAACATAGAAAGGATGGAAAGAAATTTAGTTAACCACTTTAAAGAACTTTCCGGATATGCTCAACAGTATTTGTTTTATTATTATAGAACAAAGAATATATAAAAAATTTAGGAGGAATTTAAGATGGCAAAGAAAACAATTGCTTTATTAATTGATTTAGGAAGTTTAAGAGTCTCATGCGAAGGCTTTAAGAAATTATATGATGAAATTGCAGAAAGCTATGATATTAGATATGTAAAATTTTATAGTTATGTTGCAAAAAGAAATCGTGATTTCAATGAATATATTGCTGCAATGGGATATGATGCTGTTACACCAGTAGCAAGCAAGAGAAGAAATAGACTTGATACACGTGAAGTTATTGATGGAACAAAATTAAGTTTAAATTCATCTATTGATGTTGTTGGTATCGCTTTTGGTGAAGGAGACATTTTACCTATCGTTTCTGAATTAAAATTTGCAGGAAAAGATGTTTTAGAAATTGGAACAGAAAAATGTGATTATGCTGAAGCTTTCACAGGATTTGTAAAGGTTGATTCAAGCTACTTAAGAAAAGAATATGCAGCTCCAACAAAGAAGAAAGAACCAAAGCAAAAGAAAGTAGTTCCATCTAAACTTGATCAATATAAAGACAGATTAGATGAGAAATTTAGCAGAGGCGCTGAATTACTAAGAAATCGTAAATAATTAATATAAAATCTTAAAAACAATAAATTAAGGACATGTGTTAAGCATGTCCTTTTTTTTAGTATATCGTTGTTAAATGTATATGTGATTGTTTAATGCGATTCTATTATGCCACCACCTAGACATATTTTATCATCATATAAAACACAATATTGACCTGATACAATAGCACGTTGTTTATTAGTAAATGAAACGTGAGCTTTTTTATTTTCATCAAATTCAACATATACTTCTTGTAATGGTTGTCTGTGTCTAATTCTACATAAATATTTTCCATCATTAAATGGCCTAGTAATAAAATTAAAAGGTTCTGTAACTAGTTGGTTAGAGTATAGTTCATCTGTTTCACCTTGGTTAACATAAAGAATATTATTCTTAACATCTTTTTTAATAATATACCATGGAGAACTATTGTTTTCGCCTTTAATTCCACCAACACCAAATCCTTTATGTTGTCCTTCAGTGTAATAAAAAACACCTTTATGAGTGCCAACTTCTTTACCATCTAATGTAAGAATCTTTCCTTCTTTCATTGGTAAATATGTTGATAAGAATTTTCTGAAATTTCTTTCACCAATAAAACATATTCCAGTAGAATCTTTTTTCTTAGCATTAAACAGATTGTTTTTTTCAGCAATTTCTCTCACTAATTTTTTATCGCTAAATTTAGCAAGAGGAAATATTACATCTCTAATTTGATCTTCAGTTACTTGATTTAAAAAGTAAGTTTGATCTTTATTTTCATCTAAAGATCTTGATAAATATGTTCTACCATCTATTTTGGTGATATCAGCGTAATGTCCTGTTGCAACTAAATCACCACCAATCTTTTTTGCCATATCTTTAAAGACACCAAATTTAATTTCTTTATTACATAAAACATCTGGATTAGGTGTTCTACCAAGTTCATATTCATGCAAGAATGTTTCGAATACATTTTTATAATATTCTTTTGAAAAATCAACTGAGTAATATGGTATATCTAGAGTAGAGCAAACCCTTCGTACATCGTTAAAATCGTCTTCTGATGAGCAATTTTCGTTATCTGGTTCATTCCAATTATGCATGAATAAACCAATAACTTCATATCCTTGTTCTTTTAATAATAGAGCAGCAACAGAAGAATCAACTCCACCACTCATTCCTACTACAACTCTTTGTTTCATATAATTGATTATATCACAAAAACAATCAAATATAAATTAATTAGCTGGTTTGAAATGTATTACTTCGTAGTTACAAAAATGTGTTGTTCTAAATGGATCCTTCCAACCACTAAAACCTGATGAAACATATAAATGTGTATTACCATATTGGAAATCACCGTATACATTTTTAATAACAACATTTAGATTAAATCCCATAGGGAAATATTGCCCACCATGAGTATGTCCAGATAATTGTAAATCTGAGCCAATTGCTTCTATTTCATCATATTGGTATGGAGAGTGATCAACAGTAATTACATATGCGTTATTTGGTCTAGCCGCTAGTTCATCAAGTTTTTTTCTAGTTTCAACTGAACTATCTTCTCTACCAATAATAACTAAATCATCAGCAAAATTAACAAATGAATCTTGTAAAATTACAATTCCATTAGAAGTTATGGTATTTACCAATTCTTCATCAGTATATTTCCTTCCGCCAGCCCATTTTTCAGCTTTAGGTTGTCTATCATGATTTCCATATATAAAGTAAGTTGGTACACCTATTGAGGCAATCTTATGATATATCAATTCCATTTCTTCTTTAGTTGTATATTCATCAGTAATATCGCCCCCAAGCATAATGAAGTCTGCATTTTCAGATTTAATTCTTTCAAAAGCTTTATCTATAGTTTTTTCTGTTTGGCTTGAACCATAATGAAGATCTGCAATAAATATTCCTGTATATTCATGTTGTAATTTATCTGAAGTAAATGTGTGGTATTTTGGAGTAACTATTTGCATATTAATCATACCATATGTCATTATTGCAATTGTTAAAATAAATCCTAAACCGCCTCTAAGCCATACATTCATAGGTTTAACTTTTTCTTTAGTTGTATCAGATTTATGTTTCTTAGCAGCTATAATTTTTACTACCATATATATAAGAACAATTAAATCTGCGATAGCATCGCCTAGGAACGTTAAATACAAACCTAAAGTTAAAGGTGTTAACATCCACCCAAATGGGCTAGTAATTGCAACAGCTAATAAAGCAAATAAAGTAGTTAATATAAATTTAACAACAAATAAAATTAAGCTTAGCCACCAAGTCATTCTCTTATGCAAGGCAAATTGAGCAAAAAAGAAGCCTACATTAACAGCTATTACAATAGCAATATACATTACAAATCTACCGGCAGTCATATTCCCTCCAATAATATAATTATAATAGAATAATTAACTTTTTAAAATATCGAATTTAATCAAGTATCTATAAAAATTGACAAATATCAATAATAATTTTAAGATTAAAGAGCAGAGTAAATAAGGTGCGTTAAGTGTTTACATATGGGATGTCGATGTAAGACGAAAACAAAAGTTGCGATGCCTTATTGCGTCCGTTGCTTCATAAACAATTGAGACGCCTCTAAATAATGGAGGTAATATGTCGGATAATCAAAACGAACAAATAATTGTTGAATCATCAACTGAGCAGGAAAATGTTGATAATAATGTTTTAGAATCAAATGCTGACGAATTAATAAATCAAGAAGAGAAAACTGCCAAAAAGAAAAACAAAAAGATATTTACAGTTAAGATGATTAGTTATACTGCTATGTTTGCTGCATTAAGTGTAATAACAAACATATTTACAATAAATATAAATATTGGTGGTTCAAATGCTATCAGCTTAACGTATACTATTTGTTTCTTAGCTGGAGCATTGCTTGGCCCAATACAAGGACTTGTTGTAGGATTAATTGGAGATTTATTAGGATTTTTAATACACCCATCAGGAGTATTTAATCCAATAATAACAGTATCAACAGGGTTAATTGGTTTATTATCAGGATTAGTCTTTTTATTATTGCGAAAAATGGATTTTAAATTTAGTTTAATAGTTAAGACAATAATTAGTTTCATACTAATACTGGGAATATGTACAAGTTTGAATACAATAGGTATTTGGGTATATGTTTTAAGTAGTAAATATACATTGCCAGCATACTTTGCATTAAGAACAGTAAAACAATTACCATTCTGGGCTATTAATTTAGGTATTTGTATCGCGTTAATATATCCACTTACAAAGATATCAAATTTGTTTTTAAAGAAACCAAAGATTTCAAAAAGAGATTTTGTATAATATAGATAATCGTATCTATAGATACAAATAAAACACATATTAATAAATATTTTTGATTTTTAATCATTTTAATTTTTATTGAATAATTTGATATCGAATAGACTATCTTAATTCAAAATAATTAC
>JAIKVY010000258.1 GCA_024685275.1 Clostridia bacterium
AATCCATCGCCAAATGTAACATTTACTAAAGATGTAGCTCCACTAAATGCGCTATCGTCTATCTTCTTAATATTGTCATTTATTATCAAATCAGTTAATCCAGAATATGTGTTACTTGTATTAAATTCGCCAACTTCAACAATATTAGTTGAATTATGTGTTGTAGGAATTGTTAGCGTTGTTATGCTATTTTTGAGATAATATTGAATATTTGCATTATCTTTAAGGTTATAGTTGTACTTAATTAAAATACCATTATAACTTGTAGATTCTTCAAATTTATACATGTTCAATAAATAGGTTGTAAATACTTTATCTTTATTCCAACCCCATTCATCGCTAGATGTTTCTGTAAATCCATATTGGTTCTTTTTGCTGCTAGATATATAACTAAAATCAATACCATTAACTTGTGATACTGTATTAGTATAATTTTGTCCTATTGTTTGGCCTAATTCTACGCCTATATAATCGTTTAATAAAACGCTCTTTGTAACGTTTATTGGTAGCCATCCACCAAACATTAATTCATTTACTTGTTCGCTAGTTATATATCCTTTATTTTCTAATATTTCTAACAAATCTTCAGATGATAACAAGTTTACAGCACTAGTTGTCCAATTAGTAGAAAATTCATCGTACCCTGCTTCTTCTTCAATCACCCAAGGAGTTTGCTCTGATAAATCGCCATTATCATATATTCCAAATATTTCGTATTTTATTTTGTAATTAATACTACTCTTTTCGAAATAAATAACGATATCTTCATCAAATCCACTATATTGATCCTCATTTGTTTTATCATAGTTGGTATTAATTATTGTGTTTTTGTAATCATAACTATCATTTTTAAACTCAGTATCAATATCTACTAAAGTAGTTCCACCAGCATTTTTAACTTTTATGTTATTAATGTAGTCACCTCTTCCTAAACCAAAACTATTTTGTTTATTTGAGTATCTAGTACTTGTTGATCTTTGTTCTAATTGGAGTTGTATTTGATCGCCAAAACTAAATGTTATTGTTTTTGACGAACCTGATAAATTGCCTATTATATCTCCATTCTTTGAGGCTATTCTTAGATAATTATATGCATATTGGTTAGTACTATCATCAAATGTTGCAGTAAATGTTTTAATATTAAATAAACTTTCAATTGATAAGTCTTTCGTTACGTAAATTTCTATTTCGTTTATATCATTAACTATTGATGTTGTGTATTTATAATCTAAATATCCACCACCAACTTCACTATTTTCTAATGATGTATTTCCATCTTTAAATTGAGCAAAATTATATCCTGTTGGAACTATTTGTCTAATTTTAATTTTTGAATAATATTTAAGTTCAGTTATTTCATTTAAACTCTCTATATTGTCTATATCTACTTCTTGATTATTATATTCAACAGATTCAATAACTGCAGTGTTAATTAAAGTTGATGATTCTCCATCAAATCTAAAGCTATTAGTTAGTATTCTTAAATCATATGTATTAAGTCTTAATGTGCTGAAACAATATATATCTTCATCAGGCATTTTGCTTGAGTTATAACTTACATATTCTCCAGAAGAATTTTTAGTATATTTATCCCAGCTATAGAAATTATATTCATTTACTGTTCCATTAATAGTTGCTAACTCTAAATCAACATTATATCCTCTTGTAATATTGGTTACATCTATAGTGCTAGCTATGCTATTTGTATTAGCCATATTCAATTTATAATAGCTTTGATTATTAACTTCTTCCTCTATTTGGTTGTTATAATTTATGAAATTATCAATTGACATTAATGGATTTAAATTATCATAATCCCAATTAATGTAGTATGAAATATGATAACTTTCATTAAGTCCTCCAAATGAATATCTTATCGTTGATAAATTACCAACAACTGGATCATTTTCTAATTGGAGATTGTATGTTAATACATATTCATATCTTCCACCACTATTATCGCTTGAATAATCTATATCTTGAACACCATATAAATCAAAACTATTACTCTCATTCCCATATGAATACTTACTATTAACATCTAATAAGCTAGTTCCAGTTTTCATGTTTATAGTTATTTTTAATTCTGAAAGATATGGAATTTCGTATTTTTCTGTTTCACTATTGTAATATGTTTCACTGTCTTTATCGTTTACAGTATTTATCACTATATTATCAACAGTATTCGTGCTATCTGAATTCGTTCTAATATCAAATTTAAATATGGTGTAATCTGCATATACTGTTATATTTGACGATGGCATTTTATCTATTTGTGTATTGTTTTTCTGATATTCAAATTCTACATTTGCTAAATCCCATCCTGATAAATTCCAAAATCCTGTATGTTTTAATCCAATATCATTTGCAGAATATTGATTTGTTAAAACAACATCATCTTGATATAAAACATTTTCTGACCATTGAATTTTTTCATCATTTTTTGATGCAAAAAATTTGTCAGCTACGCTCTCATCATTTTTGATATCTACGCCATCATACATGATTCTTGTTACATAATTTATCGTATACGTTCTCTTTGTAAATTTTGGATATATGCTTATATCTTTATTTACTCCATAACTTGATGTATATGTTATCTTATCGCCAACTACTGAATCTAAATTTCCTGTTGGAATAATTGATTCACCTAACGCATTATCGATTGTTGATATTATATATCCTGGCTCAGCTACAATAGATATTTCTATATTTCTACCGTATGCAAATGTTCCTTCATTGCTATTGTTGGTTATAATGGTTGAAGTTCCTATTAATTCTCCATTATCTAAATAAACATTATTAACTTTGACTTTTATATCATTTGGTTTATAAAAACCATAATAAACACAATCCTCTGCAGGCATCTTTTCACCATTAGCCGATCCTTCTTCTAAACGCCATGATGAAAATTTATAGTGTTCCAAATTTCTAATTGTTTCTAATGATAATTCATCGTTGTAATTAAGATATGTCGTATATATAAACAATTTTGAATTTGGTTGTCTTTCCCAGATATCATCTAGTATTGGTATCTCTTCCTCTAACACATCTGAACAATCAAGTTTGTATTGTAATAAGTAATCTTTTTTGCTTGTTATTGTTTTTAAGTTTATATCTTTTGTTATATCAACTTCTAATTTTACTAAATCAGAAAGCTTGAATATTATGGAATTTAACTCATTCTTTAATTCAACTTCACCTACTGTTTTTATAACAACTTCTTCGCTATCATTTAAGCAATATACATTATCACCAACAATTAAAACAACATTATCATTTATATCTTGTGCAAATTTATATGTTGTATTATCTACGGATAATTCCCAATATTCAAATGTGAAACCTCTACCTGTTGATTCACGTATTGTAATATCATCATTCTTTTGATAATATCCGCTTCCTTGTCCACCCTTTATTCTTACGTAATAGGCTTCTATATATTTAGCTCTATATTTTATTGTTGCTCCGTTTTTAACATTTTTTATAACATCGCTATTTTTTGAAATTTCACACAAACTTTCTTCACTAAATAGTGTTTCTGTTTCATCTTCATTAACAAACCACCATGAATTAAATTGTCTATTATGAATTTGTTCTGCATTTAATGAATATGGTAAATCTTCAACATATACTTTTTGGGTAATTTGTTCTTCATTTTCTGATGAAAGAATAACAATATTGATAAACTTATTTTCTTTAAACAGTGGAATTACTTCTAAATCTTTATTCTGATTAAATTCATTAACCGATCTACCTTTATTATCTGTTATTTGATTATATTCTTCATCATACCATCCTAAAAATGTATAATTATCCATTTTAGGAACAGGTAACATAAAGTAATAATTGTCATATACAGTAGAAACTTTTTCAGCAAGCACTGAACTAAATCTGTCACTAAAGTATATATTTGAAAAAACGGATTTTACAGTAATAACATCATCATCTACTGTTGTTTCTGTTGTCGTTCCAGCTTCTTCATTATATTTTCCAAATTTGGTGAGATTTATAGAGAGGTCATATTCTTTTGAATACATTGCTTTTATTACAGCTGATGATTCAACAGTATATTCTATTTCTTGTGTTGTTGAATAAAACTCCCCATTTACTACCCAACAAACAAATGTTTTTAAATCAATATCTGGAGCTTTGAATTTTATAATTGTGCCTGAATAATATTCTAATTCAGTTTTCGCAAAATCTTCATCAATGTAAACTTTTAATTTATTTACTTTTTCTTTAACTGCAGGTTCTATTATCTCTGGATTATCAATACCGCTTTCACTTGATTCTTCTTGAATATTTCTAGCATCACCACATGCATATAAGCATACAATGGTAACTAAGAGAGCTACAACTACTAGGATTTTGATAATAAAACTTTTATTTTTTGACATGTTCATAGTATATATTAATTATATTAATATAATAAAGGGTGTCAATATTCAAAAAAATATTTATATTTTTTTATTATTTTAGATAGTTTTATTTTGTGTTTTGTTCTAAAATATAATCATACAGACAAGGAGTAAGAATAATATGAAAAAAACAATTGTTATATCAGGAGCTTCTGGAGGAATAGGCAATTCATTAGTAAATGAATACGTAAAAAATAATTATTTTGTCATAGGTTTATATAATTCAAACGACGAAAATATTAACACTCTTAGACAGAAATATAGTAATAAAGAAGCTTTCTTTTATAAATGTGATTTTTCAAAAATTGATACTCTTGAAAACACATTAAATAATATTTTATCTCCTTTTTCAAAAATTGATACATTAATAAATAATGCGGGAATAGATTCCGAAGAATTATTTACGGAAACCCAAACTCAAAATATTATAAATATGTTTAATATTAATCTTATATCCTCTATGATATTAACAAAGATTGTTTTAAGGAAAATGTTACATTATAAAGAAGGTAATATTATTAATATTTCTTCAATTTGGGGATTACATGGTGGATCATGTGAGGTTGTTTATTCTACCACTAAAGGTGGTCTTATTTCCTTCACTAAATCATTAGCAAAAGAAGTTGGTTTAAGTTCAATACGTGTTAATTGTTTAGTTTGTGGAATGATAGACACAAAAATGAATGATAGATATTCTAATGATGAAAAATTAGATTTTCTTAAAAATACATCTTTAAATAGAATTGGAAAACCAGAAGAAGTTGCTAAAGCATGTTTATTTTTATCAGAAGATACAAGTTCATATATAACAGGACAAATTATTAGTATTGATGGTGGTTTATATTAAATAAAAAAGGGCCATTTAATTTAGTAATTAAACAGCCCTCGTTAACTTAGGTAATTTTATTATTTTGCATATTCTACGCTCTTTACTTCCCTTATTACATTAACCTTTATTTGGCCAGGATAATCAAGTTCCACTTCGAGCTTTTTAGCAATTTCTTTTGCTAAGAATATCGTTTTATTGTCATCAACTTCAGTAGGATTAACAATAACTCTAATTTCTCTACCTGCTTGTACGGCATAAGATTGACTTACACCAGCGAACGAATTTGCAATTTTTTCTATATTTTCCAAACGTTTTACATAATTTTCATATGATTCTCTTCTAGCTCCAGGTCTTGAGCTACTGATAGCATCAGCTGCTTGAACTAACACAGCTTCTATCGTTTCAGGTTGAATATCATTATGGTGAGCAGCTATACAATGTATAACATTATCTTTTTCTTTGTATTTCTTTGCTTGATCAACACCTATTTGTACATGTGTTCCTTCATATTCATGATCTAAAGCTTTACCAATATCATGTAACAATCCAGCTCTTTTAGCAATTTTAACATCTGCACCTATTTCTTGAGCCATTAATCCAGCAATCATTCCAACTTCTATTGAATGACTTAATACATTTTGTCCATAACTAGTTCTGTATTTTAATTTTCCAATTAATTTAACTAATTCTGGATGCATTCCACCTATAATACCTAATGTATATAAAGCTTCATCTCCTGCTTGTTTAATTTGTTTGTTAATATCAAGTTTTACTCTTTCTACAACTTCTTCAATTTTAGCTGGATGTATTCTTCCATCTTGAATCAATTTTTCAAGTGTAATTCTTGCTATCTCTCTTCTAACAGGATCAAAAGATGATAATGTAACAGTATCAGGAGTATCATCAATAATAACATCTACGCCAGTTGCACTTTCAAAAGATTTAATATTTCTACCAACTCTTCCTATAATTCTACCTTTAACTTCATCATTTGGTATTTCTACTGTTGTTGAAGTAGATTCTGTTGTAACTTCAGCAGCACATCTAGATATAGCTAGTGAAATAATATCTTTTGCTTTTTTATCTCCATCTTCTTTAGCTTTTTGTTCTATTTCTCTAACAATAACTGCTGCTTCTTGTTTAGCTTCGTCAGAAATTTGTTCTATGAGAATATTTTTAGCTTCTTCTTTAGATAAATTAGCAACTTTTTCTATTTGTAAATCAATTTCTTTCTTTTTCTCTTCTATTTCAGAATACTTCTTTTCTATATCATTTAGTTTTTCTTGAATATCTCTCATAGATATTTCGTTTTGAATTTCTAAATTTTTCTTCTGTTTTTCTAATTGATTTACTTTATCATCAAGATTTGCCTCCTTTTTTTCAAGGAATTCTTCTTTTTGAGTTAACCTGTTTTCTGTTTTTTGAAGTTCAATACGTTTTTGTTTGGATTCGTTTTCAAATTCGTTACGCAATCTTAATTGTTCTTCTTTTGTTTCAATAACAGCTTCCTTTCTAAGTGTTTTAGCCTCATCATTAGCATCATTTATTATTTTCTTTGCTTCATTTTTAGCATTTTTTAATTTAGATTTACTACTATTATTTAAAATTAAATAACTTATAAATCCTCCTATAAATAAACCAACTATAGGTAAAACAATAAAAAGTACAAGATCTGTTGAAGCAACTAATAAAAGATTACTTAACATATGTACCTCCTA
>JAIKVY010000016.1 GCA_024685275.1 Clostridia bacterium
TTATTTATATAAAATAAATATTTAATTAAACGTTAAATCTAAAGATAACGACATCCCCATCTTTCATAACGTAGTCTTTACCTTCACTTCTAACTTTACCTTTTTCTTTTGCTGCATTAAAAGAACCACATTCCATTAAGACATCATAATCAACTATTTCGGCTCTTATAAAACCTCTTTCAAAATCTGAGTGAATCTTACCAGCTGCTTGTGGAGCTTTTGTTCCTTCTTCAATTGTCCATGCTCTTGTTTCTTTTTCACCTGCAGTTAAAAAGCTAATTAATCCAAGTAGGCTATAACACTTTTTAACTAGCTTATCTAATCCTGATTCAGTCATACCAAGTTCTTCCATAAAGATTGCCTTATCTTCATCTTCAAGTTCTGATAATTCTTCTTCAAGTTTTACACAAATAGCAACAACTTCGCTTCCTTCTTTGCTAGCATATTCTTTTACTCTTTGAACAGCAGGGCATTCTTCTTCACCTTCTTTAACATTAGCGACATATATTACTTTTTTATCAGATAATAAGAATAAATCTTTAATATAGTCTTCTTCATCTTCATTTAAATCCATGCTTCTAACAGATTTTCCACTTTCTAGTGTTTTTAAAACTCTTTCAAGGAGTTCTAATTCAACAGCATATTTTTTATCACCCTTTAGTTGAGTTCTAACTCTATCTATTTTTCTTTGAACTTGATCAATATCAGAAAATATTAATTCAAGAGAGATAGTTTCAATATCTCTAATAGGATCGATTTTACCATCAACGTGTGTAATATTTTCATCTTCAAAACATCTAACAACATGAACAATAGCATCTACTTCACGGATATGAGAAAGGAATTTATTTCCTAAACCTTCACCTCTAGATGCACCTTTAACTAAACCAGCTATATCAACAAATTCGATAGCAGTATATATTGTCTTTTTGCTGTTATATAGCTTAGTTAAATTATCAATTCTTTCATCTTTAACTTGAACAACACCAACGTTAGGATCGATAGTGCAGAAAGGATAGTTTTCTGCAGGAGCTTTATTCTTTGTAATTGCATTAAATAATGTACTTTTCCCAACATTTGGTAATCCAACAATTCCTAGTTTCATTTGTAACCTCTTAATTAAAAAATAATCATATGTAGTATAGAACAATTAGTAACAAAAGTCCATAAAGAGAAATGAATATACGGATAATTATTTTGCTTCTTTTTATACATAAAGATATATCAAGCGAATAATATTATAGAGTTACTTGTGGTGGTAAACGTTGGTTTGTGGTAGCAGATGGTAGCAGGCGGTGGTTTTGCGTGGTAATCGGTGGTTTTGGGTTGCATGAAAGCAAAAAATGTTATATATTTAACCAAAATGAGACTTTTATATGAAAAAATTACCAGTAGAAATAGAAGATTATATTGACGTTATTAATAATTGTTACTATGTTGATAAAACTATGATAATTAAGGAAATATTATCAATGCCACCAACATCAGTTATATTATTTACAAGGCCAAGAAGATTTGGAAAATCTCTTACATTGTCAATAATTAAAACTTTTTTTGATAAAATGCACTTAACGAGATATTAAAGCACAATTATTATCAAAAAATAATGAATTCTAATGCAAAAACGATATGCATATGGTATTACTTTCTATAAAAATATAGTTTCTACAGCTGTAAAGAAAATAAAATAATACATCTAAAATATAAATCATATTCTTAAATGTATCTTAACTATATGCAATATACAAAGATATTTGCTAGTGGTAGAATAAAGATATAGCAAAGACAATAAAAGATGGCAACATTAATTTATTTACATGTCTATTTGTAAAGGAGTTTGACTATGTTTAAGAAAATAATATCTACAATTCTATTAGTATCATTTGTATTTGTGTTTTTAGCATGTTCTAATACTGGAGAAAATAATAGTTATGTTCCAGCACCTTCTGGTGGAGATGGTGGAGTATTTGTAGATGGTGAATATAGAGCAGGAGACGTAATCGGTGGAGCTGGTTACGCTGGAAAAGTTAAAGAATCGGCAACAGGCAGTGAAATAAAAACTGGTGAAGAAACAAATGAAGAACAAGAAGAGAATAAAGTAGAAATTGAAGCAGGGCAACTTACAGCAAAAGCTTTATTTGA
>JAIKVY010000039.1 GCA_024685275.1 Clostridia bacterium
GAATTTATCATTCATTGCACAAAGATATGGTCAATGATATAATAAAACAATAGTTTTATATAGTAAATGAATTAATGGCAAACATTATTATAATTAAATGTTGTATGTTAAGTAACTTTTAATAAACTATGCTTATAAGAAACCATTTTGATGATGATATTTAGAACTATCTCTTTTCCGTTATTTTTTTATTCATATCCTGGGATCTTATTCACTATTAATTGATATGATTCCAGACTACTATCTACTGGATCTCCTACTTTAGAATCATAAATATCAAGAAATTTTTGAAAATGATCTTTCATCCAATCATCCGCCTTTTTAATGGTTAATGTTTAAAATTCAAATTCATTAACTCTATAAAACTATTGTTTTATTATATCATTGACCATATCTTTGTGCAATGAATGATAAATTCTGTAATACAATCTTGTAATATCTTTACACCCAATTTTCTCATATTACAAAGAACATGAATTTTGATAATAACATTATTTTATCATCTCAACAGCAAATAAATATTTGACTATGACTTAATCAAAAAAATGGATAATTGCGAATAATACTTATATATGTTATGCTGAAAATCAGGAGAAAATCAATATGAGTGATTACAATAATCCAATAATTAATCAAGAATACTTGTCTCGCTTTAAAGGAGCATGTTTAGATGAAAATAAATTCTATAATTTTTGTATAGAGCAAAAAAAGGATTATTTTTCACCATTTTCCCCGAATATTGATGTCTGTACTGCTTTACTTCCTTACACTTATGCTTTCTATTGGAGCGTGTATTCCTTTACGGCACCTGATAACCATTTAAAAGAAATCGCTAAAGAATGGGATAACATGATTGATACTTTTTCATCTAATCCCCAATATTACCAATTTCTGATTGATTCATTTTGTAGTTTTTTCCCTTCATCATCAAAAGAACACATCATAAACTGTAACCCTGTTGATTGCAATCGCATCTTCAATAATGCGGAAAAAATTTATAATATAATTTTAAATTGCTACAATAATTATGATTCATATAGTATCGAAAAATGGAAAGCTTGCTATATCCTTGGCAATTTTTCACTGATAGGTTTCGGTACAGAATCTTCATACGAAAATAGCCTTAATTTTTTCTCAGATTTAGAAAACGGTTTGAAAAAAATTGCTACATATGGAAAATTTACAGCGATGGATGGAGAGCCACCTTTCAATCCTAAAGAACTAAATTATTTAGAAAAAAAAGATTCATATTTTTTATTTTCAATAGATAATTTGTCTAAATTATTGAAAAGATATCTTTCTACTATAACATATAAAACATTTAGTTTCATACCATTGGAGGAAAGAAAAGAGTTGAGGAAATCCTCGTGGGACTCTATTTTGAAAGATACAATAATTGAACTATCAGCGGATAAACGCATTAATACACCTAAAGCTACTCTCAGTGATTTCCAAACAGCTTTTGACCAAATGATAAAAGAATGGAAAGAATCTTCAGATATCAACCGTCCATATGAACCCAACCACATAAAAGCAAACAATATACGAGAGATGAAAGAAGAAAAGCTTATTGAAAACTATGAGTCTATCAAGGAATTTTTGAATAAACACCTGCCTTTTTCTATGGAAACATGGATGGTAATAATCCCAAACGTCATAAAGAATCTTCTCCCACCCGCGGAACTACTTGGCGTTTATAATCATTCTAAAAATAAAATTATTCTTTATGTAAAAGCAATTGAAAACGATTGTATAAAAAATAATATCCCCTTTGGTGAAAAACTTTTTTCTGTATTTGCTCACGAGGTTTTTCACGCTTTCCATTACTCATTGTGTTATCTAAACAAACAGACCTGGCAGCAGAGCTGGTATCAACACGTTGAAATCATCAAAGAAAGTTTAGCACGGTATGTAGAGTATAAATATACTGATAATACTTATATACAAACCGATTTAAAAAATGAAATGATGCATTCCCCAATGATAGTGTGGCCATATTCTGGTGCTTTGTACATTATAAACACACAAACTAATTCGCAGACAAATCCCGATAAAAAATTTGAAGAAATCCTTAATCTTTCATTGAACGATTGGGATAAGGCTTACGATAGACTTATCTCAGATTCGTAAAAAAAATTCAACTATTGAAAATCTTTATCTATGAGCAACCGTAATAACTGTTAACTTATGTTATTATTCACTAAATCTTTCTAACTCACATTATATATTAATTATATTGCCTTTTATATTACCAAATAGTTTTTTAGTATCTTTCTCTATACTCATTTCGCGCTACTGAAGTCCATTTTGAAATAAACTCTGTCTTTGCTTCTGTATAAGCATCCCTGTTATGTTTGTATTTTTTCCAAAGATGAAGTTTCAATGTTTCGTATTCTTTTGCTACGTTGGGATGTTCATTTAAATAATCTCGGAAATACAGTTCGTCATTGTCTCCAGTATATCGCAGATGAATATGATATACTTTATCAGCAAATCCGTTTATAGTATATCCTTTATTAAGTGAAATTCTGTTTTCTTTCTCGGACATAATGGTAAAGCCATTTTGTTCCAATATCGTCGCTATATCTTTCATGTTACTTATTTCAGGAATTTCAATCATCACATCAATGATATCCTTTGACCATATCCCTTGAATAGCAGTACTCCCAATATGACTAATTCGATCTACCGACTTATTTGATAATAATTTAGTTATCGATTGCTCTATTTCTTTGTAGCTATCTTTCCATTTTTCATCGTGTTGTACAAGGATAATTGGTAATAATTTCCACAACTCTTCCAAAGTCATTTCGGATAATTTTCGTTCTTTTTTGTGTAAAACTAGCATTTAAATCATGAATTTCCTACTCTATGATATCTACATCCTCATTAATAAATCTTATATCAATTTGCTATTATTTGAATATATTACTCATCTAATTCTTCAATTCTGAAATCTTTTACTGGTATTTCCTCAATCCTATAATAGCATTCATTATCTTCATCCGTATAATCAATTCTATAATCGTGAGATTTATCATCTGCTGCTTTCTCCGCATCAGCGTGTGTGCTGTAAAATTCTCCTTTTTGGGCACTATCATAATAACATATTTTTTTATTTCCAATTATTTTATATGTAAAAGCGCCAATAGGAATACCTTTTTTCTTGTTTCCTTTCTCATGTTGAGAAATTATAAAATCTGCTGGTGCAAAATCATCATAATCATCACCAGCTAAATCATGCATAGCATAATCATCAGCTTCCCAAATATCAACGAAATAGTCCCCATATTCTTCAAAATAATCTCTTTCGCCGCCATATCCATCATAGTATTCTCCAATAATAATTTTATATATTTTTTTCTCAGAAGCTTCTTTCTTTGCCTCTTCATAAGTATTAAAAATTCCTTCCCAACTATATGGCTCTGAATGAGAATAATTCTCGCAAGAGCTAACACCTTCGATTTCTTCCTCACTATCAACTTCTATGTCATAATTTTCTGGATCTTCAGAATCTTCTAATATTAAAATATATTTATATTTTTTTGTTGTATTTATATCCACAAGTGTTAATTGTTTATCTATAAAATCATTCTTACTAAACAAAAGTTCTTTTGTGTTGGAGCATTTTACCGTAATTTTATCTCCTTCTATATTAATAATTTCACCTATCCAACCTGAACTATGTTTTACTTTATAACCTATTTTTACTTCCATTTTAATCTCCTAGTTTAATACATTAAAACTCAAATATATTCATTATCTTCGATTTCTCTTTCAATATTTCCTAAACATATAATAAATTTGTTATTTGACTTTATTATACACTATTGTTGATACTAAAAAAATATAGAACTTTAAACTAGAATATTATTGTAAATGAAAACATGAAAATGAGAATTTTTGGTAGATATCTCAAATCACAATTTGTGTTATCTAGCATTATTTATTACAATGTATTATACAAAACTCAGGACAAATATCTCCTAAGTTTCGCATTTGATACATTTGAATCAATTAGTAAAATATATAAATATATAGATTTTTCCAACATAATATTTATCAATTTCATAATATATTGCTGCTGTTTCTTCTTTTCCTTTCTCTTATTCTTTTAAGAATTTCAAATCCCCTCCTCAAATTATCGTCAGCGTTAAATGAAATCTTTTTTTCTTCTAAAATTCTTTCTATAGCATGCGAAATATCTAAAGTATGATATGGCACATATAAAGAAATAACCTCTTTAAGTGGCAACACTTTATAAACTTGTTTAGATGAAATTTCGTATGTATATGAAAAACATCTATATAAATATCCCACCCAATACATCGCATCACGACTATATTTTATAGAACCATAATTTGTTTTACCATATTGTTCATCTAATTCTGTAAAAATATCATCAATCGTTTTACTATCATCTAAAAACGAACAATCATCCATTTCTTTAACAATTTTAGAATTCATATATCTCCTAACAAATACTTCTGAACTCATTTCAAGTTTTTTTACAGATGATTCAAATAATTCAGCCTGAATATCTGCTAGCCTTTTACATTCCCTATCTATTTCTTTCATTTTAGAATCTCCTCAATATATTTCCCTTCACGTTTATATTTAATTAAGGCATATTTTACTTTGTTATCTGAATCATTTACATCAGCTTGTTTTTGTTTAAAATAGAATTCTCTTTCCGCTT
>JAIKVY010000128.1 GCA_024685275.1 Clostridia bacterium
ATTCAAAGAATGCACATAGAAATGCATTAGAGAATGTAAATTTGCATATTGATAGTGGAGAAACAATTGGTATTCTTGGTAGTACAGGATCATCTAAAACTACCTTAGTTCAATTGATTCCAAGAATATATGATGCAACTACAGGAACAGTAAAGGTTGGTGGCGTTGATGTTAGAAAATATGATATCAAATCACTAAGAGATAATGTATCTATGGTTCTACAAAAGAATGTTTTATTTGAAGGAACGATTAGTGAAAACTTGAGATGGGGTAATAAAAATGCTACTCAAGAAGATTTAGAAAGAGTATGTAAAATAGCATGCGCTGATTCATTTGTTGAGCAGTTTGCTGACAAGTATGAATATAAAATTACGCAGGGTGGTACGAATGTCTCTGGCGGACAAAAACAAAGGTTATGTATCGCAAGAGCTCTACTTAAGGATCCTAAAATCCTAATATTAGATGATTCAACGAGTGCTGTTGATATGAGAACAGATGCAAAAATAAGGGAATCATTTAGACAATATTTACAAGGTGTTACTAAGATCATTATTGCTCAAAGAACTGCTTCAGTTATGGATGCTGATAAGATTATCGTTATCGATGGTGGCAAGATTGTAGATGTTGGAAAACACGATGAATTATTAGATAGATGCGAAATATACAAAGAAGTATATTATTCACAAAACAAAAAGGAGGATAAGTAATATGCCAAAGGTTAATATTAGAAACAATATGCAAACTAGTATGAATCCAGCTATAACTTTGAAAAGATTATTAAAAGTCCTTTTTGCAGTAAGTGGAAAGAAACTAATATTTGTAGGGATATGCTTAATTATAAGTGCTATCGTAACATCTGGAGCAAGTATCTACATAATAAACATGCTTCAAACTTTATTAGCTTCAGGAAAAGCAGAAGATGAAATAATAAAGAGTTTAATTATTGGTGTTGGAGTAATGGGTGTAGTTTATTTCTTTGGTATTTGTGCGAATGTAATATATCCAAGAATAATGGCAATAGTTACTCAAGATTTCTTAGCAGATTTAAGAGAAAAGCTATTTAATAAGATGCAAGATTTGCCGATTAAATTCTTTGATAATCATCAACGTGGTGACTTAATGAGTATGTACACAAATGATGTAGATGCGATAAGGCAATTAGTATCGCAAAGTTTACCGCAAGTATTCCTATCATCAATAATGGTTTTGGTTATTTTCCTTGTAATGCTATATTACAGCCTTTGGCTTACACTCATTGTTTTAGCTTGTGTTGTGTTAATGCTTGTAGTTGTTAAAGCAGTTTCAAAAAAGAGTGCTAAATACTTTGTAAAACAACAAAAATCAATTGGTGCTATTGAAGGTTTCATTGAAGAAATGATTCATGGGCAAAAAGTTATAAAAGTTTTCAATCATGAAGAAGAAACTAAAGAGAAATTTGATAAATTTAACGAAGATTATTTTGTAAATTCATCTAAAGCTAATACATATGCAAATATACTAATGCCAATGCTTGGTAACTTAGGAAATATTATGTATGTTTTGGTTGCATTTGCTGGCTCTGTAATGATTGTAAAGAATGGCTTAAATGTTGGTTTAAATGGATTAAGTAGAGAAGCAATAACCCTTATTCCAATTGTTGTTGGATTCTTAACAATGGGACGTCAATTTTCAGTTCAAGTATCACAAGTATCTCAACAAATAAATGCCGTTATTATGGCCCTAGCTGGTGCTGAAAGAATATTTAAAGTTATGGATGAAGAACCAGAGCATGATGAAGGATATGTAACTTTAGTTAATGCTAAATTAGATGAAAATGGCGAAATTGTAGAAACAGAAGAAAGAACAGGCATGTGGGCTTGGAAGCATCCTCATAAAGCAGATGGGACAATTACATATC
This sequence comes from Clostridia bacterium, assembly GCA_024685275.1. GTDB lineage: Bacteria > Bacillota > Clostridia > Christensenellales > DTU072 > CAG-1782. The sequence goes on from JAIKVY010000128.1 coordinate 1,898, forward strand.
AAAAACTAGAAGGCGATATTGAAATGGTAGATGTCGATTTTGCATATGTTGAAGGAAAGACAGTTTTATTTGATGTCTCGCTTCATGCGCATCCTGGAGAAAAATATGCATTTGTTGGTGCAACTGGTGCTGGAAAAACGACAATAACTAACCTAATTAACAGATTCTATGATATCGAAGATGGAAAAGTTAGATATGATGGTATTAATATTAACAAGATAAAGAAACCAGATCTGCGTAGATCTTTGGGAATGGTTTTACAAGATACTAATTTGTTTACTGGAACGATTCTTGAAAATATTAGGTATGGTAGATTAGATGCTACTGATGAAGAAGTATATGAAGCTGCAAAAATTGCAAATGCTGATGATTTTATAACCCGTTTACCAGATGGGTATAATACAATGCTTGTTAATAATGGTTCTAACCTTTCTCAAGGGCAAAGACAATTAATTTCAATAGCGAGAGCTGCTGTAGCTAATACTCCAGTTATGATTTTAGATGAAGCGACTTCTTCAATTGATACTAGAACTGAAGCAATTGTTCAAAGAGGAACAGATCAGTTAATGAAAGGAAGAACTGTTTTCGTTATTGCTCATAGGTTATCAACTATACGTAATTCTGATACCATTATGGTTTTAGATCATGGTAAAGTTGTTGAAAGGGGAACTCATGATGAGTTGCTTGAAAACAAAGGACCATACTATAAGTTATACACTGGTGCAGTAGAATTAGATTAAAAGAAGGGATATAAATGAATATAAGAATTAAAGCTGATAAAGACAAATATTTTAAATGTAGCATGTATTATCTAAAAAGATACCTAGGAATACG
>JAIKVY010000129.1 GCA_024685275.1 Clostridia bacterium
TACTATTGATATCTTTTCTTCTTTTGTAAATTTAATTCTTTTATCCATAAAAATACCTCCAAAGTTTTTACTTTTTCAAGTGTCCACCTTGGAGGTATCATATCATTTTGAGTCCCTTTATTACATATTAGTGCAAATAAGAAATTTATTCCAAATTTGATTTTTCTAAATTTAATACTTTATCATCGTGTTTATATATTATTTTAAATAATATAGGTGTAATGAAAGATGTAAGAATTATAATTATTAAAACAAAAGGCATAATTGAAGGAGATACTAAACCATTTTCAACACCTTTTTGAGTACATACTAGAGCAACTTCAGCTCGTACCATCATACCAATTCCAGTTTTTATAGAATCCGACCATGAATACTTACATAATTTAGCTCCTAATCCACATCCTAAAACTTTTCCTAAAATTGCAACAGCAATGTATGCTAAGCCGAAATAAAGCATATTTAAATCAATAGAATCAAAGGTTGTAGTTATTCCAATATTAGCAAAGAAAACAGGAGCAAAAATCATATAGTTTGTAATATCTATTTTACTTTCAATATATTCAGATTCTTGTTGTCTTGAAAGTATTAAGCCGGCAAAGAAAGCTCCTGTAATATCTGCAACGCCAAAGAACTTTTCTGCAGAAAAAGCAAAAACAAAACATAAAGCATATCCAAAAATTGGAATTCTTCTATTATGTGGATATTTATCTTCTAGTTTTTTGAATATTATTCTTAAAACTATACCAAGAGCCAAGCAAGCAACAAAGAATGCAATTGTTTTAACAAAAACAAGCCATAAATCCGATGTTTCACCTTTGTTAATACCAATGACTATAGAAAGTATAATTACGCCTATAATATCGTCAATTATCGCCGCAGAAACGATTGCTGTACCAACTTTTGAATTTAGTTTTCCTAATTCTTTTAAAGTAGCTACCGTAACACTAACTGATGTAGCAGTTAAAATTATTCCATAGAATAGATTTGAAATTATGGTTTGTTGTGACCAATCTTTAAATTGACCATTAAAAGCAGTAGCAACTATAAAACCTAAACCAAGTGGTACAATGACACCTAAAATGGTTATAATACATGCAGAAAAACCAGTTTTTTTAATTAACCCTAAATCTGTTTCTATTCCAGCACTAAACATTATCAGAATTACACCAATTTTAGCAATAAAGCCTAATCCTTCCATAGCAGTAGGATCTAAAAATGTTTGGTTAGGAATATATCTAATTGTTCCAATTAATAAACCTGCTAAAATCATTCCAACAACCTGAGGTAATCCAATTCTTTTAGCTAAGATACTAAATATTTTGGATAAAAATAGAATTAATGCAAGTGGGAGTAAAACTTCAAAATAAGCCATAATTACCTTCAAATAAATATTCTTTCTACAATTAAACAAATGGTAGGTAATGTAACAACACTAAGCATTGTTGATAAAACAACAATATTTACAGCAGTTTGTTGTCCATTATTTAACATTTCTGCAAATGTTAATATTACAGCAGCTCCAGGAGTTGCAAACATTATAACAATCGCCATTTTTATAACAACATCTATATTTAAAAAGTAAACTACAAGTATAGCAAATAATGGGATAACTAATAGTTTAATAAAAATAGCTAGATATTGAATAGGATCGGTGAACATAGTTTTAATCTTAATAGCTCCAAATCGCATACCTACAATTAACATACAAAGAGGAGTTGTCATTTTTCCTAGAATAGTAATCATATTATTTATTTGTCCTGTAATTTTCACATTACATAAATAGAGTGGAAGAGCAACTACCAAAGCTAGCACAGCTGGATTAAGTAATACATTTTTTATCTTTATATACTTTTTATCTCCAGATATTAATGCACTAGCTATAGTCCATCCTATTAAACTCATAGAAATAAAGAAAACAGTTGAATAGATTGATACTTCTGGATTATTTGGAAAAAGTGCTTCTAATATAGGAATTCCCATAAATGTACAATTCCCAAAAGCAACCGCAACAGTTGCAACTCTAAATCTTACATCTTCATATCTTTTTTTGAATGTTAAGTAGAAAACAGTAATAAAAATAAGCATAACGCCAAAACTTATACCTAAAACAATACCTAAGTTTCCAAAAAGAATTCTGTTATCAATTTCAATGTTTGAAATTAAAACATTATTAAAAGCATAAATAGTTAAAAATGGTTGACAAATATACATTAAAACTTTTGCAAAAGCAGATATACTTGTTTGTGAAATACTTTTTACTTTTACAAGTATAAATCCAGGTATTGCATATGCTAGCATTACAGCAACGCTAATTAATGTGGTTGTAAAGAAATTCACTTATTTATCTCCTAACTCAAATGAGTTTATCACTTTAAAAAAACAAAATCAAATTATATAGATTTAAATCTATATAAAATAATATAAGCAGAGATAAAAATAAATGGTATAATTGATCTATGAATAACATACAACATTTAAATATTGATGAACAATTATTAAAGTTATCTAAATCTACATTTAGATCTAGTTTTAAATTAAAAGATAAAGATATTAACTATATTGATTCTAAAGGTTTTGATACAATAAAACAACATGCATATGATTTTATTAATGCAAGAATAAAGCCAATGATAATTCCAAATGATGGAAAACAAACCCCGACAAAAGGGCATCCAGTATTTATTGCTCAACATGCATGTGCTTGTTGTTGTAGAAGTTGTTTATATAAATGGTATAAAATTCCACAAGGAAGAGAACTAAATCAAGAAGAAGTAGATTTGATCGTTAAAGTTCTTATGATTTGGATAGAAAAACAACATAGTTTACATAAATCTTAAACTAATAATTATTAAATTAATTATAATCATTTGTGTAAAAAAATTATTTATGTATAATAATTGAGAACAGTTGACACCGTCTCAAACATCCTGTTTAAAAAACTTGGAGGCACAAATGAAGAAATTTTTTAATCTTATCAAAAGAGAGGCTTTTGAATTTAAGCTTTTACTTAGAAGTATTCCTAGTGTAGTAACCGCATTATATGTTTTAAGCGTTGTATGTATGAATTTGCTGGCAAATAAAGAAATTCAAACAAATACACCATATTTAGCATTAGATTGTGGTATTATAGTTTCTTGGCTAGCATTTTTAACAATGGATATGCTAACAAAGCGATTTGGGCCAAAAGCATCAATAGAAGTATCGTTATTCGCATTATTTATTAATCTCTTAATGACAGTTATTTTCTTTGCGATTTCAAAAATTCCTGGAAACTGGGGAGAATTTTATACATATGGAGAAGATAATATTAATGCCGCTTTAAACACAACACTAGGTGGTAATTGGTTTGTTGTTTTAGGATCATCGATAGCTTTTATAGCATCAGCAATCATAAATTCGTTATTAAATTATACGATAGGTAAATTAACTAAAAAGGATAATTGGGTAACTTTTTTTATAAGAAGTCATGTTTCAACAATTATTTCACAATTTTTAGATAATTTACTATTTGCTGTTATAGTTTCAATGCATTTATTTGGCTGGACGATTACACAAGCACTTATGTGTTCTTTAACAGGAGCAGCTGTAGAATTATTGTGTGAAGTAATATTTACTGCTTTTGGATATAAGGTGGTTAGAAGCTGGGAAAAAGAGAAGGTTGGAGAAGAATACATAGATTATTCAAGAAATTTGAAACTTCAAAAAGGATTGATATAAATGAATATTTTAATTACAGGAACAAGTAAAGGAATTGGAAAAAGCGTTGCACAAAAATTCTTAGATAATGGACATTTTGTATATGGATTTGATTTAGAAAAAGCTTCTATATCAAATGAAAACTACAAGCATTTTCAATTAGATATTCAAGATGTCTCAAAATATCCGATATTAGACAAAGAAATTGATATTTTAATTAATAATGCTGGTTTACAAAATTCATCAAATGATATTAATAATAACCTTGTGGGGACAATTCAAATTACAGAAAAATATGGTATTCAAAAAAATATAAAATCTATTCTTTTCAATATTTCAGCAAGCGCTCAAACTGGATTTGAATTTCCAGAATATGTTGCTAGTAAATCTGGATTAGTAGGATATATGAAAAATGTTGCTAGTAGAGTAGCAAAAGAGTATAAAGCTACTTGTAACTCAATTTCTCTTGGAGGGGTTTTGACAGATTCAAATAATGCTGTAATTAATAACCTAGAATTATGGAATAAAATAATGGATGTAACTCCTTTAAAAAAGTGGTTAACTCTTGATGAAGTAGCTGAATGGTTTTATTTTCTTACAGTAATTAATAAATCATTAACCGGGCAAGATATTTTAATTGATAACGGTGAAAAAGATCTTAATAATACTTTTGTTTGGCCATATCCTTAAATAATAAAATAGTTAATATTTCATAATAAAATGGATAAAATTTACTCTATTATTTTGAATATTTTTAATATATAATAAAATAGAGTAGGAGAAACATAGATGGATGATTTGTTTTCTATAAATAGAGATTCAGCAAAACCATTAGCGGAAAGAATGCGTTGCTCAAGTATGGATGATTTTATTGGGCAAGAGCATATTGTTGGCAAAGATTCTCTATTAAGAAGAGCAATAAAAATAGATAGATTGGGCAGTTGTATATTCTATGGACCACCTGGTACAGGAAAAACTACTCTTGCTAATATTATTGCAAATTCAACTAATTCTGTTGCAGTATATTTAAATGCTGTAACCAATGGCGTTCAAGATGCAAAAAAAGTAATTGATGAAGCAAAACAAAGGCTTTCTTTTTATGGCAAAAAAACATATTTAATTTTAGATGAATGTCATAGGTGGAATAAATCACAATCAGATTCTGTTTTAAGCGCAATAGAAAAGGGTGAAATAATATTTATTGGAAGCACAACAGAAAATCCATATATTTCAATGACAAAAGCAATTGTTAGTAGATGTAGAATATTTGAATTTAAAGCGCTAACAATTGATAATATTTTAATTGGAATTAATAGAGCCTTAAGTGATAAAACAAATGGAGTCGGTAATTACAATATCATAATTGATGAAGATACAAAAAGATATTTAGCATTTTGTTCAAATGGAGATTTAAGAGTTGCACTTAATTCACTCGAATTAGCAATTCTTACTACTATACCAAATAAGGATGGAAGTATAAACATCACCAAAGAAGTTGTTTCTCAATCATTACAAAGACCAGTTATAAGTATAGACAATGATAACTATTATGACATGCTTAGTGCCTTTTGTAAAAGTTTAAGAGGAAGCGATCCTAATGCAGCTGTTTTTTATGCAACTAGGTTAATTGAATCTGGTGTAGATCCATTATTAATATGTAGAAGACTTATCGCTCATTCAGCAGAAGATGTAGGACTAGCTGATCATGATGCACTATTGATGGCAGTATCAAGTTTGATAGCAATGCAGAACTTAGGGCTACCAGAAGGATTAATTCCATTAACTGAAGCTATAATTTATGTTTGTAAAGCACCTAAATCAAATAGTGTTGTTAATACATTATATTCAGCACAAGAAAAGGCTAAAGAAGGACATGATAATGTTCCGATGTATTTAAGAGATCCTAATTATAAAAACTCAAAAATTAGTGGATACAAATATCCACATGATTATGGTGGATATATTAAACAACAATATCTACCAGATGATATTAAAGATTGTGTATTTTATAATCCATCAAATAACGGAGAAGAAAGATTATATCATGATATATGGAAAGGATATATTAGTAGTAAGAAGGATGATAAAAAATAAATGAAAAAAATGTGCTTAGATATAGGGACAGTTAGAATAGGAATTGCTTTTAGTGATGAACTAAATATCTTAGCAACAGGTTTCGATGTGTATAAGAGAAAAAATTCTGATGCTGATTTTGAATATTTTTCAAATTTAGCAACAGAGAAAAAATGTGATGAAATAATAATAGGTTATCCAATTAATATGGACGGGACAAAAGGTGATAAAATTTTAGAGATAGAAAACTTTGCTAATATGTTAAAAGAAAAAACAACTATTCCAATAAAATTTTGGGATGAAAGATTAACAACAGTTGAAGCGGAAGAATACTTAATTGAAGCAGGTTATAGAAGAGAAGAAAGAAGAAAGATAATTGATAAGGTTGCAGCTCAAATTATTCTACAATCTTTTTTAGACTCAAATATAAATAAATAGGGGTAATATGTCATTAGATGCGAAGAAAAAAAAGATAGTAATAATCATAATTGCTTGTGTGCTTGTAGCAGTAATTGTTGCTATATGTTTGGTGTATTTTTTATTATTTTCTAATCCAAGAACCACACCAGAAGATAGGAATTCAAAGGGTATAGTTCCAACACAAGAGGATTTAGATGATGCTATAACATATAAAAGAATAGTAATCTTTGGCGTTGATGGAGCAGGTGGGGCTTTTAGCGAATGTAATACTCCAAATTTTGATAAAATATTTGAAAATGGAAGTGTTAATCTACATGGAATGTCACAATATCCTACAATTAGTGCTCCTAACTGGGCATCAATGCTTTTAGGTGTTACAGCTCAAAAACATCAATTGACAAATGCTAAAACAACAATTGCGAAAAACTGTGGAAATAAATACAAATCTATTTTTAATTTATGTAGTGAAGTAATGCCTAGTGCAACATTTTATTCTTGTTGTACTTGGAAAAATATTAATAAAGGTATAATTGAAGATGGTATTCCTGGAATGACAAAAGTAAATACTAAAGACTTAATGAAAGCAGATGCTAAAGAGTACAATGTAGATGAAAAAGTTGCAGAACTAGCAGCAGCTAGAGTAAAGGCATATTCAGATACAATTATGTTTTTACATTTTGATTGTGTAGATCATGCAGGTCATGCCCATGGATATTTATCTGATGAGTATAAGGAAGCTATAGAAGAGTCAGATAAGAATATAGGCGTTGTATATAGTGCTTTCGAAGAAGCTGGTGTTATTGATGAAACTTTATTTATATGTGTTACTGATCATGGTCATACATATAAAGGAGGACATGGGAAAGAATCTGCGACAGAAAAGGAATGTACTTTAGCAGTTGCAGGATCTAAAGGAAACATAATTAAAGGAACAAGTGAATATTATGTAACACATGATTTAGCTTCTGTTGTTTTCTACGCGTTAGGTTTAAAACAACCTGCATATTTCGAAGGAAGCGTTCCTAAGAAT
>JAIKVY010000140.1 GCA_024685275.1 Clostridia bacterium
TACATATTTTCTTTATCTTTTTCATTAATGCATCTACATCTGCATTATCTGCTATATCTAATGTCATTTTTTGTGTTAAGAAATTAACTGAAGCACTATTTATTTCATCCAATTTTTCTATTGCTTCTTGCATTTTTCTAGCACAATTTGCACAATCTAAATCTTCTAATTCATATACTTTTTTCATACTGCCCCCTTATTTATCTTCTAGAATATGGTCTAGCCCTTGTCCTATAATTGTTCTAACATGTTCATCTGCTAATGAATAAAAAATTGTTTTCCCTTCTCTTCTATTTTTAATTAAATTTGCATCTTTAAGAACCTTTAACTGGTGTGATACAGCTGATTGACTCATATTAACAATTTCAGCAATTGCACATACACACATTTCTGATTCAAATAGTGAATATAAAATTTTAATTCTTGTAAAATCTCCAAAGATTTTGAATAGATTCGATAAATCATTTAATGTTGTATCTTCAAGCATACCACTTCTAACTATTTCAAGTATTTTTTCATGATTATGATTTTTATCCATTTATTCTCCTATTTCATTTGAATAGTTATTCATATGAATATCTATTCATATATTAAATCTTTCTTTATTTATTGTCAATGAATTTTTTTAGAATCAATACTAATTATTCTAACTAATAATATTTAGATAGTTCTTTTACTTGAATAACAAATTTCACTTTTCTATTAAGTCTTCGATTGTGCAACCTAGAGTTTTTGCAAGGTTATATATTGTTTCAACACTTGCTTTATTTATATCTTTATTGCGTTGTTCATACATCTGAATGGAGCGTAGTCCTACGCCAGACTGTCTTGATAATTCTGCTTGGGAACATCCATATAACACACGAATTCGTTTCAAATTTGTGTCTTTAAAATATTCTTTAATTTTTTCATCAACAATCTCAACGAATTTCGTAATATCAGCTTCATGTAATGTATAATACATTTTTTTTAGGTTTTCAAAAGTTAAAACTTTGAACATGTCAGCATAACTCCTTGCTGAATACCATTGATAATACGCTATTGCCCAACCTATCCAATATTCGATTGATCTATCCATACGATCTTCTTGGATAATTTCATATTGTTTTCCAGTTGTTTCTAACAATACATCCATAGCAATTTCAATTCCACTTTTACCGACAATAACTGCAGGCTCCCCTTTTTCAATTCGTTTAGCTAGAGAACTTGTCATAAAGAGTTTTATAAAATCCTCTCCTGGTATTTTACATATATTAATAGCATAGTCGAAGGTATCGCCTAAAGTAGATTGTGCATTACTAACATATATTTCTTGGTATGCGTGGATCATCATTTTTTATGCCTCCTCTAATAATATCTTGGATGTATAATCCATCCTTTTCTTCTGCCAAAATGGAAAGATATTTTTGGTTTGCTTCATCGTCCCTAGCTTTACGCAAAACGTAATATTTCTCTTTTTCAGCATTTTCAAATCCTTCGAATTTGATTTTCGGAAACGCATACTTTGATTTAAGTACGATTTGTTCTCCTAATTTACCTAGTTTCATTGCTTGTGCTAATTGTTCCACTGTAATTCCATTATTGATGAATGCTTCCGCATAATCAAAATAAGAGTCATCTGCTCTATACCCAATAATCAAATCGTATGCATTAACATTAACCCCAAAATTATCTACTAAATACTGTTTTGCACGTCTTGCCACGGGAGTCTTTATCGAGAAAACTCGATATTTTATAAGAACTGCAATCCAATTGAGTATTGTATAATCTGGACTATTCAAATTTAGGATTTTCAAACACTCTGTGTCTAAAGAGTATTTATTGGAAAAACCATCTTGCAATGACGAAACAGCCCATTCTTTTGCGAGTTCATTTTCCATAGTACAATAAAATCCTAGACCAAAATCATTTGTTTCTTTTCCTTTACCAAATGTTGGAATATCTACAACCTGCTTTGATCCGTGATATACTGTAATTATTTTATCCATATAATACATTCTCCTATTCTTATTTGTTATCATTGTATCACTATAGTGATAGTAAGTCAATTTTATTAGTTAATTATAGAATTTCAATAATAAGCACTTTCTCGTAAATCATATGCCAAATTGAGAGAATAGTCAGATTTTACGAGAATCTTTAGTCGATACAAATTCAAGATATTATGATAAAATGTGATAAAGATTGTGCAAACAATGATTGCAAAATGTTTATTTACTAAATTACATTAAATAATTATAATTGCGAGTTAAAGAAACTTTTTTTGTATTAATTACAAAATAGTTCCCTTAACATGTGTTTTAATACAAATATTATACGCGATATCAAATCATTAAATACACTTATCTTATTTAACTAATGTTTTCTTCTTTTGAATAAATATTTTTTCGAACTTCAAAATTATTCAGTTAAACTGTATCACTATAAGAATAATTATAGTTTTATAATATAGAATGTATTTTTACCGGATCCACTCTTTTCAAGTTTGCCTTCTTCTACCATCTTTGCTATTACTTTTTCAACAGAACTAGCTGAAAGTATTGGGCATAATTCTAAAATTTCGGATTTTGTAACCTTC
>JAIKVY010000149.1 GCA_024685275.1 Clostridia bacterium
TCTTCTCCAATCGCGTGGCCGCATCTAGCAGTATGAGTATGATAGTTATTTTCTAATTTCATGATTATTAAAAAGGACTGATTGCTCAGCCCTCATATCTTATTCGTATAATTTCTTTCTATCGACAATTAAGTTAACGACTGCTCCAACAACAACACCAACAATTATAGATAGCACTACGTTAACAACAATATTAATGGTACCGTTTAAAACAATTATTGAAGAGTTATCAGTAGTCACACTTGCACCATCGATATATGCTGCTTTAATTACAGTCTTATAATCATCAGTAGCGGCTGCTAATTTACTTCTATAGTTAGCAAGATTTTCTACAAATGCTGTATAACCATCAATGGTAGATGGGTCTTTGCCCTTATTTGCTAATTTGTTATCAATTGCTGATATTTGAAAATCAATATCAGCATTTCTTAATGTTAAATCAACAACCTTTTCACTAAGTACAGTGATGGAGGCTCCAGCTGTTTTTAATTCAGCTATTTCATCATTAAGAGCTGATATTTTATTTGAATTAAGAGTTTTTTCATTTTCAAGTTGTGCTTTAGTTGTTTCATAATTCTTAGCTTCTTGAACATCGTAACTCTTAACATAACCTTTAGTAGAAATAGTATAGTTGGTATTTTCTACAAAATTCTCACCTAAAATCAATGACACTTTTCCTTTATTTGAAGTTGCTTGACCAATAGCTGAGGTAGGTAATTTAGCATTATCTATAATAACATCATAAGCTGCAGTTAAAAAATCAGCTTGTTTAGCTAAATATTTAACTTGTTGTTCGAATGTATCTGCCTCATCAAAAAGTTTTAAAGAATTACCATAATCACTTTTTTCTACTAATGCAGCATCATGAACTAATGCAGAATGTTCAATATCATCAATAAAACTTTTAGCAATTGAATAATCCTTAACATATTTATAACCAAGAGTTATTGTATAAGTCTTTTTTTCAGTATTAGAGGAAACGCTGATACCGTTATTATCTAAAATCTTATCAACATCAATTGAAGCATATTTTTCATTTGATGCTTTAATTGCAGAGAGGTTAGAAGCAGAAATTAAATTACGATAATAGAAGTTACTTCCATCAGCATATTTTTCTTCTGCTAAATCCGCTGAAGAATAAGCAAACGTTGAGGAATAAGAACCCCTGTAAGGATTTAAACCAAACTGAATGCCTAAAGCACAACCAACAGCTACAACAATCGCAACAGGTGTAAATAATTTCCAATTGGCAAATGCTACTTTGAATATTCTTCCTAGAGTAACGCCTTTTTCTTCATTATCCATGTTATATTTACCTCCGAAATGTCATAATAATAATACTAAGTTAATTTGTAAACAACCACTGCCAAATAAAAGTGGTATTTATTACTGCTTGTTTAATTGAAATTATATTATATAATTATGACGATGAAAACAAAAAACGTAAAAACAAATATCATATTCAATATATTGAAAACACTGTCTTCTATTTTGTTCCCTTTAATTACATTCGCATATGCTTCACGAATACTGGCACCAACGAATATAGGAATTATTAACTTTTCTATTTCATATGTTAATTATTTTTCATTAATTGCCGCTCTTGGTATCTCAACTTATGCAATTAGAGAATGTGCAAAAGTTAGGGAAGATAAAAATAAATTGTCACTAGTAGCAAGCGAATTGTTCTCTGTTAATTTTTATATGACCATTATTGCCTATGTATTTCTGGCTCTATCGCTCATTATCTTTAGACAATTAGACGAATATAGAAATATCATTTTGATAAACTGTTCAATTATACTTTTTACAACAATTGGGGCAGATTGGCTTAACTCTGCAGAAGAAGATTTTAAATATATCTCATTAAGAACTTTGTTCTTCCAGACTCTTACTGCAATAGCGGTTTTTATTTTTATAAAAAGACCTGAGCATTTCTATATTTATGTGATAATTACAACTTCTTCTAATATACTTACAAATGTTTTTAACTTCTTTTATCGTAGGAAATACTGTTCAATAAGGGTATTACCTCCTTCAAAGTTAAACCTAAAAAAACATGGTAAACCAATTCTCTTTATGTTTGTTATGCTCTTGTCACAAACAATTTTTTCAAATGCAGATATTACTATGTTGGGACTTATGCATTCAAATGCTGAAGTTGGATATTATAGTACGGCATTAAAAATCGAAGTTCTTGTTAGTCAATTTATATCCTCCATTGTTTTTGTTGTTTTGCCAAAATTATCAATATTATTCAACGAGAATAATTATGAAAAGATTAATAAAACTTTATCCAAAATATTGACGTTGTTTTTACTATTAGGCATCCCTTGTTTTATCGGCATTCAAATATTAAGCGAAGAAATAATAATGCTAGTTGGTGGAAGCGAATTTGCTGGCTCTGTTATGCCTCTTAGAATATTAGCTTTCTCATTTTTATTCTCTCTTGTAGGAGGAAGCTTTCTTGGCAATATCGTATTCCTTTCATCAGGTAGAGAAAATAAATATATGATAATATGTTGTATCGCTACTGCAGTTAACGTAGCCGCAAATGCAATATTTATTCCTAAATATGGTGCCGTTGCTGCAGCCAGCTCAACTGCAGCTTGTTCTTTTTTAATGATGGTTTTATTAATATTGATGTGTGACAAAAAGGTCAAAGTTAAGTTGAATATAAAATCAATTATTTCAATCATTGTAGCATCTTCTTTTTTGGTCGGAAGCACAATTACATTTAAATACCTTCTAAAAGATAATTACATTATTGTAATATGTTTAGCCATTCCTACTGGGATTATATTATATTTTTTGGTGCTCTTTTTCTGTAAAAATGAATTAATGCTAGAGGGAATAAGTTATGTGAAAAAACATCTAATGTTTATATACCCAAATACCAAAGAAGATAAAAATAAAAAAGTGATTAAAACAATCAATTCCTATAAAAAAATAATGAATAAAAGTATTAAAAACAATAATTACGAAAAAGCAATGGCTGCCATTAATTCTTGTGCATTGTTACTCTACGATTTTAACCAAACGTATGTTGATTATGAATTGGAAGAGGCAGTTGTGCGAATGGCAAACAAACTTAAAGATAAATATAATCAGCAACTTCAAAATTATGTTAGCAATGGCAGCATATTATTATATGATGGATTCTCAATACCCGATAGAGGTGTCGTAAAAATGTATTTAAACGCTTTAATAAAAAACAATTATAAAGTGATTTATGTGATAGACAGCAGCAACAAAAAATATCTAAAAGAAATTGAAACTGAATATTCTAAAATGATTACAATTGAGAGCTTTACTACCAAGGATAAGGATAAGTATCTAAAATGTTTTGAAAATATTACAAACATTATTTTAAAACACAAACCTTCTTCAATGTTCTTCTATACAACACCTTTTGATCCTTCAGCTTGTACATCTTTTGCGATGTTTGATGGCTTAACAAAAAGATATTTAATAGACTTAACAGACCATGCATATTGGCTAGGGGTTAACTGCAATGATTACTTCTGCGGAAGTAGAGAAATGTCAGCATCAAATCAACACTTTAGAAGAATGATTCCTAAAGAAAAATGCATAAAACTTGGTGTTAACTTAATTTTTAATGACAAAAAACTCGATGTGCCATTCCCTTTTGACTTAGAAAATAACAGATATATATTTAGCGGAGGATCATTATATAAAACATTGGGAGACCCTCAAAATACGTATTATAAAATAGTTAAACATATCCTTGATAACCATCAGGACATATATTTTCTCTATGCTGGTCAGGGAGATGACAGTGAGCTTAAAAAAATAATAAAAGAATATCCTTCCAGAGCCTTCCACATTATGGAAAGAAGCGACTTTTATTATATGATTTCCCACGCGACATTATATCTAAATACATATCCAATGTTTGGTGGTATGATGATGAAATATGCTGCAAACGCAAAAGTAATACCAATTACACTTAAGCATGATAATGATTCTGATGGCCTTCTCATAGATCAAAGTAAAAGAAAAATTGAATACACTTCATATGAGGATTTAATTGAAGATGTAGATAAATTGCTCGATGATGATAACTATAGAAAAAGCAGAGAAGTACTACTTGAAGGATCTGTAATAACTGAATTAAGATTTGTTAATAACATTAAGACACTTATTGAAGAGCAAAAAACAGATTACGAACACGAATTCGTTAAGATAGATACATCTCAATTTATAAACGAATATTATATTAGGTTTAATTATAAAGAAGCTATGCTAATGACAACCAACAAAAAAAATGTAATACTTATATCATCCAAACCAAGTTTGGTAAAGTATTATATAATAAAAATAATCAAGAAAATTAGAGGTAAATAACAATGATTGATTTTAATGTTCCACCATACGTTAAAGAAAGTTCTACTTTTGTAGAAGAGGCTATTAAACTACACAAAATATGTGGTGATGGTACCTTCACAAAAAAATGTAACGAATGGCTTGAAAAAAGATTCAATGTTCAAAAGGTGCTACTTACAACTAGTTGCACTACTGCTTTAGATATGGCTATGCTTTTATGCGATTTACAACCTGGTGATGAAGTTATATTACCAAGTTATACATTTTCAAGCACTGCAACAGCCCCTGTTTTGGTTCGAGCTAAATTAGTATTTGTTGATATAGACCCAAAAACAATGAATATAGACCCTGAAAAAATTAAAGCCGCAATTACAGATAAAACTAAAGTAATAATGGTTATGCACTATGCAGGAATATCTTGTGATATGGATTCAATAATGGCCATAGCAAAAGAATACAACCTTAAGGTTGTTGAAGATGCTGCCCAAGGTGTGATGAGCACATATAAAGGAAAAGCTCTTGGCACTTTCGGTGATTTTGGTTGTTATTCGTTCCATGAAACAAAAAACTATTCAATGGGTGAAGGTGGGGCACTACTTATTAATAACCCTGCTTATAACGAAAGAGCTGAGATCCTAAGAGAAAAAGGGACTAATAGGTCCAAATTCTTCAGAGGGCAGGTCGATAAATACACTTGGGTTGACTTTGGGGATAGTTACTTGCCTAGTGAATTAAACGCCGCTTATTTGTATGGCCAGTTATTACATGCTGATGACATCAACAATGCACGTCTAGAGTGTTGGAATTACTATTATAAAGAATTACTACCACTTCAAGAAAAAGGATTATTACAACTCCCAACAGTACCAGATGGATGTGTCCATAATGCCCATATGTTTTATGTAAAATGCAAAAACCTTGAAGAAAGGACTTCCTTTATTTCTTTTCTAAAATCAAAACAAATTTACTGCGTTTTTCATTACATTCCGTTGCATTCCGCTCCTGCTGGATTAAAATTTGGTAGATTTGAAGGTGAAGATAAATATACAACTAAGGAGAGCGAAAGATTAGCGAGATTACCACTTTATTATGGTTTGACAACAAAGCAATGCGATGAAGTTGTTAATGGTATTTTTGAGTTCTTTGGAATAAAACGATAATGAAAAAAATAATTATATTTGGAGCAACAGGTAATATTGGTGCATACCTAGTCGATTACTTTTTAAATTTTTTTGATAAAGGAGAATATGAAGTAGTTGCTGTTGGAAGAAAGCAAACAGATTTCTTTAAAAACAGAGGAATAAAATATATAAGAGTTGATATTAATAACGATACTGACTTTGATTTATTACCAAAAGAAGATGTTTTTGCTGTGGTCCATTTAGCAGGTATTCTACCAGCATACTCATCAACAGATAACAAATTAAAATATGTTGATGTAAACATCAAAGGATCCATTAGAATCCTAGAATATTGTAAAAAGGTAAAAGCTGATAGAATCTTATATACTCAAACATGGTCCGATCTAGCCGGTTACTGGGGGAAAGAAGAAACTCTTAAACCTTATATGATGCCAAAATTAATTTATAGCGGAGATCACGCTTTTTACTCGATTACTAAATGTATGATTGTAGACACTATCAAAAATTACTATGAAGAGTGTGGTTTAAAATATTACATATTTAGGTTGCCAAATATTTATATGTATTCTCCAGTCAAAACCTATTTTGTAGATGGAAAAGAAAAACCAATAGGATACCGTTTCATGATAGATATGATAAAAAAAGGAAATAACATTGAAATGTGGGGAAATCCGTATGCTTATAAAGACATCATTTACATTAAAGATTTATGTCAAATGATGGCTCTAGCGGTTAAGTGTGATGTATTTAACAAAATATATAACGCCGGAACTGGAATAAAAACTACGCTTAATGATCAAATTATGGGAATGATTAAAGTTTTCGGAAAAAACAAAACAATTAACATCATCGCAAAACCGGAAAAACCAACATTTACAAGTTTCGTAATGGATATTTCGAACGCAATAGAAGAACTTGGCTATAAACCAAAGTTCAATTATATTGAATACTTAAAAGATTATAAGAAAGAAGAGGAGGCTCAAAGATTTGATAATCTTTGGCTAAACAAAGAATGAAAACAAAAGTTGCCATAATTGGTGCAAGTTATTTGCAGTTGCCACTTATTAAGAAAGCAAAGGAACTTGGCTATGAAACACATGTCTTTGCATGGGCTGCTAATGATGTAGGCGAGAAAGAGGCTGACTATTTTTACCCAATAAGTATAATTGAAAAAGAAAATATTTTAAAAAAATGCAGACAAATTAAAATTGATGGCATTTGCAGTATCGCCTCTGATTTAGCAAATATCACTGTAAATTATGTGGCCAATAAAATGGGGTTAACGACAAACTCAGAAACCTCTATAGTAAAAAGTACAAATAAACACATAATGAGGCTTACATTTAAGCAAAACAATGATCCAAGTCCTTTTAGTATGCTTGTAGACAAAAGAACCAACTTAGAAGATCTTAATTTATCTTATCCAATTATCGTTAAACCAACAGATAGAAGTGGTAGTAGAGGAATATACAAACTTGATAATAAAAGCAACTTAGAAAATGCTGTTCGAGCAGCATTAAATGAAAGTTTTGATAAACAAGCGCTAATAGAAGAATACGTAGACGGCAATGAATATAGTGTAGAATATGTTTCTTACAATGGTAAGCATCACTTTCTTGCAATTACTAAAAAATACACAACAGGAGCACCACATTTTATAGAAAATGCACATGAGGAACCTGCGATTTTAGCTGAAGAAGTGATAGCTAAAATTAAATCAATCGTTGAACATGCATTGGATAGCTTAGAAATCAAATTTGGGGCTTCCCACTCTGAAATTAAAATTAACAAAAACAATGACATAAAAATTATTGAAATTGGTTCAAGAATGGGCGGAGATTGTATTGGAAGCGATTTGGTTTATTATTCTACTGGCATTGATTTTGTAAAATGTGTACTTGATATTTCATTAGGAAAAACACCAGATTTAACACCAAAAATAAAAGGGAGACCAGTTAAAAGTGTTTTTATTTTTAATAGGTCAGACTATGAAAACTACCTATATATAAAAAACAAGAATCCAAACAAGTTGATTAAGACTGTGTATTTAAATCTTGAAAACCTAGATAAGGCAACTGATAGTTCAAATAGGTCTGGTTGCTATATTATTTATAACGACTAAGTCGCTTCTAAAAAGAAAGAATAA
>JAIKVY010000150.1 GCA_024685275.1 Clostridia bacterium
CATCTACTACATTCATATTCTCTTAATCCACATACGTTACATTTTGAACTTCTTGTTAAATGACTTGAGTATTCATGTCCTAGTTTTGGAGTAATATTTGTTTTATATTCGTCCCTGCATTCTGAACAAGTATGAAGCGTATATCCATCAGATGAACATGTTGCTTCGATATTTGTTTCTTCATAGTTATGGGAGCCCGTTGCTAGCCTTGTGGTTTCCGTATATGAATAATTGCAATGTTTACATGTATATGTCGTTATCTCATCATGAAGACAAGAATATGGAGTTATGTTTGAGATTTCATAATAATGATCTACTGAAAAACTATATTGATTTGTTATACCATTAGATCCTACCAATCGTATTTTATGCTCTCCTTCTGTTGATACAATTGTATTAGAAACATAATTGACTCCATCTAATGTTGCTGTACCTGAATCATATGAAAATATATATGAATTATCATCTAATTTAGTTAGATTACCATATGGAACATTGCGATTGTAAATAATCGATTTTGTTTCAGTTCTATTATTTAATGCATCTACTCCAAAAAAATAATATGTTCCATCAACGCTATCTATATTAATTGAATATTCGTTGCTTGGGTATTCAATAAAGTTTGAATCATTTGGAGATTTAACAAATAACGAACAATTTATAAAATCTGATATTGATACTGTAAAAAAATTAGATGTCGCTTTATTAAATTCATCAGTTGAAGTAATACTTGGAGCAACGTTATCAAATATACAATTAATTACATTAGACTGATTCCCTGCTTTATCCTTACAAGAAATACTATATACTCCATTTGTTTGAATATTGATTTCATTATTTGAATATATATCAGTTTCATTTGTTGTTTCATTTATAACTGTTGTTAATTCAATACCACTATTAGTATCTTCTGAAATTACTTTAAAGGAAGAATAATTAAATGCTAATTTATTATCATATATAACTGCATTGTTGCTAGTTATTTCTTCATTATTTGGGTTATATATCTTAATTTCTGGACTTGTTAAATCTATACGACAAAAAACATCCGTTAAGATGTTTCCTGCGCAATCTACGATTGTAAAATAATTAATCCCTTCATCTTGCAACTCTATTGTATTTTGATTTGAATATGTTGTCGTTTGATTAGTTATCGAATTAGATACAATAAAGTTTTTAATCCCACTAATTGAATCTGTTGCATTTACAACTATGCTTGTATTTGAATAACTATTTTTTACATTCTCTTTATTTGTATTTAGTATTGATATATTTGGTTTTGATTTATCAATAACTAAACGAATAGTATCGCTAATATTTCCAGCAGAATCAGTAATGTAGATATCATAGTTGCCTTCATCTTTAAGAGTTACTGATGATTCATTTATTGACGTATTTATGCTAGCATGATAGTAAGTTATGCAATATATAGATCCAGCATCAAATCCTTGAACAAGTGCATTTGTGTTTGAATATACTAAAGTATCAGTTACTTGGATGTTGTTTATCATAACGACTGGATTTGTTGTATCAATATTAAGAGTAAAGTTTATTTTTAACCTGTAATATGCATATGTTCTAGCATTAATATTAAATCCTTGACCAGTTAAAGTTATGTTAAACGAATATTGTGAATCACCTATTCCTTGAATAGCTATGTTTTTACCATTTATAGATATTATTTCTTCATTTGTTGCTTCATTTTTAACAACTGTTTTTGCTTGATTGAATCCTGTTTCAATATCAATATTAAAGTTGTTTGTTTGGATATAACAACCATTATATATTGATCCTATTCCAATTAACTTATTTGTATTACTAGTTATTTTAACCATAGTGTTTGCTTGATCATATTCTGAAATAAATAAAAATCCTGTTCTTGATACATTTGTATCTTCTTGAACTACTGAAGCATTATTATTCACCACATATTCATATGAATATGAAAAAGACATATATTGACTAAGTGAATCAGCTTTAGTACTTATCGTATAACTGTTTGTATTAAATATTGATAATACTGATATAAGACAAATAAAGATAAGAAATGTTGAAATAGATAAATATTTAATAGCTTTTGTTTTCATTTTAATTACCTCCTTTTATTTTTCTAAAAATACTTTTGATATGCAGTTATCTGCTTTTATTTGAACAACACTTGTTTTGTTGTGCGCACTTGAAATAAGACATTCCCCTAATTTAAGTCTTCTCATATTCTCTTTTTCTACATCAGTAAAACCATTATTTGAACCAAATATCTTATTCATATCTTGAATGTCTAAATCAGACATTTTAAATATAAATACATATTGACTGTTTTTTATTATCGAACTAGTTTTATTTCTTAATTCTTCTGTTTGAATAAAGTCTGATATGTTTTGACTACCTAAAAATATTGAACCAAAATATTTACGTATTCTCTTATTCATTTGATAGAAGAAATCCAAAGCTACTGGAAACTTTGAATCAATATACATGTGTGCTTCATCGCAAATAACTAAACTATTTTGTTTTTCTTCTTTTCCTTTATTAATGTTACGTAGATTAATAACTTCTTGTTCAATGTATCTGAAGATTAATAACATTTGAGCATTTGCTACAACACTATTCTTTTGAGAAAACAACGATTGAAAAGAAAAACAAGTAATATTTTCTCCTACTTCAATATTTGAATATCCACACCAAATATCTTTGTATCTTCCTGTAACAAATTTATTTAAATGAATTCGTAGTAACTTGAATTGATTATCATCAAAATTTAACCTATCTTT
>JAIKVY010000185.1 GCA_024685275.1 Clostridia bacterium
CCAATAGAATGAGCAATTAAGAATATCCATCCAACCACTGGAATAGAGTATAGAAGTGTTAGGAAAAATATTTTCCATGCTCCGATTGGTCTGTATTTATACGGGATTTTTTCAAGATAAGCTTTATCATCACGTGACATAATTATTCCCTCCTTTATATTTATCTATAAGTAATTATGCTTTCCACAAACCATGTAAATTACAATATGCAAAAACAGCAACAACTTCATCATCAGCTGTAATAGCAAATTGAACATTAGGTTTTTCACCTGGTTTTATGTCTTTTCTTTGAACACCATTTTTTGTTTGTAAAATAACAAATTGAATAAAATGTTCAGGAATCATTGGATGATCAACGTCACCAACGTTTACTGTTACGATATTATCTTTAACTGTATAAACAGGTACATGTTTTTCTTTTGCAGCATCTACTGTATTAGGAATTAATTCTTCCATAGTTTCGCCACAACATTTAACTTTTACACCTTTGTCAACGATATATCTAACGATATTTCCACAATGTTTACAAATATAAAACTTTAATTCCATAAAATTTGTCCTTTATTAAATTAATCAACTTTTGAAAATTCTTCTTTTCCCATTCCACAAACAGGGCAAGTCCAATCATCTGGCAAATCTTCAAATTTTGTTCCTGGAGCAATTCCTTCTTCTGGGATACCAGCTTCTTCATCATAAACATAACCACATGCATTACATTCGTATTTCATATTGACCTCCTAAATAGTTGTAATAACTACATATTAATATATTTTTTTATTTTTATCAATGTATATATTGTTAAAATATATTTTTATATCAATGTACGTGTCAGTTGTGTACTATGTATGACACATTAAATATTGAGAGAATATGTATTCACTAATCCTTTTTTGAATGATTTACAGTTAATGGTAATCTTATCTGCTTTCATATTTAAAATAGAGTAGTTAAGATCATTTTTAAAGAAATCACCGACTACTCCAGCAGAAACAAATACTGGTATTGTAGTAATTTTGTCCATATATCCATTTTCACTATATGACCATTCATGAGTGTGGCCTGATAATTGTAAATCAAAACCAAAATCACCAATTGTTGTATTATATAGAGCTACTTCTTCATCTGAAACGGTAAATAATGGATTGTGAACTACAAGAATATTAGTTTTAGTGTCATCCTTAACTAAATTAGATAACCAATTTATTTGGTTTGTTCTATATTCTTCAAAGTGCACAACACCACCAAGTTCTCTATAGTTATCATAATTACATTCACCAGAATCTAATACTGTAAATGTATAATTACCAAATGTAGTTTGATAATAAAAACTATCAAATTTTAGTAAGTATTGTAATCTTGTAGCAGATTCACCACGAGTATCATGATTTCCTTTAGCATAAATAACAGGAATTTCTCCTTTAGAAATTCTACTACAAGGACTTAATAGATAATCTGCAATTGCTTGATCATCAGCAATAAAATCACTGAAATCTCCAAGCATAATTAATACATCGCATGATTCTTTTTCTGGAGCGTTAAAACACTTAGGGTTACAGTTATGAGTGTCAGTAATAATTGCTACATCTATTTCTTCATTTGGAACACCTTTAAACGTTCTTGATGTTGAAATAGTATTTCCTTGTTGAGGGAAATAAGCAACATTACTATACATTCTAGTAGAATAAACAGTGTATGAATTGTTTGCCAAATGTTCTTTTGGGACTTTTACCGAATGAATGGTTTCAGTACTATTTATTCTTCCTGAACATTCATCAAAAACTACATATTTTTCATTATTATATGTATATTCAATTTTCCCAATAGATTCATCAGTTGTTGCCCATGCAATAATATATTCATCACCTACATCGAAAACAACAGGATCAGATTCAAATTTGAAAACAAATAAGTGAAGGCTGAAAATACCAGTAAATACAAATATGCTTACAAGCAATAACGATACAATTACTGCAAGCAGCTTTTTTCTATTAACAATAGTAGCCACAAAAGCCATAGTAAATACAGCTAAAGTTGCTCCAAAATATGGAGCCATGTTTATAAAATTCTTTCTAAACATTTGCTGTGGTGAATTTAAAAAGATACAAAATATCAAATTTACCAATGTAAAAATAATGGTAAAGCATAGACAAACATAATATGTAATAATATATGGTTTTTTGAATTCAACTTTTCCACTAAAATGTAACCATTCAGTAACTATAACGAAGAAAGATGTAACAACCATTAAAAATGCAATTAAATACCTAGCACACCAAAATGAACTATCATCAATAAAGTAATGGAAATCTTGATATAGAAAATAATTAAATGGAACCCAAAATGCAATAATAGCAAGGATTATTTTTGTTGGATTAGCAAATAGAAATCTATTAAATTTATTGTCTTTCATACATTGTTCTCTCCCTTAATGGTTTATATAAATTATATAAAACACCCATTAAATAAACAAGATGTATACTAAAAGCAAAATATATGATATACGTATGAAAAGTTAAAAATTGATATATTTATATCATTGTATTAAAATATTAAACGAGATATTTCATATATAAACATAAAGGATAAAAATGTCTATTAAATACATAAGATGTACTCGTTGTGGTGGAGATTTGATACAAAAAGGTGAAGCATACATTTGTCAATATTGTAATGCAGGATTTTTAGAAGACTTTATATCTCAAAATGAAAAGATTATTGCTCAATTCTTAGATGAATTAAAACTTGAAAAAGTATCAGCATTAAGACAACAGTTATATGAAAAAACTCACGCTAAATATTTATCCAGAAATGAAATATTAGAAATATCCAAAGCTATACGATCATATTTACCAGAAGATTTCTTAGCAAGATTCTATGAATCTGCATGTTCAAAAAATAAGCAAGATGTAATCGATTTCATTCAATCAATAGACTATGAACTTGAATATCCTAATTTAGATTTAGTTATAGAATTCATGATTAAAAATCTAAATAGTGAAAATCTATTAGCAGTAAGTAACCTTATTGAAAACGCATACAAAGAAAATTGTATTGAGTTATACAGCAAATTTACAAATGCATACGAAAAAGAAGCAGAGAAAATAGATAAAGGTATATATGAAAGAATAATACCAAGAGATGTCTTTATTGCATATTCAAGTAAAGATATGAAGGTAGTTGAAGAAATTACACAATATTTAGAATCACAGGGTATTACATGTTTCGTAGCACTAAGGAACTTGAGACATGGTGTTGGAGCAGTAGAAGACTATGATAAAGCATTAGAAGAAGCTATTGATAACTGTAAAATATTCTTATTTGTATCTTCTAAAAATTCTCGTAATATGGCTTGTGATGCACTTAAAAAAGAAATCACATATGTAAAAAGAATAGATTTAAAAGATGCTCCTATTCAATACAAAAATAACTATGTTAAATTGCCTAAGAA
>JAIKVY010000186.1 GCA_024685275.1 Clostridia bacterium
ATATTCTTACATATTTTGTTTGTGAAAATACAACCCATTTATGTTAAATTTGAATAATTCTACACTGTAATATATAATTTTAATAATAATTTCTTTTAAGAAATTAACTTTTTAAAAAAGGAAAATTTTATTTATGAAACAAAATTTGGTAAAAAGACACTCATTTTTTTATTTATATGTTTTTTTTACAATCTTGATAATAACTTTTTCTTTTGAAATTATTTTTTCTTTTAATACCTCATACGATTTTGCAAAAGCTTCAATTTCCTTTTATGACCCTTCCACAATAAATATTGCTGGAACTGGAACAGATTTAGACCCATATATCATCGATACGGAAGCAAAACTATCTTGGGTCAGCGAAGCTGTAAACAATACTGAATTATATAACACAAATGGTATTCATTTTTCATATTGCTCGTATGCATTAGATGATGATATAGATTTAACTAACAATAATACTATATGCATAGGAAACTTTATTAATACAGGGCTATCTGATTACAAATATATTTACTTTGATGTTGAAAATAGAATTGATGCTGGTAGTTTGAATACTTTTTGGGCTGCAAGATATAATAGTTTTTATTATTTTGACTCAAATAGTTTCGTCCCCGCAACAAGTACATATGATTCAACAAAATCCTATTTTTATTATGATAATATTCCAAATGTGTTTTCTGGTAAATTTGATGGAAATAATCATGTAATAAAAAATTATAATAGTTGTTTATTCGGGTATTGCGTTAATGCAACAATATGTAATCTTATTATTGATAATTTTGATATAGAAGGAACACAATACGATACATATTTAGGTTGTTTAGCTATTGGAATATACTCCTCTACTGTTTCAAATGTTCAACTATTTAATTGTAATATTAATTCAACAGACTCAAGCTCAAATTTAGGATTATTAGTTGGAGAAACAAATAAGATAAATAATTCCACATATTCTTTTTTAATAGATTTATATAAAGAACAATTATGTAATTTTAGTTTAATTTCAATTAATGATTCTAACTCCGTTGATATTACAGAAGAATACTGTGGAGGAGTTGTTGCATCTTCTACGTATACAAACTTTGCTAATATTTATTCTAACCCTTCATTTATAAATTCAAATGAATATATAACTACAAAATATGCTGGTTTTGTTGGAGAAACAAACAGGTCAAATTATGAATATATTATTTCGTTTATCTCTGGGTCATATGATAATGGAAAACCAATGTTTTTCCTAAATGGAACAAACAATACTTTTAGTTCTATCTATTACCCAGAATATGTTACAGATGATGAAACTATAGATGATGTTAATGCTTTATCACTATCATATTGTTATCTAGATGATAACTTTTTTAATGAGTTCGATAATACATATTGGAAGCTAACAAACATAGATTATGCAAATGATAATGCTTATGTCCCATCATTAATTAGTATAAATAATGAATATGAGTACCTTGGCTTTCCTATTGACTGTTTGACAATCCGTATTGATTCAACACTACAATTCATTATTAATGTTGATGATACTAATAACGAATATACTGCTATTCCAGAAATTAGAACTGGATTTAATTTTATAAAGTATTATGATAATGAAAATGATTATTTAAATAACAACGGACAAGTTGATTTTGAAATAACAGAATCACTAAACTTACAAAGTGAATATGTGTTCTTAACTCCTGTAATTGATACACCAACCACAAATACTGTCACCTACAATGGTAATAATCAAGTAGTTGTAAACACATTAAATGTTACACATGGTTTATTATCCAATCCTGAAACAATAATAACTTATGAATGGTTTTATTCAGCAAATAATGAATCAACTGGAATCACAACAAGTAATCTTTCGTTAAAAAATCATTCTGATTCAAGTGATTATTATTGTAAAGTTACAATCACAAACGGAAGTAATTCAAGCTTTTCAAATAGTTCCATAGTTTCTGTTACAATTAATCAAATTAATCTTATATACTCTATTACAAATCTTACAACAACATACGATGGCTCAGCAAAAAGTGTAAACGCAACCTTAACGAGTGGTTCAATTTTACCATCTGATAGTGAAGCAGTTACTTTATATAATAATGAACATATTAATGTTGGAGAATATCAAAGTTATATAGAATGTGATGAATATCAAAATTATAATATTTCTTATACAGGCGGTTTATTAACAATTAATCCTGCAACGATTTCGGCTACAATTACAGGATTCAATGGAATATATGATGGAAATCAACATAGTATATCTGTTTCAAACATCTCTGTAAGTGGAAATCAAGAATATGATATTCTTTATTCTACAAATGGAATTAATTTTTCATCAACTAACCCTAGTTATACAAATTTCACAAATGGAAATAAAGATATATATGTCAAAATCACAGCCAATAATCATGAGGATTATTTAAATAATACTACAATCAATATTTCTAAAGAAACAATAGTTATTTCTCAAAATACAGAAATTACTTTATCTAAAGTATATAACAATTCAAACCTATATAACTTTGACCAAGATTTTATCAACACATATTGTTTAGTTACATATGCTAACGATTTTGACTATGAACATAAAGATGTTCCGGCAATTAGTATTTCTGAAGTAATGTTTTCAAATACAAGTGTTGGAAATAATCTTGATGCAACTGTTACATGTGCACTAGATAATTCTGCCCTATCAAATAATTTTGCAATTCAAAATTCATCAATATCATTTACAGGATGTTCTATAACTCCTCTTCCTATATCATATTCAATAATTGATCCATCTTATATTTACACAAAAGAATATGATGGTAGTACAGATTTTACTATACCAAATTCTGATTTGGTTATAACTTCAGAAGCTAATTTACAAAATTACACGAATATCTCAATAACTCAAGGAATTTCTTCTAATAAAAACTTTGGAGATGTTTCAATTACTGTGTCTGTAACATGCGATAATCCAAACTACTCTCCTATTTCAAACACGTTTAATGTATATGGGCATATTAATAAAAAAATGGTTACATTAGATGAAACTGGGATATCTGCAATAAACAGAGAATATGATGGAACAAAAAATGTTGTAGTTTCTGGAGGATCTGTTATAGGATTAATAAGCCCAGATGAATGTAATATTATTTATTCTAATTGTACAATTGAAAACTCAAACGTCGGAACAAACTATGAAGTAAGCGTCGGAACAATTTCACTTACTAACAATAATTATTATATTGATACTGGATTATCAAACAAAGTATATGTTGATATAACCAAAGCTACACCAGTTGTTGAAATGGAACCACTACAATCTTATATCTACTCATATACAACAATACTGCCAACAATATCAATTATATCTTCTAATGTTGATGGTTCATCATCATATGAAGAATATACTTTAACTAAAGAAGTATTACAAAATGATAACTATAGTTTTAATATGATATTTACTCCAAACGATTCAATTAATTATAATACGGTTATCCAAAGTTATGAGTTTGGTATATATAAAGTTACAAATATTGAAATTATATTAAATGGATTACCTAGCAATTATAACCCATATGATACTATTGTTTTCGATGGGAATCTAAGATTAAATAAGGTTTATTCTGACGAATCAAAAATAGAAATAGAAAATGTGGAAGATAGCGTAGATATAGTATATGAACATAATATAGAGTATATTACTATCGTTGATGAATTCTATACTTTAAACTATACAGATGAAATAGATGTTCAACACCTATTAAACATTCCTATTAATGTATCAAAAATTGTCGTTAATAATTTAACAATTAATCAAACGGATTACATCTATACTGGAACTACTATTAATATTTCAAAATCATCAATTAGTGGATTTAATCAATCTTTAATGGAATATAATAATGATTCTATTTTCTCTGCTACTGATGTTGGTACATACCAAATAAAAATAAACTTGATTGATGAAGATAATTATGAATTCTCAAATAACTCTACTGTATATACACTTAATTGGAATATTACATATTTAAAAATTTCTTACCCTACTCTTGATTTTGATGAATTTACATTTAGTGGAAAAACTATATCTCCTAATATCGTATCTTTGTATTCTTCATATATTTCTATTTCTGGAGATATCGAAGCAATAAACAAAGGAGAATATGAGATTTCTGTTGAACCTAAAAATAACAATGTTCAATGGGTAGCTACTAATGACAATCATTCCTATATTTTGAATTGGCATATTAATCCAAAACCAGTTTCTATTCCGATTCTAAATAAAACAGAATATAACTACACAGGAAAAACTATTAATGCATATGAAAATAAAAATATTGAATTTAATATTACAGGCAATCCTTCAGGAATAAATGTGGGTAATTATTCATTTACTATATCTTTAGTAAACAATAACTATATATGGAATAATGAGACAACTGATCCTATTATATATAACTACTCTATTATTCCTTTTGTCGTTACTTTACCTACAATCGATAAAGATATTTTTACGTTTACAGGTAATAATATAAAGATTGGTTCTTTCTCAACAGATTATTACACATATACTGGGACTAATGCTACAAATGCAGGCTTATATGATGCGACATTTACATTAAAAAATACTGACAATTACATATGGTCAAACAATACTACTACTCCATTTGTTTTGCATTGGTCTATAGAAAAATTATTTATAGATTATCCTTCATATACAAATAATCTAACATATAATAGTTCAAACCTTTCATGTTCAATAGCTGCTTCTTCTTTCTACACTTTAAGTGGAACTATATTTGCAGTAAATGTAGGTAACTACACAACAAAAGTTGTGATAAATCAAAAAAATAATGTTTGTTGGCAGAATGGAACTTCAAATGATTATATTGTAAATTGGAGTATTTCACCTTTAAAAATCAATAAACCAGAACCATTACAAAATCTTCTATATAATGGATTTACTCAAACAAATTCACTTAATACTGAAAGTGTTTATTATTCTATTTCTGGAAACACACAAAAAGATATTGGATCATATATTGCTACTATTAGTTTAACAGACAAGCAAAATACAACTTGGACTGATAATTCAACTGAAGACTTAAAGTATTCTTGGAATATATATTCAATTACTATTAAATTAGACGAAGAAACAACAAATACATTAACTGAATATGTTCTTGGAACGGAATTATCTACCCCAACAAAACTTGGATATACTTTTGCTGGATGGTATATTGTTAATACAACTGATGGTTCTGAAACTAAAGTAACCAAACTAGATTCTATTTCTGATAATGTAATTTTAACAGCAAAGTGGATAGAAAATAAAAATGAAACAAATAATGATAACAATAAGAAAGATAATTCATCATTTTCTATTAAAAATCCATATGTATACATATCTATTATTATTCTAGGCGTTGCCTTTATAATATTTATTAGTGTTCTTCTTTCAAGCATACTAAAACGCCGTAGATAAATGATTATCTTGCTTTATTTAGATAGTATAATTATAGATTAATAATGAATTTATTTAATCTTCGTCTTTTCTTTGTCTCAATGATTCCATAAAAGAATCATATTCATTTTGCCAGATTTCGACCTTTTCTTTATCATATTTAAAAGGTATTTGAATTGAAATTCTTGCACCTAATAATAAATCTTTGATTCCACTTTTTAGGTATTCACTTGATTCAGGATATCCTCTCATTGTGTTTAAAGTTAGTTTAGCTTTTGAAAAATTGTTCTTTAGTTTATCAATACGATTTTTTACCACAGATTCCTGTTTTTCTTCATAGCTATTAAGTATTCCGCTAGAAAATATCCAATCAATTTCTTCAACAGATAAATCTTGAAAATATGTTCTAAATACATAATGTAAAAGAAATGTAGTTCCAAACATTCTCATCATTTTAACTTGATATTTCCATAGAATATTTACATCTAATTCCTTATCCATGTTTTTTGTTACTTCCTCAGCTAAAACAACTCCTGCTTTTAACGATACTTCTATTCCACTTCCAGATACAGGTCTAGCCATCGATGCTGATGCTCCTACTAATGCATATCCGTCAGCAACTATTCTACTTAAAAATGGTCCTACCGGAATTTCAGCGCATACCGCTTCCCATTCCGTTTTAGGTAATGCTGGATTTTCTAATTTTATCCTATCAACTTCATTATTTAACTTCTTATTCTTTACTGATTTTAATTCTCCAACAAAAATATCTGCATATTGTGGATTAATACTATCTTTACACCATGAAACGCCAAATGCTCCATCTGGTTTTATCCATACCTGTGGTGGTATTTCATCACAACTATTCTTCTTAACAATATATCTATTACATATCATGATGTCATGATTAGAAATTGATGCTTTAATTCCAAATTTTGAAGGGATTTGTTTTCTATATGGTGAATTCACGCCAGTTGAATCTATAACAAGTTTTGATAAAATATTCTTTCCATTATTTTTAACACCAATTACCTTATCATTTTTGATTAATAACTCTTTTATTTCAACGCCAAAAAAGATTTCAACTCCTGAATCTAGTGCTTCTTTAATTAAAAAATTTATTAATGCTTTTCTATCAACTTCAAATCCTTTTTCAGAACTTTTTAATTGTTCTATTTTACCCTCTCTTAATGGACCAATAAATGTTAAAAGTTGTTTATTAGTATATACATTTTCCGGAACACTGAAACCTAAATTTTGAAATGTTTCTCCTCTAACAGAATCATACCAAGGATATCCTAGTTTTTCTCTTTCCTTCTTTTCAAAAATTACTACTTCAAATCCTTTTTTAGCAAGATTAATAGCTGCTGTTAATCCTCCTAAGCCAGCGCCCAAGCAAATAATTCTATTAGATTTTCTTTGATTACTAAGATTTTCTATCATGTTAAATTATATATTTATCGTATTATGGATTACTTACATCAAATCTTAATCCATTTTGAGCATCCGTATAAATCTCTGGCCAATTAGAGGTATCTAAAACATATTCTGTATGAATCGTTAAACTTGAATATGTAATGGAACTAAATACGCCTTCTTCTAATATAATTGTATTTTGTCCTACTGTATTGTTAATATACATATCTGATAACGCACATCCCATAAATGATGAATATCCCATCTTCTCTACAAATCCATTAAATCTCATTACTTTAAATGGCGATTTTTCTAACGCATTTGGTGAAATATATTGAGTGTGCTTTTCTATAATAACAATAATATCTTTACTATCTTGTCTATTTATTAAATACTTAGTTCCATTATTAGATACACCATAATAAGAACCATTTACATCAACATTTCCAAATTCATCATATTTAACTAAATTATCACCACTATGATCAAAGTTACTTTCAGCTATATTTGTGGTGTAACCCAAAATAATAAGTGAATCAATACCATTCGAATTATTAAATTCTAATGCTCTAATTCCAAATTGACATTCAAGCCAATTAGTCCTACTAAATGCATTAGCGCCTATAAGTGATAATTCAGATAATGATTCAACCTCAATATTTCTAATGCCTGTATAAGAAAATGCATTTTCTCCTATTATTACTAGACTACTATTGAATGTTATTTTATTTTCTACATTTCCTAATTGTTTAAAGTTTATTGAATGACTAAATGCTTCATCTCCAATATATATCAAATCACTTGTCCCTAATACAGCTTCTAATCCCATTCCCATGAATGCA
Organism: Clostridia bacterium; assembly: GCA_024685275.1. Lineage (GTDB taxonomy): Bacteria > Bacillota > Clostridia > Christensenellales > DTU072 > CAG-1782. Next base: position 7,723 of record JAIKVY010000186.1, read on the forward strand.
GCTTTACCAATTCTTTGTGTCTTCTGCCCACCTTTTTCTAATAATGAATAAGATGTATATGTTGTTTCTCTTCCAATAGCAAAAGAAAGAATAGTATATGGATTATTTTCTTGGTTATAAATAATTCCCGTTTCTTTTCCAATAACTTGAGTATATGGACATGATAACCATTGATACAAAGCTGTGTTGTTATCTGCAGCATCCTTGCCAATTATTATGTAATCTAATTCTACCTCTGTTCCTTTTGGTGCAGCTTTTGAAATAGAAGCAATATTACAATTCATAAATGCCCCTTCTTCAATAAAATACATATTAAGAGGTAATGATATACCAGAAATACAATTTGCGTGATTTATTAAAACATCAGATGCAATACCTATAACAGGATATTCTTCTTTCACATAGTAATTTTGAGTACTATTAAATTGTTTAGACGCCTGTACATAAATGCCTTTATTAGTATCAAATATAAAATAAATCTTATACGATTCATCATTCCATAAACCAGCTAATACATCATTATCTTGCAATAAATACTTATCTATTGTAGCTGGTACTTGAAGTAATGTATTGTTTTCTATTTTAGTTGGAATATTATTTGCATCATTCCTTGTTACATAATAATTTTCTGAATCATATTCACTAGAATATTCAGATTGTGTTATTAAATTAACCAATACATATCCATTCTTTGTTACTAAGCCATCTTTATATGTAACTTCTTCATATAACAAACCTTCAGTTCCTTTAGTTATATCTGTCCACTTAGCATATAAAGTTGGAATATCTCCACTAATTGGTATAACTAATTCAAAATCAGATTGATAAATATCAGAGTAATTAGAGTCTTTATACCAACCACTAAATTCATATTTTAATTCATCTGCATTAATATCATAACCATAAGCGATATTTAGGTTGTATTTTGAGTTCATATATAATCCACCATCGCTAACATCTCTAGGTGTATAACCATCTTGGTATTCTGTTAAGAAATCATAATACTCTGTTAAAATATATTTTATGATTGATAATTTATAATTATCAGATTTATTAATGTCAGTATCTAAATATCTTGTTATTCCACTAAATCCAGTTATATTATCATTTAAATGTCCAAATACATAATCTTTTTCAACATATCCTGGTGCTGAATATGTATCATCATCATACATAAATATTAACTCGTTAATGTATGTATTAATTAGATCTTCAAATGAGCCAAGTATATTAGATAGTGAAATACTATAACCATAATTATCCATATTAGCTCTAATTGCACTATTACTTGTCAATTTTACTTCATATAGATTTTGTAAACTCGTAGCGCTTTCATATACTGCTGTATTTTCACTCTTTAGTTGGTTAAATAGATAATAGTAATCATCATATAAAAATGGTTTTACTTCTTGATTAATTGTTATTCCATTGTATGTATGATTATATATTTCAACTACAGCATCATTATAACTATTGTATATAGAGTTTATAACAGCAATTATATTAGTAATATTTGTTTTTGCCGTAGATATATTCTGTGTTGATGGATCAAATTGAGCTACGATTTGTTTGTAAAAACTTCCAGCTTTATTTACATAATTTTCATAGAAATAATTCTTTAGGTAGTTTTGGTAAATCGTATTACTTATAACGTTAACATTACCTTCACCTGTTGTTATTCCTTTATATATCATTTCCATAACTAGTACAGAACCTACTGGGAAAGTATATGAAATAGAACCATCAGCTACTGTTTGTTCTGTATATGCAGTTCCGGTATATGCAATACTTTGTGTTGTATCTATGATATTGAACGATCCAGTTTGGTTACAAATATAATGGGCATAATACATTTGAGATGAAGTTCTTCTTCCAAAATTCTCAATTCTATCTCCTCTATATCCACTCTTTAAATATAACTCATAAGGAGTTGTGTACCACCCAATAAAATAATAATTTAATCTTATTGTTTGTGATTTTTGAACCCCATTTTGTTCATATTGTAAATCATATACTACTTCTTGAGTTGAACCTTCTTTTACTTTTGTTGTTTGTGCTAAATCATCTTCTTTAACATAGAATACATCTATTTGAGTGCTTTCAAATGTTGAAAAACTAAAATCAAAAAATCTAACAGCGTAATATCTATCATCAGTTTCTGAACAATAGAAAAATGTATTTGCTTTTATTGAACCTGGTTTACCTGCATCACCTTCAATATAAAAATCTAACTCTTTTTCAGATTGTAAACTTGGGTCCGAATACCAGCGAATAGACCAGTCATCAACTATATAATCTTCTGCTGTTATTTCTTCATTAACAGTTGAATAAATACCTGTAGATATTTGTTTAATATCATACATAGTATTTTCGGTTAAATAGAATTGTTTTAAACTTTCTATCGAAGCTGTTTTTATTCCTTCATACCCTAGTGTTTCATTATTTTCATCATCTTTAAACATAAATGTTTGAATTTTATTACTTAAAAATGTGTCTAATTTATAACTTAATACATCAGCATTAGTTGATGGACTTGTATATAAATACTGATATGATACATTTGAATATGGATTGAAATCAACACCATATCTTACATCAAATGTAGATAAGTTGATATAAACACCATTAACAATTTTTCTTAAAGTTACATCAAAAGATCTCTTTATATATTTAGCTTTTATCGTTATATCAGCAGTAATTCTTTCAAGTTTTTTATTAATAACTTTTGCTATTTCCACATCATTAGCATCTTTGAGCGTCCAATAATTTGGCCCTTCATCTTGAGCAAACACCTGAGGAATAAATGTATCTGTTACTTCATCATATATGCTACCACTTGTATCATACCAGGTTTCATTACCCAATGAATCTTTTATAACAAAGCACCAATAACTATTAAATCCATTAATATTTTCAGAATCAACAACCACTGCTGGTCTAACTAAATATGGCTCTTGATCAAACTTATTAAAATCAAATGAACCCATCCAGTTTACTTTGATATTTTTCTTTAATTCCGTATCTTGATATACATCAGCTAATGCAACATTCCCAATTTTTAACTGTTCATCATCTTGATTACTACTTCCATTTTGAACGAATATCGAATAAGTGTATATTGTAAACTGAGGATAAATAGCAGTATAGCTCTCTTTTAATACAAATAAGTCTTCTGTTACGTCCTCATATTCTTCTTCATGATTATATGAAACAACCCACTTAGAATAATGACCATCTTTTTTAGGAATTGTATATTGTGTTAAATCAATAACATCACCATATTCTTTTGTGTAATCTGTCGTTGTTTCAGCACCAGAACTATCCAAATATTTAATTGATACCACGCAAGTGTTAGCTAGAACTATTGCTCTTATCGTCAGTACTGATGACGTAATATATTTTTCACTGCCCGTTAAAACTTGCCAGCCTTGGAATGTTGACCCTGTCAATTCAACAGGATATTCATAATCATTTAGGTCGATTCCTTCTCCATAATGTACTTCTTCTCTATACAATACCGTTCCTGTATTTAATGTAGGATCATAATCTGAATCATAAAATAAAACAGTACAAATTCTTTCATCTATCCATTTAGCATAAAAATCTTGATTTTTAGTAATTGAATATGGTGCAATACATTTTTCTCCATCACAAGCAATATTCGCATACCAACCATCAAATATATATCCTTTTTTTGTCGGAATTGGAAACGCTGTTATCTCGTTCCCTATTATTGGATCGGCATCAAATTCTTCACTATTTGAATGGAATCTAGCCATATATCCACTTTCAATATTTCTTTCTTTAACTGTAACTTGTAAATAGCATTCTTTATTCTCATAAGTAATTAAAACTGAATGAATGCCTTTTTGAGTAAATAATTGTTGATTTTCAAAACTGATCATTTCACTAGATGCTGAAACAAGTTTAGTTGAACCATCTGAGTAGTATAAAAGTAACTCTATATCTGAAAAATCAATATCATCACCTATGTAGTATGTTATATTGTTATTTGATACATCGACATAATTTAAGGTAACATCATTAGAAACTTCATTGCCACATGACACCATTATTATTAGCAAAGCTAATAATAAAATTATGAATATAAATGATTTAATAATATTTCGTTTAATCAACATCGTTTACTTTTATATATATAAATTATATATATAATATCAT
>JAIKVY010000231.1 GCA_024685275.1 Clostridia bacterium
TTCTCCAGTTGAATTATCAATAAACTTGGATTTTTTTACCACCATTAATAAACCAAACCAAGTATCATTTATATCATTTCTCCAAATAGCACAATCAGGAGTATCTTCCCACAAGAATTCTAATTCTTTATTATATTTTTCCTTTACATACTTAATGATCAATTTTGATTGTTTTGCCGTAAAAGCATCAACTAAAGTACAGCTATTAATTATTTTTTTCAACAAGTTATCATAATATTCTCTTACTTTTGCTATATATTCTCCTACTGGTTCATTTACATCAACTAATACGAATTCTTCATCAAAACTCGTATCTATTACTATTGATTCTTTATTGTGAGGAGACAAAAATATTTTTATTAAAAAGTTTGTATTTGGAATCTGTTCTTGATATGTGTATTGATTTTGTTCTTCTTTAAATCCAAATTCAATTAATTTGTTTTTATTTATTATTCTATTTTTAAATAATTTATCTAAATTACGCATTTGTTTATTACCTAAAAATAAAAATCAATTTTTGTGCCTATACAATTATCAGCATCTACCATTCTACCAAAAATAAATCTTGGACTTGCTGACTCATATAATGTATATAAATATCCATCAACATAAACAATTTCTTCAGACATAGCTGGTGTATTTATTGTTTTTATTAAAGCATTATTACCAAAATAATATGTATCTACATTCTTCCCAATAATTGGTTTTTGCCCAATATAGTTATTCAATATTTTTGTATCATCATATATTGCAATTGTTGATCTTGAAAGGCCTGAAGAACACGATAATAGTATTTTATTATCTACTTTATATATTCCCTGCACTAAATCTGGTAAATAATATAATTTGCTCGGTTCATTACTAATTCCAAATGTTGAATTTTCTGGATCATTTGATAAATTAAATTCTAATAGTATTCCACCAAATTTTTCACCTGTTGTGGCTGTGTATTTATGATTACTTGGGGTGGTATAAAATGGAGTTTTAAAATATTCTCCTACAACTACCTTGTTTTCATATACAGAAATAAAACTAACTCTTATATTATCATCCTCTGTTTCTAAATTATATTTTCCAATAATCTTTATTTGCGCTTTATCTTCTGCATTTAGAGCATCTTGATATGATAAAATATAAATACAGTGACTAGTTGATCCAGCTAAATAAATGTAATCGCCATTAACTGCAATTCCTCCAGAATGTCCTGTGAATTTTTTACCATTTTCTTTTTGAATATATAATTTTTTACTAACCTTGCTATCTTTATCCACTACATATATTGGTGAAGTCGAATTATCAGCTGTGTAACCACTTACAAAAAATGAATTACTACGTGAATCATATTCTAGAGCTTGTGGAATGAAATCTTTGTATGTATCAGCTAGTCTAAAAGCGTAATATGAATTAGCATAATATTCTTTATTAATAATCCTTATGTAAACACCTAATACGCCAAATCCTGTAACATATGCGATGATAAGAAACGAGATAATAATTAAAATTATAATTAGTGCTTTAATTCCCTTTTCAGTTTTTTTGTTATTTACTTTATCCATATTTCCTCTATTTGCTTACTTTAATTTTTATTGCTGGGACAATTCCTACTGATGTGTTTTCAATAAAAACAGTATCAAGCATAATTCCTTTCATATCAACAAACATTACAGTTTTATCAAATAATTCTGTTGTTTTATTTTCTGTGTTTGTTTTATGAATTACATTATTTATACTATCAGGCGATCTAAGTAACCATGATGCATTTCCAGGAATGTATACATATCTAATTATCTTATTTGTTTCTGGTATTATTACTTTTTGTGCATATTTTCCAAAATCGCTAACATTAGTTTTTTCTGTATCATTTTTACAAAACCACGTTATTTCATTTATCTTATCACAACCTTGAATTTGCGCATATGGAGTACTTATCTTTATTCTATTTACATCAGATTTTACACAATCTTTTTCAAATCCAAATTTTGTATTAGTAACTTCTTGGGCACTTAATAAAAATACTTTATCAACTGTATCATTACAAGCATTTTCATTTTCTAAAACTAATGTTGATTCTGGAGAATTATCTACTTTTGTATCAAGTATCTTTTTCTTTTCTTCATCATTAAATGCTGTATTTAAAAAATCTTCGTTAAGAAATTTTCTAACTTTACTAAATTCATAATTATTTGAAATAACGCCAAAGTCTTGGCTATCTAGGATTTTACTTGAAAATATAAATTGTTCGTTTTTATCATTTTCAAGTATCTCCCATTCAATTGGTTCATATTTAAACCAGTAAATAGTATTAATTGAATAACCATTTGATTTTTGAAAGCCATTTTCATGCATACTTACATATCTAGTCATAAATGGTCTATATTTAATAAAGTAAACACCTCTATATTTATCATTTCCTAAAGATATGTCAATGTAGAACATGTATTTCTCTTTCTTGCTCATGATTATATAATTGTATTGGTGCCACCCATTATTAGATTGTTCATTTGGAAGAGCATCTATCTTATTATTTAACTCTTTTAATATAGATTCATCCTTTACTTCGCTTTGTGGATAGTTTCCAAACTCAATTGTTTTTCTAATCATTAGTGCCTCATTATTACTCTAAAACATTTGCTTTAAATTCATCAATTTCTTCTTGAGTGATGTTTAGTTTTTGTTTAATAAAATCAAGTATAGAATCATATTTTTCTAAAATTGCTTCTTTGGCTGTATCTAAATATTTTTGATCTGCTAACACCATTTCTTTAGACACTTTCCCTAATCTAATACTTTTTAATTTTATAGCCATAACAGGAGCAACTAAATACAATTTCCATCCAAATACTGTGTTTGTATATAAATAATCTTTATTTATCGTTTCTGTCGGAACATTTAGCATTGTTAAAATAAAAAGTGAAATTAATCCTGTTCTATCTTTTCCTGCTGAACAATGATATAAAACACCACCTTCTTTAACTTTTTCCATTATTATTTTTAGAACAGTTTCTACATTTTTTAAATATTCATCTGTGGTTACTACTCTTTTATATAACTCAGCCATTGGAACAGAATTCTTTATTACTTCCATTAAATCAAATTCTTTTTCTCTTGAAATACCATACATTGATTCATTAAATATAGGTATATGTTTATATTCTACTCCAGGAATTATAACATTTTTTGCTTCTTTTTCTTCAGCATCTGTTCTTAAATCTATAACAGTCCTAATGTTTAATTCATTGAATAAATACTTTTCTGCTTCTTTATCTAATTTATCCAAGCATTCTGACCTAAAAATCATTCTTGGTTTTATCTGTTTACCATCATCTGTTTGGTAACCACCTAAACTTCTTAAATTTTTTAGACCATTAACTTTAATATTTTTCAATTTATTAACCTCTATTTCTTTTCAAGAATTATAACTGTAGTTGCATGTTTATCTAGGTTTCCAGTGATTGTGTTTCCATTTATATCAGCTGTACCCAATACATCTTTTTTAGTGTATTTTGATATATCATCTGCTCCAATATACTCATCCTCAATAGCTTTAGAAAAATCAAAAGAAAAGTTTCTTTTTCCTCCATGATTAAAGAATGCAATCGCAATATTGCCATTCTCTAATGGCTTTATTAAATAATCAACTCTATTTTTCTTTTCAACTCTCTTTGCTTGCTTACATAAAGTATCTTGGTTTATAGCAATTAAATCCTTATTAGAAAAGATTTTTAAAACATTATCAGGTATTGTTCTAATATCTGTTCCTAAAATAAGAGGTGAAGCCATCATACACCACAAAGCAAAATGCGAAACATTTTGATTATATGTTAATTTCCCATTACCAACTTCCAATGAATCAGGATCATTAAAATGCCTACTTGATGCGTAATTATATAATCTTACATTTCTAGCATAAATAAGCATTATCCATGGCCATATTGGTCTAATATCTGGAGTTGTTCTCCACATATTTCCAGATTCTTTTCCCCATCTCCAAGGTCTATTAAATCCCCATTCACAAATTCCTAAAATAATTGGTTTTACTTCTCTATTCTCTTCTTTTGCTAATTTATTAGCTGCTTCTTTAAGAGATTCTCCCATTAATCTATATTGAATCTTAGCACTTACATATTTTTCTGACATTGGATTATATAATTCAATTTCATTTTTGCCCTTTTTGAATTCAACGATAGTTTGGAATCTTGACGTAACATTAATTTTCTTTTGAGGTGGAATACTTAAAAGCTTTGCTTTTTCTCCATTTACTTTAACAAATAAAGCTTTATTATATTTTTTGCCATATTTTCTAACTAATATTGTAATTACAGCTTTCTTATCACTATCAGAATCAACTTTAAATATAGCTTTTCCTAATCCTCTATCTAATCCAGAAATATATTGTCCACCATCAACTTTTCTATCTGGCATGAATTTAGCAGATCCATCAAGTTTTGCATTAGAACAAAGAATTATTTCTTTTTCATGCGTTTCTAAATCCATAATTTCAATTCCATATATCAATGGAGCATATGGTGAAATTTTAATATTATGACAATAATCATATTTCAAATATTCAGCACCGAATTTAGCATATGTATATGCATCTTTTCTTTCATTTCCTAATGATGCTGGTAAATCTTCACATGTATTAGTTCCATTAGATGAATATAGTCCTAATTTAAGTCCCATTTTATTTAATTCATCAGCAACATATTTCATTCCATTTGGGAAAAGTGCATAATCAGGAATTATATCACCATTTTCATCTCTTTCCCCAGATTGCCAATTATCATCTATATTAACATATTCGTATCCACAATCTTTTAAACCTGTATCAACCATTGCTTTACCAATTTGAAGAATCTTTTCTTCATCAACGTGATTCCTAAATATATTCCAACTACTCCAACCCATAAGAGGAGTTTTTCTTACATCATTAACAAATTCATCTTTTTCTTCAGTGATAACAACTTTCGATCTAAACAATGATTTTAAATAACAAATTGGACACATTTTATTTCTTTTCATATTCACTCCATAAAATATTAATCAATATCCATATTATACAATAAATCGTATAATTATGAAATATTGAATATTTAGTAAAGATACGAAATTTTAGAATAATCTATAAATTAAATTTAGATTAGTGTTTAAAACTTTTTAAATCCTTTAGTTTTAATTGCTTCTGGAATATCATATTGTTTTTGATCAATATTAAAGTTTAATTGACTATTCAATACTGTAACATATTGATCAAGCGCAAACCACCAAAGAAATTCAAAGTCATCTTTTTTGAGTATAATATCTTTTTCTTTTATAATAGCAAAATACTTATCTATCATTTCTGTTAAAAGCTTTGGTTCGATATCACATTCCTCTAATTCAAAAATCAAGTATTCAAGAACACTAGAATATATTTCTTTTGCAAAAGTGATGTTAGAATCTGTTGATAATTTGCAAATTTTAGTAATAACAAATTTTTTACTACCAACTAAACACATATTTGCTTCTTGATCTAAAAAGACAAATAATCTCACTAACATTCTCTTATTAGAATCGCTAACATATGGACATGTTAAGTAATAATTAATTGAGTCAATTACTTTATTTATATCACAACGATTCTTTAAGTTATACAGGATATCTTTTTCAATATCACTCTTAAATTTTTTCTTACTCTTTTTAAATGCTAAAATGTTTAAATATGCATCAACATACTTCTCTGGATTATTAACTAATGTTTCTTCGTTCATGTATTTATTCCATAACTCATTAACAAACAAATCAACACCTTTTCTTACTTCATCAAAGTTTGGGTATTTAAATACATAGTTATTGGATGCTAAATACTTAGTTAATTCAACTGGTGGATTAAAAATCCTTTGCGTGGTTAATAATCTATTTATCCATTTTTCTCCATCTTCAGGAGCAAGAATTATATATTTAAAAGTTCCATAATTATATAAAATAATAGGATCGATAGTCTTGTCATTTTTAATAAATGGCCCCTCTATTTCGACATCATTTAATATTGCTCCTAAAGCATTATCATGATCCAGTCCTTCTAATGAATCTCTAATAGTTGTGTATAAATCAATAATTGATTTTGGATCATACTTTGAAATAATTGGCTGTATTGTATCAAGATTATCTATTAACATTTGTCTTGAGTCTTTATTTGATTTCACTGCAATATAAATTATATCTCTTAAACATTCAGCAGTAATAATATGACCGTCTTTTAAAGATTGAATAACTACAGGTAAAAATAGCTCAAATTTAACATCTTCTTTTTTATCTATAGCGATTCTCAACGTTTTTAATGGGAGTTTTAATAAATCTCCAAATGTTAATATAGCCATTATTTCATATGCTGTATTATACATTTTCTTTTGCATTAAAACTTTTACTGCATTAATACGACTACTGTATATTGCAATCATTTCATAATCAGCATTTGCATTAAGCATTTTTAAAATTCCAATATCATCTAACTCTTTTTTTGCTAAAAGATATTTTTTGTAATAATTATTTATAACAATATTTTCTTTCTTGTTTGATTTAATGTATGGCAATAAAGAACAATAGTACATTAAGTTATAATCTTTATACTTTGTAGAAAATAACTTACTTAATTCACCAATTGCTAATCTAAATGGATCTCTAAAAACATCCATTGTTCCTATTATTTTATTTATATTAACCATTAATTGATAATCATTTGACTCATGAACAGCCATTCTGATATTTTTCATTAATTCTTTAGGATTTTCTTTATATACTTTTACCATATTCTTTTTTCATCTTCCTTTGTATATGTATAAGTTGTATTACAAAAACTACATAATACTTCTAATTTACCTTCTTTTTCTATTGTATCATAAAATTGCGCCTTTCCCAATCCTCTCAAAACGCCATCTATTTTTTCTCTACTGCAATTACATTTGAAATCTACTGTATCAACTCCTAATTTTTCAGCATTTAAATGAGAAAAATAAAAATCATATATGCTTGTAATACTCTCTCTAGAAATTAATTCACTAATACTTGGAATATTCCCTAAAATGTCTTCAATAATAAAGAGTTCTTCATCTAATATTTTAGGTAATGCTTCAATGATGATTCCACCAGCACCAATACATTTATTCCCTTCCATATTTACACCAATTAATACTCCGTTTTTTATACCTTCTGATTGTAGTAAATAATTAGAAAAATCAGTACCTATTTCTCCATTAACTAAATTTGTTTTTCCGTTATATTTTTCTTTTAAACCTAAATCTTTAATAATAGTAAAACATCCATCTGTTCCAACTGCTGTAGATACATCAAATGTTCCTTTGTTATTAAATGGTAATTCTAATTGTGGATTAGAAACATATCCTCTAATTGTTTTATTATTCCCTGATATACAAATATTACCTAAGGGACCTTTCCCATCAATAATTATAGAATACGAATCGTCAGCAGATTTTAGATTAGTTCCTATATATGTACCACAAACTAGTGCTCTTCCTAGTGCCACAGCTGATAAATTAGACAATTTATGTATATCTATTACTTTATTAACTAAATCAGTAATATTAATAATTGTTATCCTTGCAGTCTTATTAAATAATACGCCCTTTAATATTTCGTTCATTATACCCTCTTATTGTTTAATTCAATAATCTTGTTATATATTTCGTTAGTATCTTTTGCAAAAAACAAAACATCATTTTTATCTATTATATCCATATTTCCAAAGCCATATTCAACTATTGCTACTTTTAAGTTAGCTTTTTTTGCACCCTCTACATCATAGTGAGTATCACCTATTAATATAGATTCATTTATATCAATACCATTTTCATCAAATAATGTATTAATTACATCTAATTTAGAAAATCTACCAATCGTATCAAATGAGCCATATACTTTTTTAAAATATTTATCCATACCTAAAATCTTACTCAGTTTTTCAACTGTTTGTTGATTCTTAGTTGAACAAATATAAAGATTAAATCCATCATTATTTAGTTTTTCAAGAAGCTCCAATACATTAGGAAATAAATGATTAGTTTTTTCTAAATCTATGGTTTTATATATTTCTCTAAATCTATTTGCTGTTTGTTTTACTTTTTCTTTTTCAACAAATTTAGGTAAAACATGCTCAACTGGTGGACCAATAAAAGAATACATCTCATTTTTAGGTGGAAGTTGAATATTCAATTCTTTAAATAATAATTCATACAATGTAAATATACATTCATGACTATCTATTAAAGTTCCATCTAAATCAAATAGAATATTCTTAATCATTATTTCAAATCTTCTATTTGTCTATTAATAGTTTCAAGTAATTCTTTATTCTTTACTAATTTTTCTTTTTCGTTATCTATAAGCTTTTGTGGAGCTTTAGAAACGAATCCTGTATTAGCAAGCATTTTTTCACTTCTAGCAATCTCAGCTTCAACTTTACACTTATCTTTATTTAATCTTTCTATCTCTGCAGCAAAATCAATAAGTTCACCTAATAAAATGTATATTTCGACTCCATCAATTGCAGCTTGGCAAACTTTACCACTTATTTCATCCTTTGAATTAATTAAGTGTGTTTTTTCAACGCCAGCTAGTTTTTCTAAATACATCTTTGCATTTTCAAAAATATCTTTCTTTTGTGAAATGATATATACATTTATCTTTTTAGAATTTGCAACACCTTTTTCGATTCTAATATTTCTTATTTTACTGATGGTATCTTTAATAATTTCAAAATCTTTTGCGCTTTCGAATATGTATTTATCATTAACTTTAGGATACTTTTCTAACATTATTGTATCACTTAAATCTAAGAATGACCAAATTTCTTCTGTGATGTATGGAATAAATGGATGAAGCAATTTAAGTATTTCACTCAAGCAATATTTAAGAACTGATAAAGCATTAATCTTTAAGTTTTCATTTTGTGAATACAACATTGGCTTTGTTAATTCAATGTACCAATCACAATAATCACTCCATACAAAATCATATAATTTTGCTAATGCTAAACCAAATTCGTAATTATCTAAATTATTTCTAACTTCTTTAATTACATTTTGTAATTTAGTTAAAATCCATTTATCAGCATTAGTTAATTCAACATCATCAATTGATTTAACTTTTACTCCATCAAGATTCATAATAACGTATCTTGAAGCATTCCATATTTTATTTACAAAGTTTCTTGATGATTCCATTCTATCATCGCTATATCTAATATCAGAACCTGGAGCTACACCAATTGTCAATGAATATCTAAGAGCATCAGCACCATATTGTTCAATTAATTTAATTGGATCAATTCCATTACCTAAACTCTTACTCATCTTTCTACCTTGAGAGTCTCTAACAATACCATGTATTAAAACATCTTTAAATGGAACTTCTCCCATGTGTTCTATACCAGAGAAAATCATTCTTGCTACCCAGAAGAAAATAATATCGTATGCTGTAACTAAAACATCACCTGGATAGAAGTAATCTAAATCTGTTGTTTTTTCAGGGAATCCAAGAGTACTAAATGGCCAAAGAGCTGAACTGAACCATGTATCTAATACATCTTCATCTTGTCTAATATTTTTTGATTTGCAATGTGGACATGATGTTAAATCTGTTTTTGAAACTGACATTTTACCACAATCATCACAATACCAAGCTGGTATTCTGTGGCCCCACCATAATTGACGAGATATACACCAATCACGAATATTTTCCATCCAATTGAAATATATCTTTTCAAATCTTTTTGGAACAAAGTTCGTTTCGCCATCCTTTACTGCTTTAATAGCTGGTTTAGCAAGTGAATCCATGCTTAAGAACCATTGATCGCTTATCTTTGGTTCAATTGCAGTATGGCATCTGTAACATGTGCCAACGTTATGGTTATAATCTTCAATTTTCTCCATATAACCTTGTTCAACAAGCTTTTTAACTGTTAATTTTCTTGCTTCATCTCTTGATAATCCTCTAAATTCTTCAGGAGCATTATCATTCATATATCCTTTATCATCAATAACTGTGATGATGTCTAAATTGTGTCTCTTACCTACTTCATAGTCATTAGGATCGTGTGCTGGAGTAATCTTAACTGCTCCTGTACCAAACTCTTTTTCAACATATTCATCTGCTATAACTGGTATGGTTTTATCAGTTAAAGGTAAATACATTTGTTTTCCGATGATTTTTTCATATCTTTCATCTGTTGGGTTAACTGCAACTGCTGTATCACCAAACATTGTTTCTGGTCTTGTGGTTGCAACAATCATATATCCACTACCATCTGTATATGGATATTTGATATGCCAAAGATGTGATGGCTTTTCTTCATATTCTATTTCTGCATCTGATAAAACTGTTCCACAGCTTGGACACCAATGTGTCATTTTGCTGCCTTTATAAATTAATCCTTTTTCATATAAATTTACGAAAACTTCTCTAACAGCTTTAGAACATCTTTCATCCATTGTAAACGCTTCTCTTGACCAATCACATGAAGCACCAAGTCTTTTTAATTGTTCAACAATTCTTCCACCATATTGTCTTTTCCATTCATATGATCTTTCTAAGAATTTTTCTCTTCCAATTTCTTTTTTGGTTAATCCTTCTTTCTTTAGTTGTTCAACAATTTTTAACTCAGTTGCAATACTAGCATGGTCTGTTCCAGGAAGCCATAAAGCTTCGTATCCATCCATTCTTTTGTATCTGATTATTATATCTTGTAAAGTATCATTAAGTGCATGCCCCATGTGTAATTGACCTGTAATATTTGGTGGTGGCATAACGATTGTGAAAGGTTTTTTAGATTTATCTACCTTTGGTGTAAAATATTTCTTTTCAACCCAATTATTATATATCCTTTGTTCAAATTCCGATGGATTATATACCTTACTAACTTCCATATTCAATTTTCCTTTTGTATTGTTATTTAATGTACAAATTTGATGCTAGTTTCCTATGCATCAAATCCATACTATTTTTATTCTTTTTATTATTATTTATCTTCAGTTGTTTCTGTTTCTTCTTTTACTTCAGCTTCTGATTCAACTTCTTCATTTGTTGTTTCTTCTACTGTTTGATTATCTTTGTTTTGTGCTTCAGCAGCAAGTTTAGCTTTGTGTGCTTTCATTTGTTTGCTTGCATCAACAGCATAATTAATAGCTGCAGCCCAATTTAGTATTAAACCAATTGTTACAACAATCCAGTCAATTGTGAATACATTCCAATTTCCGAAATATTGTGGATTTGCCCATAATACTCCATGGAAGAAGCAAAGGATTGCACCACAACTAATAATCGCACTAGCAACTTTTCCAAGCATATTTGCTTTAATATTGATATCGTTAACTAAGAAACTTCCAATTACTATCATCATTAATTCTCTGAATACTAAGAAAATAATGAATGCCCAGTGAATGTATTGTGCGATTGCTAAAGCTGTAATTACTCCAATATGCATTACTTTATCGGCGATTGGATCAATACATTGACCAACGTATGTTCCTTGATCATACTTTAATACTTTTCCAAACATCTTAGTTCCTGCTTTATATTTTCTTGCAATTTTTCCATCGATAACATCTGATAAAGCAGCAATAGCCATAATAGCTAAAGAAACATAAACATACCATGTTGGGTATACTTGATGTAAATGTAAATATGCTGGATTTGCTCCTAAGATTAATAAAGTCATATATACAGGAACACAAGCTATTCTAAAGAATACTAGAATATTTGGTATTGTCCATACTGTATGACGATTAATAACTAAATTTTTAGTTAAACCAGTTTTTTCCTTCTTTTCTTCTGCCATATACATCTCCTTAAATAAATAATATATATTACTAAAACTATTTTATATTGTTTTTGCTATTTATTCAAATTTATTTTGAGTATTTGTTTATCAATTTATTAAAAATTAGATATTTTTTGACACAAAGACGTAGTATGTTTTTTAAATTTATTTATTATGTGATTAGCTTTTAAAATGTTTATTCTTTAGTATTATTGTTATGAATTGAATAATCAGATAATTGTGATTTATTTCTTTTTATTTTCTTTTTTGACTTATTTTTAGGTGGTCTTGGCTTATATTGTACTTTATTTCCATACTTATTGTTTGCTGGTTTTTCCTGAGCAGTTTCTGTGTTCTCTTCTTGTTTTTGCTCATCTTTATTTTCTTCATTTAAATTATGTGTATATTTTTTAAATGCTCTGTATTTTTTGAATGAAAGAATAAAGAACGCAATACCTATTGCTAATGGAATTATAGCAATAAGAAGTAAAAAGTATAATAATTTATTATCATCCTCAACAAAAAGATATATTTCTCCTTGAGCATAATTTACATCTGTTGAGCATAAAAATTTATATCCGTTTTCATTAATTGAACTAGATTCTATATTTGACATTTCAATAGTTTGGAATGTATCTGAAATCTTAAAAATTTGTGTGATATAGAATTGTTTATTGCTATTTTTAACCTTTAACGTGATTGTAATTGGTTCTTCTAATAATTTTGAATATGAACCATCTGATTCTGATTTTAGGTTAATTGAAATAATGTATACATTTTTAAATTTTGCACCTTTATTTTGTTCATTAAGATATTTTGAATATTTATTTGTATCATATTTATCTTTAGAAACATTTATAGCAAAAGTAAAATTGTCACCAATTTTTGTGTTTTTAAGTGTGCTATCAGCAAAGGAAACTGATACTTGTATATCTTTTTCTATTCCATTTGAAATATTTACTTCGTAATTATAATTTCCTTGATTATTCTGTTTTTGTGCACTGATTACTTTCTTACAAGCATCACGGAGTTTAATAACTAGCGTTTCTTTTTGAGACTCTGAATATGATTCTTTATCTTCACCATAATACGCTTCGAAATAATCATTGTAAGAATATGTAATTAATTCATCAAGAGTTGTTGATAATTGGTTAGTAATTGCTAAAAGTGATTTTGCAGTTTTTTCCAAGAATACATTTTCAACATCTTCTAGAAAATTTACACAATTATCTATTGTTGTAGTGTTCCCTGCTTTATCAAAAAGTGAGGCTGAATACTTACATTGATCATACTCAAAACTTAAAAAAATTGACGTTGCATCTTCTAAATTTATAGTAGAATATTCAGTCGTATTATTTTGTCCATCTGTTTTATATATTACTATTTTTTGTAACCCAGATATAAAACTTTGGTTTTCCGAATCAGAGAAATCGTGTATTGTATACTTTATCAATTTTTGACCTTTTGAAAAGTCCTCATGCTCACCTGAATATACAAAATATGGATTAACAGAATCGATATGATTGAAGTAAATTATATCATACATATCTTTAGTTTTTTCATGATTATCTTTATCTATAAATGTTGTTGTTAAACATATGATTACATTACTATCTGATTCTAATATATATTCATATCTACTTGTTGTTTTATTATCTTGTGTGATTTCTTTTAATACAAAAGATGCTTTAGTTATTTCTATATTTTCTTCTAAGATATTTTCATTCTGAATTCCAGTAAAGCCTTCAGTGGTTATTTTTATTGGATTCTTATTAACATCATCTAATCTTATTTTAGTATAATGAATACTATCTAATTCATTATCAAATGTATCTTTATCTATAGATATTTTACTCGTTTGAATGTCTCCTTTTTTAAACAATTTAAATGCGTTTGTTTCAACCGTATAATCATACTCTAAAAAGGCTTTAGATTGCGTTTTAACTACGTTTGAGGCGAATACTAGTATAACTGATAAAACTAAGATTATAGATAAAATAATTAATAAATTTGATATAGTTTTTTTATTTGAAAAATTCATTTTATACCAACTTTGATTATTTATTAATACTTTCTACTCTTAATATATTTACGTGCGCGTTTTTCAGCAGCTGGATCTTGAATTGATCTTCTATTTCTAATTGGATTGAGAATAATTAAGACAATAGCAGCAATTAATATAATTACAAGAATTGATGCGGCAACTACATATTCATATTTAAACTTAGATACGCTAAACACAATTTCACCTGTTGCTGATTGAGTATAGAATGAAAGATAATCTCCTTCTCTTGTGTATGAAACAACTTCTCCAGCAAGCGAACCTGTGAAGTTAACTGTAAAGTCTTGGTCAGCATATTTTGTTGGAATTAAAATACTTACTTTATATTGTCTATTTCCAATTACTTCTACGTTATTAACCTTTATTGAATATTGTATTACATCAGCATCAGCACCAACTAATTTAGACCAGAAACTTGATTTATTTTCTTTTACTGAAACATTCTCAAAGCTAATAGATGTTCCTAATTCTAATCCCTCATCACACGTTACATATGAAGAAGATTTAGCATCTTTAACTATATTATTATATATGCTTACAGTTTTGTTGTATTCTGGGTAAACCAAATCATAGTTAGCTGAATCCATTCCAGTTATTGTAGCTTGTGTAATGGTTACATAATGTTTTCCTACATTCTTCTCTTGTAAATAAGTAGTTGCTCTCATTGTTAGATATATTTCATCTCCAAATAAAGCTCCTTCTAATCTACCTGTAATCTCTAGTGTGCTTGTACCATCATATACTTTATCTTTAACATTTATATCTGTAACACTAATTTGCTTTGGATTAATCTTAAAGATTGCATTAACTTGTGTTCTAGAGTAATTTGAATCATCAATATATACGGTAATATTATACGTTCCAACATCTTTTGGTAATACCAAATCATATCCTTGATATATAATATAATATGAAACATTTGCTGGAGTTGTTCTAACAATTGGAGCACTTACATCTCCATATATTTGATTTTGTAAAGAATTATAATCAAATTCTATACTTTCAACTGTTCCAACTTCAATTCTAAATGTTGCAACATTACTTGCTACATAGTTTGGATGGTATAAATTAACTGTTAAATCATAAGTCCCTATATCACTTGGCATAGCAGTAGATTCGTATCCTGTTCCATCTTTAGAAGTGAATAAATATGTAATGTTTTGTTCAATGGTAGCAGCATCTTTTAATAAATACTTTGATTTATCTTCACTACTATTAGCACTATATAATCTATATTTATAATATACATCTCCACCATATGGAGTTTTATATGTTGTTACTACTGATCCATTAGAATCAATAAAGTCAATATCAATAACTTTTCTTTCAACTATAAATTCTAATTCATAATCAAGTGAATAATAATTCTTATCAGAAACACTACACTTAAAGAAATATGTGCCAGCATCAATAATATCACCTGTTTTATATGTAACATTATCATATGTCGTATTAATAATAACATTTAAATTTCCAGGGTTAGTATTAAATGTAATTCCGGTAACATCAAATGGCGTTCCATATGTAGTAACTACAGTTTTCTTAGCAATTTGAGCAACTGCTTTTTCAACCTTAACTGTTACCGTAGAAACATAACTCTCGAAGTTATTACTATTTGGTGTAAATACATATTCAATACCTTGATATTCTCCTGCTTCGCTAAATACATATAAGTTTTGTATATATGAATATGATCCTTCAATAGAGTTATTAAATCCTTCGTAGTAAACTTTACCATTTGTTATTACTGAATTAGATAAACTCTTACCTACAGTTATACTTGATGCATTTGGCTTTTCAATTGAAGAAACTCTCGCTTTATATATTGTAAATAATGGATCTTTTTGTTCACTTGTTTTTGTTATTACAACCGTGTAATTTGGATTATTTGTTGAAGCACTGATTGTATAAATGCCAGCATTAATTGGAGCTTTTGTTTCAACCAATGCAGTATTCTTAAATGTGAATTCAACATTAATATTTGGAGTAACAGTATATCTTAAATCAGATAATCTGCTTGCGCCATTGTATATTGATGTGAGATTTGTAAATAATACACTTGCTTCTGCTTTTGCTACCTTAATAGAAAGAGTAACTGTATAACTTTCATAGTTTCTATCATACGGAGTAAATATGTATTTTACATTCGTAGTTCCAGCATTAACAATTCTATTTGGTTCTTCTGGAGCAAATGTTCCATCAATTTCATTATCATTATTTGTAAATAAATATTTATTTTCTGCATCAGTTAATATAGTTGCTTCACTAAGTTTTTGGCCATATACTAGATTATAACTATCACCAGCTACAACACCAAACTTTGGAGATTTGTTCATAACAATAGATGCTGGATTAATTGTGAAATTAAATGCTGGATTGCTAATTACATAATTAGAATCAGGTATTTCAACACTACATACATATTCTCCAGCATATTGAGGTAAAATTAAGCTCTTTGCATATGTTGAAGAATAGAAATACAAATAACTTTCAGCAGCAACAAACACTGCACCATCTTCTGTTTCAAATGAAACTGTTGGGGATTTGATGTTAATATCTCCATATGTATAAACATATTGATTTTCATTAGTCCTCATAATTAATACTTGAGGATTTACGTAGTATTCAATTATTGCAACACCATAATAATTTTCTTCTTCAATACTTATTCTTACAGAATAACTTCCTGCATTAAATACAATATTTCTAGAATACAAAGCATCATCTTCAGTGCTTAGCTTATATTCAATATTATCTGGAATAACAACTATATCATTCCATAAGACATCAAACTTACCCACTGTAGTATTACCATACATATCAATAACTCTAGAAATAGATATTTCTGAACTTACATCTCTCTTTTCAATAGAAAAGTCTATTAATGACATGCAGAATTTATCATTATTTAAGTCTTCATAAATAACTAATACTTTATAATCTCCACACTCTATTCCTTCTGAAATTCCAGACATATCACTGCTATAAATAGAAACCCAAGCATTATCCAAAACATTTGCATCGTATGTCGTATTACTTATTCTTAAATCTAAATCTGCAGCTGAAATAGCTTTAGTATCATATATTTTTGAACTATTCTTTGCTACCATTTCATTATTTTGTAATTCTAGATATGATCTTGGATGTATGTAATATGAATTTGAATTATCAAATATATAGTTCTGTGTTTCAAAATTGAATGTATATTCATCATATTCATCTGGTGTATATCCGTATGAAATAACAGATTCTATTCCTTCAACTATTCCTAAATAACCATATAATTTTTTATTTAATGCATCTCTAAAATCAAACGCAAAGGCTAATTGACCGTCAATAAAGATAGTTGCTATAAAGTTATCAGAATTAATCTCATTTCCTAAATTGTATATAATTACACCAGTAGATTCCATTGAAGAAATTTCCTTCTTCACTAAAATGCCATCAAGACTAATCAATCCTATCATTGTATTGTATTTGTTTTCATCTACAATCTTTCCTGTGAATAGTGTATAAATAACTTCTACTTTTTCTCCAACCTTAGGTATATATGTTGTTGGTTTATTAAAGCTTAAAATACCACATTCATTCAATTCATTTAATATTTCTTGGCACTCTTCACAATCTGGATCTTCTGCAACAAATGATACATCAAAATCATTTAATGTAACTCCATATTCTAAGGATGCACTATTATTCTTTGGTTTGATTAAAATTCTAACGCCATGACTTGAATGATCTCCATACGCATTATTAGCCTTAACAAAGTTTGTTGTAATTAATTTTGAAATACCTTTAATTTCAATTGTTGTATCAGTCCAATCATTATTATTATTCGTTGTTCCTTCAACCTTTGTTTCACCACCAATTGTGAACACGTCTTTTCCAATAACATTAATTGGCATATCAAATACTTTTTCTTCATATAGTGTTAAGTTAAGTGGTGTAAATCTTACTTTAACATTATTTATATTTGCTTTATTAAATGTATATGAAGCATCAACCATCTTAAATGTTCCACTTATTTCTTCTCCAGTCGAATAGATAATTGCTCTTCCCCCAATTAGTTGAGTATCTTGAGTAATAGTTTGATTAAGTGTATATGTATCTAAAACAGTTGGTTTTTCAGCAATATATGGATTTGCTTTATTAATAACTAGTTGATAATCATATGTTCTTGAACCATAATAGTTTCTACTATCTAAACTTAATGATATATCATATGAACCAATTTGAATTGGTAAGTTCATTGTTCCATTATATTTTACAACAATGTTAATATCGTTATTTGTTTCATATATCATAGACTGATCGTATGTAACATACATATTATGAGCTTGCCCATTATATTCAATATATCTATTAGATGAAATTAGCATTTCTTGTATGTATTCACCATCTACGCCTAAAAGCATAAAGAAATCTTCATTTAATTCTTTTTTAACAATAGTTAAACTTGCTGTGGTTGTTGCTTGCGAGTAATTATTTGATGATGGAATGAATACAATTGGAACAGAATAGATTCCAACATTTAATGTATTGACTTCTCCTAAATCAATATCAAATGATCCTTCTACATCTACATTTGTCTTTGTTGTAACAGCTCTACCACCAGTAATTACAGGTTTTTCAGTACTGTTATATACATACGTTCCTAAAGTAGGTATTGCACTAATTGAAATACTTGCACCGGATATTTCAAGTATCATGTTAGCAGAACCTTTGTAGTTGTTCTCATCGATTTCTATTTTAATATCATATCTACCAGCATCAAGGGCATTAATATTTTGTAATGTTATTGGTTGATATTCGTTAATTCCTTGAGTAGTTAATTTATATGAATATTTTAATACTCTACCACTTGGATCTGTGTAAATTGTAAATGGTATTCCTGCAACACCTGAATATGTTAAAAATACACTCGTTTGAACAATTATATTAGCTGAGTATTTATCTATTGTTAAATAGTAAGATGTCTTAACATCACGCATATGAATAATTTCTGAATATCCATAATTTTCTGCTGCGGTAAAATCAAGATATATTTCATATTGACCAGCGTTTTTAGGGAATGTCGTTACACCTATTTCACCGTAATAAACTATATAGTTAGCAACATTAATTCCTAAATTAACACCAATATCTTTTGTTGATAAATATGTTTGATTTAAGTTACTTAATGTGATTTTGCTCTTATCAACAGCAATAACTAAGAATGTAGAATAACTATCAATATCATCACCTGTTTCTTTATTAATAAGTCTATAATTTATAGAATCTTTCAAATTAATGCTAACATCATAGTATCCAATATTAATTGGATTTCTAACGTATCCACTATTTTGATAATATGAAACATTAATTGCTTGTCCAACTAATCTTACATCATTTCTTGCATCAAATACTTGGGCAGATACGTTTAATGCTTTGTTATTAAATGTTCTCTTTATTCCATCAACTTCATCAATAGTATATTTACAATTTATCGTATTGTATTCATATACTGGTACGATATATGCTCCAGCTTTACTAATTGTAATATCAGTTTTAACGCTTCCTTTGTAATTAATATTTTCATTATTTTCAACTAATGAAAGCATTATTGTATATGAACCTACATTAAGTGTTGGCAATAATAATTGATTATTCTTAGAAGCTACTGTAACTTTAACAGTTAAGTTTTCTATTTCAGCTAAACTTGTAACATAACTGATAATATCTTCTAAATATTTGTTTGTTCTAGTTGTTTCATCAGATTCATATGTTACTGTTCCATATTCATTTACATCATGCTTTAATGAAATTTCCATAAACTCTGATACATCATATCTACTAATTACTGTTCTTACATATCCACCATTTAAACTTGTTCCAACAAATACTTCATAATTATCTTCATCTGCTGGAATATATGTAAAGAAAACATTAGTATAAGTTCCAGCATTCCCAAATTTTTGTTCAGCCTCAGCAATTACAACAAATCTTCCATTTACCCTTCTTTCTTCTTCATCAGTTCTTTTTTCAACCATGACGCCTTGAATAAAGTTTACATTGCTTACCAAATTATTATAGTAAACAACTGTTGATGGATTCTCTATACTTGGCTTTGTTGAGATTTTTAATACTGCTTTTTTGATTTCATAATCAAATGAAGTTGAGCCAGAATAGTTATCATCGGTAATTGTATACGTTACAGTGTATGTTCCTACTGGAATCACATCATTCTGATTATATACTTTTTCAGCATCTAATTTATCTACAAAAGTAAATATACCATTTATAATAACAGCTCTATTTTGAGGATCTGTATATACATATGTATTAGTATTAGAATTGAATGTAATATCATTATTTTCGGTATTAATTGATATTCTTTTTCTTAATTCTGTAAAGTCAATATTGTTGTAATTACTTTCAGAAATATCTTCCTCTCCAAGTACATACTCTAGTGTTAATCCTTTTTTCTCAACATTGATTTGAACAGTGGATGAATTCAATAAACCATATCTATATACTTCATTTTCTTCAAAATCAACTTTTATGGTTACACCTGATATGCCAGCCACAATTTTATTGCGGCCTGTTACAGAATAGGTATATAAATCTGGGTTTATAATTCTATATGTTCTATTATCATAAATATAGTAGTAGAAATTATCTTCGTAATTCTCAATAGTAACATTCTTATTATATTCAATTGCCCCAACTGGAACAATTCCACTAACATTATTTGCATTTTCTGTTGAATATAACATACCAAGAGATTTTGTGGTATTTATACTCATTACTTCAATTGTTTTAGTTTCGTCTAATGGATCTTGTATTGTTTTCATCGAAACAACATCTTCATAAATAATATCATCTATATAAATATGGCTATATTCAAGAATTGCCCCACCAACTACAATTGGATCTGAAACTTCATAGATAAAATCAAAATTACTATCTTCTGGAACAAAACAGAACCATAAATTATCATATTGTGCTAAATTACCATCTACAATCTTTACGTCCAATTGAACAACTTGTTTCATGTAATTAACATAATCTTCTCTACTATATCCTTCAAAACCTTCTTCTAATATAAAGTCCTTATATTTTTGCGTTACCACAATAACATATCCAGCAATATCTCTTTGATTTGTTTGATATCTTTGTGGAGAAGAATAAGTTCTATAAGTATATTTAAATGTTTGAGCTGAAGTATTTAATCTAACATTACCAAGCGCTTGACCATATGAAAGTTCATAATCAGTACTAAATATACTATTTGTAACCTTTGGCCATCTAACTCTTAATGCTTGGCTAGCTTCTGTTACTTTCTTAATCGTAAAGAACTGAGCACTGTTACCAGTATAATTTCCTGCTACAACTTTAGCATATACAATATATTTTCCAGCTGTTAGTGGAATTTTTGTTTCAGTTCTCATATCTGAAGCGGCAACTAAATTTTCTTCAACTAAGTAACTTTCTATCGTATTAGTACTATCAATTGCCACACCATCATAGTAATAGAATTTTGTATCATATCCATCAACAGCAATAGTTTGATTATTTAATGTAGAAACAATATTTGGTAACATCTCATATTGATAATCCACTTCTGTGTTTTCAATTCTAACATCTAATACTCTCTTATTTATTACAACAAATACGTAGAATGATTTTGTATAATTACATTTTGTCTTATCAATCTCAACTTTTATTAAATATATACCAGCATTTCTTGGAACATCAGTTGTAAATACCAATGATGATACAGATAAAGTTGGCATCAAATCTGGATTGATATTACAGTACGATATACCACCATATACAGATATATCTAAATATTGATCGTTTTGTCCCTTTTCATTTGTACTCTTTATAACATATGAAATAGTCTTTTCTACATTGTTAAATTCATATTCATATCTAACATATTTATAATATTCACCAAGTGCAAAATGTTCACTAGTATCTTCAATATTATATTCTTCTTCAGCGTCATACCTAGCATATCCAGAATCAAGTGTGAAAGTAATATCACAATCAGTTGAATGCTTAATAGTTATTTTAACAATCTTATCAACTGTATTATAGTTCGTATCTGGAATGAAATCTTTATATTCAATTCCATTTACTATTCTAACGTATTCTGAATAATGTTCATCATCGCCATATGTATAATTAACCATTCTTGTTGCTTGATTAAATTCTCCTAAAACTGGAACGAATCTAATTAAAACATCAAGGACACCTGCTTTTGGTTTATTGTATGTTGCGTCTGTCAATGTTGAATTTGGTGAAATATAGTAATAACCTGGAATTCCATTTGTTGAAATACTTGGTAATATAACACTTATTGTGTATCCATCTTCATCTTT
Organism: Clostridia bacterium; assembly: GCA_024685275.1. Taxonomy (GTDB): domain Bacteria; phylum Bacillota; class Clostridia; order Christensenellales; family DTU072; genus CAG-1782. Next base: position 22,241 of record JAIKVY010000231.1, read on the forward strand.
AAATGAGAAACCAGCATTAATATTTTCATTAGGTTGTTGATAATATACCCCATTGATATTAGCGTATATTTTTTCTTCTGGATAATCTATCATAGATAAACTACTACCATATGCTAAATTTGTTTGAGTCGGATTAACATAATCTTCAATACTATTAATATTAGGTGTCGCTTTGTTTATAATGAAACTTGATTTTAAAATTCCATAATAGTTAATACTATCTTTAATTTCTGCAATGTAGTAATATGTTCCAGCATTAATTGGGAAATTAGTACTAATTGGATGCGTGTATTCACTATCTGTGTAATATGTAGTATTAACTCTTAATCCAGTTATTGTATTGTTACCATGTGTAATTTTTAAACTTACACTTTTTTCTGTTTTATCATATACATATGTTGCAGTTGTTATAGCAGTTATAGTCGCCTTTTCTTTAAATGTTAGGATAAGTCTTCTATTATCAGCATTTTTAACGAATTTCTTATTAACTTGGAAAGAATAATACTCATTTTTTCCATCAATCTCTTTATATGTATTCTCTGTGGTTATTTTTACAGCACTAGCTTCAATTGGTAATTGTGAACAATCAACGTTATATCCTGTAGTTTTAAATTGAGTCAAAATATAATTCTTTGAAATATTCGTTGAAGAATATTTAACTGTTAAAGAAACATAACTTCCTCTTTTTAAACTAATTTGATAATTTGTTCCCAATTCATCATACTCAGCGTATGTTGCTGTTTTTGCTCCCGTGCCAGAAAATGATGTGGCTTGAACTGTAAACTGATCTTCCGGTTCAAAACTAACTTCTTCAGGAGATACAATAGCAAAATTAAATATATAATCTGAAATATCAACTTTTAAGAAATATTTTGTGCTTCTGTATGTGCTATTTCCAACATAATCATATGCTAATAATTCTATAGCCCATACTCCATTTTCAATTTGATTTCCTAATCTATCACGCATGCTAATGAACATTTTATATTCATATAAACTAGCACCTTCGTTATACATTACTCCAACATATTCACCAATGGTTTCATTAGTATTATCAATATCCCCATCTATATTATATACATCAAATCCAATTGAACTAATATCTTCAAGAGATTGAGGAATGGTTGTTCCAACATATGATGTTTTGTAATAAATAATTAAGTCAGAACCTTCATCATCTAGAACACTATTGGCAACTTTTTTAGGATCATCAAATCTTGGATTATTGCTTGAGCCTGACCCACCATTAATAATTAATCTAACAACTTTTCCTGTTTGGTTATCATATTCGCTATCAGCATCTATTGCAGTAAAATATGAATCTTCGCTATCTCCACCAGTAAAATATGCATTATAGAAATTATTTTCTGTTAAATTAGGAACATTAGGCGCAGTTGAATCGACATTAAATTCAAAACCACTTAGATTAACTTCCATTCTACTAATATTTCTTTCAGGTGTTGCAGGACTACGATATTCCATATATGGTTCTATTCTAACAATAAACCTATCACTACCTGGCTCTGAACCACCGTTAACTATATTAAATGATGCGACTTGCCCACCACTTGACGATATCGGTTCCGAGGCCTGCCCGACCTTAACTTCCCATTTTATTGTACTAGTATCGGCTGCACTTAAGAAGAAATACCTAAATACTATACCTTCACTCTGCGAGACATTTATAGAATTCACAAAAGCAGAAAAGTTTGTTAGTTGTGGAGTGTAATATTCCATTGATGCAGCATCAAATGAAGCAAGTGTAATTCCAGGTCCACCAGCTGAAATCGTTATTCTAGCAGATATGTTGTCATTTTTTGTTACATAATTATATGGACATAATGGATTTCTATATAAAGGATTGTCTGCAGTAACAGTAACATCCTCCCCATTTAAATCAAAGCTTAAACTATCGTTATATGTGACTGTAAATTTTAAACCAAGTTCTTTAATTGCAAGAGTATAATTATTACCAGCTTTTTTAAATCCATAGATTGTCATTTGTAAGAATGTACCATTAGCATATCTATTATTCCCTGAGTTTGAATTTATTCTGTATTCACGCTCTGTAAGAATATTAATATTTCTATCATCAAAATCATTCTTAAATGTACATTCCCTATCAGTTCCGAAAACATTACTTATAGTAACTCTACCAGTTTGATCAACTGAATATATATGTAAAGCAACTTTTGCTTTATCATATTCTGTTTCTGGCTGAGTATCATCTCCACCACAAATAGCATATGGTTGGCATTTTATAGTTACTAAGTGATCATTTAATAATTTTAAAAAGTCTTCACCTAATTTAAAGGTCATAACCATTGCCGTTCTAGAAAATGGGTTATCATCTTTATAAAATACATCTGAATCACCACCTATTGGTTGAGAAGAAAATGACCCAAATTCAGATGCTCCATCAGCATATTTATATAAAGCAAAATTTCCATAAGTAGCAACAGTATCTCCATTTGTCGCATTAACAATAGCATTTTGTGGATCTGAGGCATTTGGCGAACCATCAGATTTTAATCTAATCATTGGATATGTGCCACTTACAGTAGATGTTCCTGAAATACATAATCCTGTTCCATGATAGAACATAAAAGAAGAACCCTCAGTTTCAGGCATTGATATACCAGTGAAATATCTTCTTTCATAGTAATCAACATCTTCTTCTGCTGTCTTACCACGTTCAGAAACTAAATAGTAATCACTATTAACTTTTGTGTATAATCCAGTTACTAAATATGTGTCTCTATATACACCTGTGTGAACTTTTACATATGATTCATTTTTGCCATTATGATCACTAGCAAGTGAATCGATATTAATATGATATTTTTCATCAGCTGCTAATGCTAAATCACTAGAAGTTTCATAACAAATATTAGAAAATAATATAAATATGAAAAGGACTGAAATAAATAAAACTAAAAGCAAAACCAATACATTTTTGGAGGTATTATTTTGTATTTTCTTTTGATTCATAAATTAATGGTTGTCCTTTTAAAAAATATTATATA
>JAIKVY010000054.1 GCA_024685275.1 Clostridia bacterium
AATCAATATTCGAAGAAGACAATTAAATTTTATGCATTTTGAGTTTGGCGAAATTATGCATTTTTATGTTGACATTTACACAAACAAAAGATATATAAACACATCACCTAATTTTTGCTCTAATAATGAAAAATTGTGATAGATTCCTCATATCATAACTTACATTGTTTTCTGTCTAGAAACATAACATTTGATACAATTTCGTATCCCCTTCAAAAAAGTTCGTTCCCTTTGCGTCCCCCACTAAAAACTAAAATGGCAATACTTCTATAACAATATGTTTAATATACAATTTTATGCCTAAATCATCACTTAACTGTGTATGGAAGGAACCATCATTATCTTTTTTCAAAAGATTTAGAAAATCGCTTATATCTCTTTTATTTCTTTCTATCATTGAATTATTAACTTTATATGTTTTTAATGTAATTAATAAGAACAAAGCATTTTTAACACCCCTATTGTGAGCTTCAATAATTGTTCCTGCAGTTCCTGATAATAATTGATATCTGACCTTTTCACACTCAATAGCTGTTTTACCAGTAATAGCTTTTGTCATATCATGATATCTTTTTTTATGTGATGGCTTATTATCATATATAGGTTTATCCCCAAGATAACTATCAAGAGATTCTGTTGCCTTTGCTTCAATGCCAATAACTATATCATTCCCAACCATTAACCCATCATGTTGTCTACCATTTCTATTATAAAAATCAAAATTTCTTGTTACAAGTTCAGTTTTATGTTCAGCATAAAAATCAAATTCATTACAACACGTACATTCTTTTATAGCTTTTTCAAATACTTCAGGATTATCTATAAAGGTGAATTTATTATTTTTAACATTTAAAATAAATTCGGCAAATTCCTGTGCACTATGTCCATATTTCCACTGTTTTAAATCTTTTGGAGGAGCATATTCTTTCCATTCATCTATATTACTAATAATATTTCCATTTCCTTCTATTTTATTTATATTTATCATTTTTAATTTCTCCTTTACCTGATTGATGTATCCCCCAATTGGTCCAATAAATCGGTTTCACTTCAAACAAGTATTATTTTAACAACTCATCAGCAAACTGCTCTATTTCACAATCAGTCAATTCACCATACCATCCAGAAAATAAATTGAATTGAAATACATTATTTGCTTTTGCATACTCCTTGTTGGCTTTATGGTATTTTTCATTACAATTGCCATCAGTCAAAGCAATTAAAAATAATTTTACTTTATCACTGTAAGTTACACTTTGACTTTCTTCTCTAGAAAATTCGCAATATAATGATTCCTCTTTTATATATTTATCATTATTTAAAAGCATATCATCTATAACACCTTTTGCATTTCTACACCAACCCATGTTAGCTTTTATTTCTATCATAGCCACTACTTCTTTGGCTTCATTTACTACAAGTAAATCAGGTCTATTGTTTTTACCATCAATATGAATTGAAGGATCTAAAAATATTTTATTATCAGGTAAAATATTAGAAACAAATAGTGCGATTCCATTTTCAATGTTTACACTTAATGATTGTAAATGACCACGAAAAATATTAGGTCCAATCTTTTCATTAATTGCAGAATATGATTTCTTTATATAACCTTTCAATAAGCTAATTGCATCTTTTTTATTCATATTAATTTCTCTTGTCAAAAAACTTATATTTATTTTACCAAAACACAATAATAATTAAATAAGACACATTTTATGTAAATCTTCATAAGCGAATAGGGGTATATCATATAAATCACCAAAGTATGAATAAATAACTTGAGATTTATTTAAAACCATTCTTATTCCAGGGTCAAGCACATATCTTCTTGTTAGTGGATATTTTCTATAATTATCTGGAAAATCAAATGTTATATTAAAAAAACTTGATTTGCAAGTTTTTAACACTCTTTGATCTGGAACACAACACCATTCTCCAGGTATATCTGAAAACCTTTTCGCAACTCTTAATTCTCGTAGAATTAGTGGGATTTTTATAGACATTCTTCCATCTGGTCCTGCACCACCAATTCCTCCTATTGACCTTATCTTATTAATAAAAATAGAATAATCTTTTTTAGTTTCAGAATCATTAAGAGATTGTTTTATATCATTCCAATTTGATGCTAATATAGCGACCCCATCATAAAAATCACTTCTAAAGGATATTTCTTTTCTTCCAGGCAAACGAATATCTTCGTATATTCCAAGAATATAGTTAACTGATTGATCTTTTATTCTCCTCTCACTATTAACAAAACTAGGATTTAACCATAATAATGGATCATCATACCCTTTTTCTTTTAAATATACAGTAAAATAAGTGGCATTTTCAAATTGGCCTGTTCTAGACCAACATGATGCCAATACAAATAACATAAACAAATCATTATCATTTGTTAAATCTAAAAAAAGTGGACTTGAATGAGAATGGTCTCTTCGTTTATAAATATGAAAGTTAGAAATCCAACCACTATACGAACTTGCTTCCCCAATCACATTCAAATTTATATATGCAAGTTTACTACTGTTTGCTGTTAAAACTGAATTTAATCTAGAAATGTTTAATAAATTAGCCATATCTAAACCTCCAACAAAAAATCAATTCTACATAGTTTTATTTTACATTATTTGCAGACTCTTTTCAAATACCACATATCAGTGAATCAATATAACAATCTATTTTTTAGAATGAATGTTGTATGACACTTCTCTTAAATATCATTCCGTACTTCTCATCTTGCTTGATGATATTCCATTCATAAGTCCTTTTGCTGTTGCATCATTCGTTGGTGGTTGTAGCTTGAGTGGTAACGAATGTCGGATAACCGATGATGGTAAAAGCTCAAAAGATTTGAATATATAAAAAATAGCGACCTAACTCAACTATAAAATAAGTCGCTTTTACTATAAGATTAATTGTAAATTATTCACATTGTATTGTTCAAGTATGACTATTATAATATAAAAAAATTGTGATAGATTCCTCGTATCACAATTTATTTTTTTCTGGAGCTAGTGACGGGAATCGAACCCGTGACCCCCACCTTACCAAGGTGATGCTCTACCGACTGAGCCACACCAGCATACTTACCTTAAAAGGCTTTTTTATTATATTTTTTTATAGTTGTTATGTCAAGTTATTGTCTTATTTATACATACAACTTCCGTTTTTATTTATATAGTTCAATAATTGAATAATGAACTTAAATTTGATAAAATATACGTATGATTTATACAATTAATTTAACACCTGCTCTTGATTATACCCTTGATATGGATTCTTTTGAAATTGGATCTATTAATAAACCAAAGTCTGAATCCATTACTATTGGCGGAAAAGGTATTAATGTATCATTAAATCTAAAATCATTAGGATTAGAATCCAAAGTATTAACAATACTTGCTGGATTTACTGGCAAATATTTAAAAGAACAATTTGATGAAATACATTTAAATAATAACGTGGTTTTCGTTGATGGGCTTACTAGAATAAA
>JAIKVY010000250.1 GCA_024685275.1 Clostridia bacterium
TTATTCGTATAAGAATAATACTTATTATTTTATTTGGGATGTTGAAAGCGGTAGTCTATTAAACGTAGATTCTATCGCTTTTTTATGTGCTAAAAAAAGATATGAACAATTATCTTCTGATGAAATAATAGAATTTAATAAGCTTAATCCAAAAGATATTAAAGAAATTGAAGAAGAGTTTATTGAATTAGAAAATCAAAATAAACTAAATGCCAAACCTCAAATTACATCATTTAAAAAAAATTTAAATGAAATTAAAGCATTATGTTTACATGTTTGTCATGATTGTAATTTGAATTGTGTATATTGTTTTGCTGGTGGCGGTACATATAATACTGAGAAAGACTATATGTCTAAAGAAGTTGGTAAAGAAGCTATTGATTTTTTACTAGCTAATTCAGGATCTAGAAAAAACCTCGAAATTGATTTCTTTGGTGGGGAACCACTTCTTAATATGGACACAGTAAAGTATGTTGTCGAATATGGTAATAAAGAAGCTTCTAAAATTGGTAAAGTAATTAATTTTACAATGACAACAAATTGTTTGTTGCTAAATGAAGATAACATCAATTATTTAAACAAATATATGGACAATGTAGTATTGAGTATTGATGGACGTGAATGTATTCATAATGCCACAAGAAAAACAAAAAACGGAAAAGATGTTTATAAGATTATTTTACAAAATGCTCAAAATTTTAGAAAAGTAAGAGGGGATAAAAAATACTACGTTAGGGCAACTTTTACAGCTAATAACTTAGATTTTGTTAATGATATTATTACTCTTAATGATAATGGATTTGATCAAATATCAGTTGAGCCCGTTGTTTTAAAAGATAATGATCCACTTGCATTGAAAGAAGAACATTTATCATCAATTTTAAATGAATACGATAAATTAACTGAAGTATATTTGGATAGAAGAAAAAATGGAAAATGGTTCAATTTCTTCCATTTTATGATTGATTTAGAACATGGATCTTGCCAAACTAAAAGATTAAATGGGTGTGGCGCAGGTGTTGATTATTTAGCTGTTTCACCTATTGGGGAAATATATCCTTGTCATCAATTTGTTGGAAAAGATGATTTTAAAATAGGTAATGTTTTTGATAAAAAATTAAATAATAATATAAGAGAACAATTCGCCAATATATGTGTATTAAACAAAAAACATTGTGAAAACTGTTTTGCAAAGTACCATTGCAGTGGCGGTTGTAATGCTAATGCTTATAACTTCACTGGTAGACTTGATGGACAATATAAAATAGGGTGTGAATTGGCAAAAAAAAGACTCGAATGTTCATTAGCAATTGCTGCTATTGAAAAAATTAATAATCAATAATTATCGATTCATATTATAAACCAGATAAAAAATCTTTTTGTTGTTATATTATATATATAATATATATAAATAATTGACATTAAATTTTTGTTTTAATATAATACATAAGATAGATTTTTGGGGAGAACCAAATGAAAAAGACAAGTTCAATAATTATATTAAGTGTGATTACTGTAATATTCGTGTTATTACTCCTAATTACTATACCATTAAATGGACGTGATAAAGTTCAAGTTGGTAAATCTGATAAGGATTTTACATGGATTATTAAAGCAGTAGATTTAGGTATCGACCTTAAGGGTGGATTCTATGCTGAATACGAATGTTATTTCGATGATGGCAGAGCTGTTACTGATGATGATATAGCTGGAGCTATGAGTAACCTTAAAGATATTTTATTCGATAAAGGTTATTCTGAAGCTGTTGTAGAAAAAGTTACAAAATCAGGTAATACGTATGTCAGAGTAGAAGTTGCAGGATTAAAAGATACGGAATCTTTAATGAGTCTTATCGGTAATTCAAGTACATTAACATTTAGAGATAATGATACCGGTGAAATAGTAATGACTGGTACAGGATATATCAATAAATGTGTAATTTCTACAGATGATAGTAATTCTTCATATTATTCATTAGTAATTCAATTTAACAATGCTGGAACACAAAAATTTGCTGATGTAACAACGACATATAAAGATAAACCATTAGCAATTTATATTGATGATACGAAAATTATTGCTCCAACTGTTAATGCAGTAATTTCAAATGGTGTAGCAAGTATTACAGGTAAATTTACATACGAACAAGCATATGAATATCAAGTTAAGATTCAAGCTGGTATTTCTGAAACAAAGTTAAAATTATATAATTCAGATACAGTATCTGCTTCATTAGGTTCAGAAGCATTAAAATATAGTTTAATTGCTGCTGCAATTGGTTTAGGAATAATCATAATTTTATTAATCTTAATTTATAGAGGATTAGGATTAGCTGCTAGTTGCGCTCTTTTAATTTATACTGAGTTATTGATTGTGCTATTAGCATTAGTTCCATGGGTTGAATTAACAATTAGTGGTATTGCTGGTGTAATTTTAAGTATAGGTATGGCTGTCGATGCAAATGTTATTATTTTCGAAAGAATAAAAGAAGTTAAACGAGGTAGTTTAAGTAAGGGAATAAGAACATGTGTTAAAGAAGGTTTTAATAGCGCATTTATAACAATTTTAGATGCTAACATTACAACTATTATTGGTACTATAGTTATGATTATATTTGGATCAAGTTCAGTTAAGAGTTTTGCTATTACATTATTAATTGGTATTTTGCTTTCAATGTTTACAGCAATTCTTGTTACTAGAACATTTATTAATTGTTTTGTATCATTTAATGATGAAAATGAAGCATTTTTTGGTCTTAATATAAAGCTTATTGATGAAAAAAAGAAAGACAATACTGATAATTTTGCAACAGAAGGAGGTAAATAAGAATGAAAAAGATTAATATACAAAATATTAAAAATTTAAATCTTTATAGTAAAAGACATATATTTTATTTAGTTCCTTTAGTTGTTGTTTTGGTTATGATTATATGCGGTGTTTGTTATCAAGCAAGTGCTAATAAACAATATTTTGCTAACATTGGTATAGATTTCCAAGGTGGAACAATTATGCAAATAGAGTTTACCGATACAAATGCTAATAGTGGTAATTTTAATACTAATGTTGATAAAATTTTGAATGTCGCTAAAGAACAGGGAATAACAAGTTTTTCTTCATCTCAAACAAGTGGAGCTAATACCATAATTGTTCAATACACTAACTGGACAACTGGTACTGGTGATGCAAACAAAGATGCAAATGAAATGAATGATATTAATAATGTTATCAAAGCCAAATTATTTGAAATGTCAAATAATGGACAAATTGATACTATTGCTGAAAATGGTATTACATTTAGTACTATAGGAAGTGAATCAAGTAGAAATTTGTTAAAGACAAGTATTATATCTGTTGTTATTGCTTTAGCTTTTATTTTAGTATACATAATTATTAGATTCGACTTTTACTCAGGTTTAGCAGCTATTATTGCATTAATTCATGACGTATTAATAATGTTAAGTTTAACAGTTATTTTCTATGTCGAAATTGGAGATAGTATTGTAGCTGGATTAATCACAATTGTTGCATATTCTATTAATAACACAATTGTCGTATTTGATAAGGTTAGAAGCATTATTAAGCCACTTAAGAAAAATCATGAAAAAATTAATATTCCAGATGTAATTAATACCTCTGTTGCACAAACATTAACTAGAACAATTTATACTACGATTACAACATTAGTAGTTATGATTATTCTTGTTTCTATGGGAGTAGTATCAATTACTAAATTTGGTTTACCAATTATATTTGGATTGATAGCTGGTTTCTATTCATCAGTATTTATTGCTGCACCATTATGGGGTGATTTAAAATCATTAGGTGATAAAATAAAGAAAGCTAATAAAAATAGAAATTTAAAGAAAAGAAATTCTGATAAAAATAATGATTCTAAAGTATTAGTTTAATATGGAATTTTTACCAAGAACTGTACAAAAATCAAACTTAATAGATACAATTTTAGACGCTAGAGGAATTATTTCTTCTAGCGATAAATTTAAGTTTTTAAACCCTAAGTTTGAGGATTTATATGATTATAATAAAATTCCAAATTTAGTTCTTGCTAAAAACAGAATTCAAAAAGCAATAGATAATAATGAGAAAATTGTTATTTATGGCGATTATGATTGCGATGGAATAGGTGCTATCGCAATTTTATATTTAGCATTAACTCAAAATACAGAATATAAAAATAATAAGAGTAATATATTTACATATATACCAAACAGATTTTCAAATGGATATGGATTAACAAAATCAGCTATAGATGATATCTTGAAATCATTTGATCCTGATTTATTTATAACAGTAGATTGTGGAATAACATCAGTTGAGGAAGTCGATTATATTAAAGAGAAAGGAATAGATGTTATAATTACAGATCATCATCAAAAAAAAGATTTAATCCCTAATTGTATAGTTGTGAATCCTGTCTTAGATGCTGATAATTGTCCACCATATTGTGGTGCTGGAGTTGCATTTATGCTCGCATTATCAATGTTTGGTAAAGATAAAATATATGAAGAGTTATTACCAATTTGTTGTATAAGTACAGTTACAGATTTAGTACCATTGAAAAGTGATAATAGAATAATTGTAAAACTAGGATTAGATTTAATTAATCAAAATAAATGCAGAAAAAATATTAAATTATTAATTGATAAAATAAAAAAATCATATAATATTACTCTATATGAAATTTCATTTAAAATTGGCCCGATATTTAATGCTTCAGGAAGGCTTGATTCAGCAATGTTGCCTTTAAATTTTCTTATAACAGATGATTATAATGAAATGAATTTGATGCTTAATATGTTAATAGAAATGAATAATATAAGAAAAGAGATTACAGATAATGGAAATAATGTATGTTTATCAACATTAAAAAAATATGATTTTTCTATAAATAAAGTAATTGTAATATATGATCCATCATTTAATGAAGGCACAATTGGTATTATTGCAAGTAAAATAAAGGATGGTTTTAACTTACCATGTATAATTTTCACTGACAGCGATGATGATACTTTAAAGGGTTCTGCTAGAAGTATTGATTCTATAAATATGTTAGAAATGCTTGATTATGCTAAAGAATATATTATTCAGTATGGTGGGCATAAAGTTGCTGCAGGATTATCGATAGAAAGAAAAAATTTAAATAATTTTATTAATAAATTGAATGAATTTATTATGAGTAATAGTAATGCTTTACCTCAAAAAATAGCATATTATTATGATTATAAATTAAATATTCAAGATATAGATTATACATTTATTAATGAATACTTAAGTTTAGCACCATTTGGGGTTGGAAATCCAAAACCAATTCTTTATACAACTGATTTTCACTTTATTGATTCAAATTTAGATAAAGTAATTAAACATAGAATAAATGGTAAAAACATGGAAATAATTTCTTTTAAGATAGAAGATAGAATTATGTTATCTGATAATTATATTGATTTTACTTTTAAATTAGATAAGAAATATTACAATGGTCGTATAACTGCTCAGTTAGAAATTAAAGATTTTAATTTTTCTAAAAAAAGTATTAATG
>JAIKVY010000253.1 GCA_024685275.1 Clostridia bacterium
AATTATTGTAGAAATACCTTATAAATCATTAATATTTACAGTATTTAAGCCTAAAAAAGAAAAAATAGCCAATACTTTCGTATCAGCTATGCTTAACTCTAATGTCTAGAAACATATCATTTGATACAATTTCATACCCCTTCGTACCCCCTCTTTTTTTTTCGTACCTCTATAAAGTAAAAAGAAAAGCCACCCTTTGAAGTGTGGCTTCATTCTATAGGTTAATTACTTAAACAATGATGTCGTTTTTTTGTAGATAGTAATGCATTTCGTAGTAATCTATTATTCAGATTTTATTTATTAATTGAATTGATTGAAATGGTTATATGAGATATTGCGAAAATTATAGAAACCAATATAAGGGGTATGTTCAATAATATAATACCTGAAAAGACAAATATTATAGATGGAATAATTGAGAGGATATATGTTTTAAATTTTTTATATTTATTCCAACATATCGCCCATATTATTTCATATGAAAGAATTAAGACTCCGTTTGTAATCAAATATACTAGAAGTCCACTTCCAAAAAAGAATCCAAAATATGTATAAGGAATATTAAATATCATAAAAGAAATTGAACCATATCTTCCAACTTGTTCTAATATATTTAATAATCTAGAGTTTGATTTAATAAATTCATCTTTTTTCTTAATCGAATAAATTATATTAGGTATCATAATTAAGACAACAATTCCTAAACCATAATAATTAAACCAACCCATAATTATTTAATCACCTCCCAATAACCACTCTTTTAAACTAACCACTTCAATTCCTTCTTCAGTAATGTATTTTTTAAAATTGTCTTTTACAATAATTACTTTTTTAAAATTATCTTTTATATTAAGTAAAGACCTTTTTTCTTGATTTTGTTTGGCTAGTGATTCCATTGAATAGGCGGATTGAATATATATTCTTTCATATAATTTATTACAAACAAAATCAGTTTCAAGTTGCTTTGAAACATAATTACCGTTTTCGTTTTTAACGTTGATTTCAACAATTCCAACATCAACATTATAGCCTCTATTTATTAGTTCGTTATAAATAATATTTTCCATTATATGAGTTGGTTCGGTTTGTCTAAAATTAATTAAGGCATTTCTAAGACCAATATCAGTAAAATAATATTTTGAATTTGAGCCAATATATTTTTTCCCCTTAATATCATATCTTTTCGCTTCTGATATTAAAAATGCATCTTTTATAAACTCTATATGATTTTTAATAGCTGCATGTCCATAGATAATATTTTCAACACTTTTAAATGTTTTCTCTAAATTAGTAGGATTAGTATAAGACCCAATTGAACTAGATAGTACACATAATAATTTCTCGAAAGATTCAATGTCTTTAATCCCATTCCTTTCAGTAATATCTTTGATATAGATTTCAGAAAATAATTGTTTTAAATATTCTTGTTTTCTTTCATCACCATTTAAATTAATTAAATATGGCATCCCCCCATAATATTGGTACTCTAAGTAGGCTTCTTCAAATGATAATTTAGAAGCTTCATAATATTCTTTAAATGATAATGGATAGATATGAATTTGATCTCCTCTGCCTCTAAATTCAGTAATAACATCTTTTGAAAGCATTCTTGAATTACTTCCAGTAACATAAATATCAAAATTATCATGGCTTAATAAACCATTTAAAGCGAATACGAAATTATCTAAAAGCTGTATTTCATCAAGCAATAAATAATAATCTCTATCTTCTTTTGTTAAATCATTAATATAAAGAGTAAACTTTCTAGGATTAACTATATAGTTTTTTTTAGAATCATAAATAATAGTTTGTTCATTAGGTAAATACTTATCTAATTTCATAACATCTTCTAAATTATCGAACGCAAAAGTGATAATTTGTGATGCTAAAATATCATGTTCTAATAGATATGATTTATACACTTTATTTAATAGGTATGATTTACCAGATCTTCTTAAACCTGTAATAACTTTGATTAATTTATTATTTTTTCTTTCAACAATCGCATTTAAGTATTTATTTCTTTTTATTTCCATCGTGTTTGCCTACTTTTTTTGCAAGTTTTTATATTTTTCGCACTTTGATTGTATTACATTTGATTAATCTTGTCAAGAATTCATCTACTTTTTTTGCAAGTTTTTATATTTTTAGTAGAAAAAAGGATTGAGACCTTTTTGGGTATCAATCCTATTGTTTCAATATGGTGACCCCTACGGGATTCGAACCCATGTAGTCGCCGTGAGAGGGCGAAGTCTTAACCGCTTGACCAAGGGGCCTTAAACAATAGAAGTATAATATCAAAAATTTCTATTTATTTAAAGTATTTTATAGCCATAGCCATTGTATCGTCATACTTTATATCTATACATAACCGCTATTTTATTTTACAATTTGTTCATTTTTGATTAATATATGAATATATGAGCAAAAAGAAGACAAAAAAAGTATTAACCGAATAT
>JAIKVY010000261.1 GCA_024685275.1 Clostridia bacterium
TTATAATTTCCGCTAGCGTTAATATTTGCAAACAAGTAATATGTTCCAGGTTTAAGATTAAAATCATTTAAGTATGCATAGAATTCTGTATCTGTTTTAGAATCTCTATTATATGTAATCGTTCTAATTATAGTTTGATCATCTATAGTAACAATTTCATGAGTTGCTAAAAATTCTTTTTTGTCACTTGCATTTGTTAATGCAGAGTATTCAGTATATTCAGCTGGTGTAATGTAATAAATTTCTGCTAATTGAGTTTTATTAACATATTCACTGCCTTTTTTAATGCTAATTGTATATGGCGATGTCATAGTATCACCAATAATACTAGATCCAAATTTTAATGATTCAGCGACAGTTCCATTTGAAGCATTTTTTACTTCAAAAGAATATTCTGATGAATCAGCATCAATTGGTAAAATTGTTAAATTTATAGTAGCCATATGTGTTTCATATGTACATGTAACAACATATGATCCTACATCTAAAGAAAGGCTCGAATCTATGGTAGTTATTTTTGTATCATCTGATAAAGTTAAAGAAAATTGTACTTTCTTAACTTGGTCAGCAGTAAGTTCTTGTTTACTATTATTAGAATATACAAAGAAAAACTTTAAGTTCTTTATTGATGAAATATCTTCTCCGTAGTCATATGAGCAGCTTAAAGCATTGGAACAATTTGTAGCACTCTCTCCAATCATTAAACTTCTAATATTGTTTGAAGGAGTTGAACTGTTATTATTGTTCCCACCGCATGCAGTTAATAATCCCACTAGAAGTAAACAAGCGATGATTAAAACTAAAGTAAATCTAAATTTTTTCATATCGTATCTCCTTATATTTTTAATCCCTTTTAATATATATTCGATATGTTAAATTGTTTTCCTAAAACTATTTCTTTAACTTCTTTTCAAAAGAAGGAACAGTTAAAGATAATAAACGAATTATTCCTACAATTGCGATAATTATACCAGTAATAATCCAAAATGCTTGTCTCATTTCTGGGACAAAAATCATTAACATTGCTAAAGTTGCTAAAATGGCTCCAGCAATTAATTCAATTAAACCTAAAGTCACTTCATGTTTAATTATTTTAATAAGTCCATTAATAACAAATAAAAAGCCGATTGAAGCACCTGCAATAATTAATATGTAGAAAACAGCACCGACTATATTGAATTTATCACATAAAACTGTTATTCCTAATCCAATGCATGCTGCACCTATAACACCCATTACAGTACCAAAATGCATATGAACTGAAAAGGCAATAATTAGTAAATCAATTCCTAATATTAATAATGCAATACCAGCCATAATATTTAATATGTTTGGATTTCCAGCGCAAGCGAGTAAAATACCACATACAATAACGATTATTGCTTCTATAATCGCTAATGGTTTTTCGAATGATTTTGAATTTTTCATAGTAACCTCCAAAGAATAAAATAAATATATCAAACATAAACTTTAAAGTCAAAATATATTTGTAAAACAAATATAAATTATAAAAATGCCTATATTTAAGCAATATTTAACTGTGTTAAATAATAATTTATCAAAGATTGTTGACACTAAAATATCAAACATAATAAAATTTTAACGAGACAATACTCAATAAAGAAGGAATGGATATGGAATTTTTTGATTTAATAGAAGCAAGATATTCTTGTAAGAAGTATGCTGACAAACAAGTAAGTAAAGAAGAACTAGAGATGATTTTTGAGGCAGGAAGATTAGCACCAACTGCTAAGAATTCACAAGAACAAAGAATATATGTTGTTCAATCAGAAGAAGGTTTAGAAAAAATTGATTCTCTAACACCATGTAGATATGGAGCTAAAACAGTTTTAATTTTTGCTTGTGATGTTAATGGTGAATACATATATGAAGGAACAAATCAAACTTCAGGGAATGAAGATATATCAATTGTCGCTACACATGTTATGCTAGCTGCTAAAAATATAGGTGTTGAATCGTGCTGGATTAATAAATTCAATCCAATCAAATGCGCAGAAATATTTGATTTACCTAAAAATGAAAGAGTAGTTTTACTTATGGATCTAGGCTATGCTGATAAAGAAGGTGGTAAACCACTTATAAACCATTTTAAGAGAAAAGATATTACAGAATACGTTATATATAAATAATAAAAAGGGCTACTAAAAATAAATATTTGGTGGCCATTTATTTTAATTGGAGGAGAATATGAAAAAAGATTTAGGAGTTGTTTCAGCGGTATTTCCTATGCCAGTATTGATGATTGGGACATATGATAAGAATAAAAATGTAAATGTTATGAATGCTGCTTGGGGACAAATATGTGATGATGATAAAATTATGATTTTTATAGGCGAAGGTAAAAAGACTTGGAATAATATTGTAAAAAGCAAAGCCTTCACGGTTTCTTTAGCAGATGCTAAACATATTACAGAAGCTGATTATTTTGGTATTGTTTCTGGAAATAAAATAAATGATAAATTTACTCATACTGGATTAACTGCTATTCCTAGTGAACATGTTAATGCTCCAATTATTGATGAATTTCCAGTATGTATGGAATGTGAATTAATTGAAATAGTAAAACTAAAATATACCAATGGTATTGTCGGTAAGATTGTGAATGTAAAGGCTGATGAAAATGTATTAGATGAGAAAGATATCATTGATCCTAAAAAACTAAATGTCGCTTTATTTGATACATTCAAGTTAGGATATTACACAATTGGTGAAGAAATAGCTAAAGCATTTGACGTCGGAACTAAACTTTTAAAAGATAAATGATAAATTATGTATTCAATATTGACTCAATTGAAAAATTGTAAGAAAATTTAATTATACAATAATTAAAAAGGGGTAAGCATATGGAAAAATATGACGTTATTGTTGTTGGTGCGGGTAACGGAGGATTGATTGCTAGTGCTAAGGTAGCTCAGGCTGGATATAAGACTCTTTTACTTGAAAAACATAACCTTCCAGGTGGATGCGCTACAAGCTTTGTACGTGGAAGATTTGAATTTGAAGCAGCTTTACATGAACTTTGCTTCAATGGAACATCTGATGAAGTTGATGGAATAAGAAAGATATTCCAAGATTTGGGTGTCAATGTTGAATTGTTGTATGAAGATACGCTTTTTAGAGCAATTTCAAAAGGAAAGGATGGATATGATGTTGTTCTTCATTCGGGAATAGATAATTTTATCGAAGATTTGGAAAAGATTGTACCAGGATGTAAAGAAAAAGTTCAAGATTTATTTGATTTAATTAAAAACATCAATGAAGCTCAAGATTATATGGCTGCATGTGGTGGAAAAATTAATCCATTTACTTTAATGGGTAAATATGGCGATTTTGTAAGATGTGCATCTCACTCTATGGAAGATATAGAAAGAGCACTTGGTATTCCAGAAAAAGCAATGGCTATAATAAACACATATTGGGGATATTTAGGTGTTCCAGCAGATGATATTAATGGCTTACATTATTTAAGCATGCTTACATCATACGTTAAAGGTAAACCTTCTATGCCATACAATAGATCTCATGAATTAAGTTTAGCTTTAGTTGATGCATATCAAAAGTTTGGTGGGGAAATTAGATACAATAGCGAAGTTACAAAATTCTTATTTGATGATAATGGAGCTGTTGTTGGTGTTGTTGCTAACGGAGAAGAATTATATGCTAAGAAAGTTATTTCAAATGTAATTCCAAATAACGTTATTAATCGTTCTGAATCAATCAAAATTCCAACAAGATTTAAACAACTTGCAAATGCTAGAAAATTAGGAATGTCTTTTGCAACTATTTATATTGGACTTGATAAAACTATGGAAGAACTTGGAATTAAAGATTATAGTACATTTATTTCAATTGATAATGATTCAAGAGTTCAATTTGAAAAGAGAAAAGAATTTGGTATGTATGTAGTTAATTGCTTAAATAAGGCAATTCCAAATGCTACACCAAAAGGAACGAGTACATTATTCTTTACAATTCCATTTATGCAAGGAGATTTCCCTGAAGACTTAAAGGCTGAAGAATATAAAGAATATAAAAATGCATTAGCTGAAAAATACATAAAAGATTATGAACAAACAATAGGCGTTTCTGTTATGCCATATATTGAAGAAATAGCAATAGCTACTCCAGCAACAATGGCTAGATACTTATCAACTCCAGAAGGTGCTATATACGGATATCAAACAGAAGAATGGGATAATATTATTGCAAGAACCGTTATGGAACAAGCTGAATATAATATTCCTAATTTACAATTCTGTGGTGGTCACTATGTTAGAGGTGACGGATATCCATCAGGATATGTTACTGGTGATATGGCAGCAACAGCAGTTATTAATGCATTAAAAGCTGAAGCAGAGGAGGGTGAATAATATGAGTAAAACACAATCAAAGATTAAAAGTTTAAAAAGACGTGCATTTATTGGATTAGTTACAAATAGATTAAAAGCTATTAACTCTGCATCAACTGAAGAAGTTAGAGATTTGATGTCATATAGACCAAACAGTATAGCAGCGGAATTACATCCACACATCCAACATTTAGTGGTTAAAGAAATAAATGTTCATAGTGAAGATATGAAAAGCTTTATTTTTGCTCCAGATAAAGAAGCTGGAACAGAAAAAATTGCATGGTTTTCAGCGGGTCAATATTTAAGTGTTTGTGTTGATATTGATGGTGTTAAATTCTGCAGACCATATTCTATTGCATCGTCACCAAGAGATACTCTTAAAGATGAAATAATGATTACCGTAAAGAGAGTAGATGGAGGAATTTGTTCAGGATATATTTTAGATAATTATAAAGTTGGAACAAAAGTAGTTACATCTGGTCCTTTAGGCGATTTCACATATGAAAGATTACGTGATGCAAAAACTATTATTGGTATAGCTGGTGGTTCTGGGATTACTCCATTTAGATCATTAGCAAAAGCTATTGTTGAAGAAGATGAAAAATGTTCACTTATTTTATTATATGGTAGCAGAACATTAAAAGATGCTGTATTTACAGATGAAATCAAAATGATGGCTAAATCTAGTGATAAGATACAAATCGTTAATGTATTAAGCGAAGAAGAAGCTGAAGGTTGTGAAAAAGGTTTCATTACAGCTGATTTAATTAAGAAATATGCACCAAGTGAATATTCAATATTTATGTGTGGTCCACAAGCTATGTATAACTTTGTAGATAAAGAAATAGAAAAATTAAACATACGTCAAAAATTTGTTAGACACGAATTATTTGGTGAATATTTCCATCCAGAAAAGAACGATGATTATACATATGATATTAATGCTGAATATAACGTTAAAGTGAGAATAAACGGGGTGGAGCATGATATTAAATGTAGCGCTGATACATCACTCTTAAGAGCAATGGAAAAAGCTGGATTAAATCCACCATCAGATTGTCGTAGTGGAAAATGTGGATGGTGCCATTCTCAATTAATATCAGGAAAAGTATATATTCCTAAATCAGTTGATGGAAGAAGACTAGCAGATAAAGAATTTGGATATATTCATCCATGCTGTTCATTCCCAATTAGTGATATCGTTATCGATGTACCGACATTACCATTATCATAATTAGATATATAAATAATTGATAGTAAAAAAATGGGTTTGTATTTTAAAAGTACAAACCCGTTATTTTTATTTAGAATAAATAACTATTAATATTAAACGATCCACCTGATTTCTTTAGGATTATTGATATGTAGTTCTCCCCATTGTGTACCTTTTTTTACTCTACATTCACCATCAACGACTTTTGTTCCAGCATCATATTCAAAAGGAATAACAATATTATTCTCTTTATCTATATACCCGCATTTATCATTTTTATATACACAAGCGTAACCTGATGAAAAAGATGATGCTATATCATATTCAGCTGGAATAATGATTGTTCCTTTTCTATCTAAAAAACCAAATTTTTCATCTTTTTGGAAACAGCATAAGTCTTCTTTAAATGAGAAAACTTCATCATATTGTGGTTCAATAACTATTTTATTAGATTTCTTATCCTTAAACCCAAATAATCCATTTTTACTAATCTTAATGTAAATATCTACTGGACCAGTAGAAAAATTATTTGGATTAATAACTGGTTTTGGCGGTCTTTCAATAGCAGTAGATTTAAAACCTTTTAAAGATTCCGCAATATAATTTGGTTGGTTATTTTCAACGTGCTCTTTTTTAGCTTGTACTTCGCTATAATCAGTTGGTTTTAAATCTAGATTTCTAATTTTAAGAGCATTAAGAAGATTAAACATATTTTTGTTATTGAAATAACGAATTTTAAGAAAATCTTTTTCACATCTAACTAAAACATCGTTTAATGTTTTAATGTTTGCACTAACAAGTAAATCATATGTGTTATTATTGATTTTCAAAACAGAAATCGGTTCATTCAATATGTCAACCGAATATGGAGGAACATATTTTTGAACCTGTTTTCCGTTATTGTTATGTTTATTTCTTTTATGTCTATTCTTGTTATTCATTAAATTCTAGCCACACCTGATTTTCTAGCTGCTTCAGCAACTGCCTTAGCTACAGTTGTTCCAACACGTGGATCAAATGCTTTTGGTAAAATATAGTCTGCTGTTAATTCTTCATCACTTACTAAAGAAGCAATTGCATTAGCTGCAGCTATTTTCATTTCTTCATTAATATCACTTGCTCTAACATCTAAAGCTCCTCTGAAAATTCCAGGGAAGGCTAAAACGTTATTTATTTGATTTGGATAATCGCTTCTACCAGTACCTACAACAGCAGCACCAGCAGCTTTTGCTAAATCTGGCATAATTTCTGGAGTAGGGTTAGCCATAGGCATAACGATTGGGTTAGCATTCATTCCTTTAATCATTTCTTGAGTTACCATACCTGGAGCAGAAACACCAACAAAAATATCAGCACCTTTCATAGCATCTGCTAAAGTTCCAGTTTTAAATGTTCTGTTAGTAAATGAAGCAATTTCTTTCTTAGCTGGAGTTAAATCAGGATTCTTTTCACAAATAATACCTTTTCTATCACACATAATGATATCTTTTGCACCAAGTTTTAATAATAACTTTGCAATAGCAACACCAGCAGCACCAGCTCCACTGAAAGCGATAACGCAATCGTGTATATCTTTTTTAACAACTTTAAGAGCATTGATTATTGCGGCAGAACAAACAACAGCAGTACCATGTTGATCATCGTGGAAAATTGGAATATCACAAATTTCCTTTAATTTTGATTCGATTTCAAAACATCTTGGAGCAGCAATATCTTCTAAGTTTACTCCACCAAAGCTTC
The DNA here is from genome assembly GCA_024685275.1 of Clostridia bacterium. GTDB lineage: Bacteria > Bacillota > Clostridia > Christensenellales > DTU072 > CAG-1782. The sequence continues at coordinate 7,324 of JAIKVY010000261.1, forward strand.
CACTTAATAAATAAACTGTTCTAACAATTTCATCAACATCTTTACTCTTGATACAAAGAGGAATAGCGTCAACATCACCAAATGCTTTAAATAATACGCATTTACCTTCCATAACTGGCATTCCAGCTTCTGGTCCGATATCTCCTAAACCTAAAACAGCTGTACCGTCTGTTACAACAGCAACAGTATTCCAACGTCTTGTTAAATCATATGATTTATTGATATCTTTTTGAATTTCTAAACATGGTTGAGCAACACCAGGGGTATATGCTAAACTTAATTCTTCTTTATTTGTTACTTTTGCTCTTGGAGTAACTTCAAGTTTACCTTTCCATTCATAATGTTTTTTTAATGATTCTTTTGCGTAATCCATTTTTTACCTTCTTTTAATTTATTTTTCCCATGGGAATACATAATTTAATTTTAAATCGTCACGAACTTTTGACATTTCTTTTTGAACAGCTTCATTGATTGGAACTCCACTATCTTTTCTTTGTTGCCATACGTTATATTCTTTTTCACCAGCTGTATAAATGCGTTCAGCACCAGGAGCTTTCTTTGAAGCACGGATAGAACGTAAGATTTCACCAGCTTTTCTTCTACATAATTCTTCACCTAAGAAATGGTTAGTATCGATAGCAATAAAGAAGTGACCAAGATGATATGGAACTTTTTCGCCTTTTTCATTTGTACCATTAAGTGCCTTACCATATTGTCCATCTTGTAAAACTGCAGATAACAATTCAACAACTACTGCATATCCATATCCTTTGTATCCACCTAAGCTTTCACCGATACCACCTAAAGTAGTTAAAGCAGCTGTTCCATTTCTAATCATTTTTAAAGCTTCACCTGCATCGCCTTCAACAGGATTTCCGTTGATATCGATAATTGTTCCAGGATGAACATCTTCTTTAATTCTTGCATAATATTCAATCTTTCCATTTTGTGTAATAGAAGAAGCGCAATCAATTAAAAAGTCAAATGGTTCATCTGTTGGAATTCCAATTGTAAGTGGGTTAGTTCCAAACATACCTTCAACACCAAAAGTAGGAGCAACTGAAGGTCTAGCGTTTGTTCCTGTTATACCAATACAACCTTCTTTACATGCCATTGAAGGATAATATCCTGCAATACCATAATGGCAAGAATTTCTAACAACAACCATTCCCATACCATATTTTTTAGCTTTTTCGATAGCAAGCTTCATAGATTTATATCCAATAACTTGTCCCATACCATCATGGCCATCAACAACAGCAGTTGTCTCAGTTTCTTTGATGATTTCAAAGTTTGTTACAGGATTTTGAATACCAATATTTATTCTATCAATATAAATAGGTTTAAATCTGTTACAACCATGGCTTTCAATACCACGTCTATCACTTTCCAAAAGAACATCTGTACAAATTTCAGAATCTTCTCTAGGAACACCAACGCCACAAAATGCGTCACATACAAAATCATGTGCAGTTTTCCAATCTAAAACTACTTTTCCCATATTTATCTCCCAAAAAATTTTAGTACTTTAAGTTTACCTACTAATCTAGAATAAATTTATAGATAAATTTAAAGCCGTTTAAATAATATCAAATGTTTTCTATATAGTCAATTAATCCAAGGATTATGGTAATTTAAAATACACATTAAACTGATATATGAAATATGTAATAAACGCAATAAAAGGGTTTCTAAAATTGGGTAATTAGTATCTTAAAATCAATGTTATTATTAATCTAATTAATTCAATGTATATAGTAAAAGAAAATAATTTTATATATTATTTTGTAATTAATGTTTATTTTTGATATGATAATTAGTGAAAATAAATTTAATTAATGCATCTAAACATTTATATGCAAATTAATAGTTGTGATGTGTTGACTAATGAGGTAAATATGGCAAAAGCAAGTAATGGATTAAAAATAGTATTTTTAGGCGGGGTAGGTGAAATTGGAAAAAACATGACAGTTTTTGAATATGACGATGAGTGCGTCATAGTTGACTGTGGGTTAACATTTCCAAATTTTGAAGAAAGTCCAGGCGTGGAAGCAGTAATATGTGATTATTCATATTTAAAAAATAAAACAAAAAAGATAAAGGGTGTTTTGATTACACACGGGCATGAAGATCATATTGGTGGATTGCCATATTTTCTAAATGATTTTAAAGTTCCAGTATATGGAAGCAATATTGCTCTAGCATTGTTACAATCAAAACTAGATGAATGTAACATTAAAAAAGTTGATTTATATGAAATAGGAGATGCTTCGTATCTTGAACTCGGTAAATTTAAAGTTGAATTTATAAGAGTAACTCATTCCATTCCAGGATCATATGCAATTTGTTTAACAACACCAGTTGGAAGAGTTTTATTAACAGGAGATTTTAAAATTGATCAAACACCAATTGATAACAATTTAACGGATTTAAATAGATTTGCTGAAATCGGAAGAAATGGACTTTTACTTTTAATGATGGATTCAACTAATGTTGAAAGAAATGGATTCAGTATGAGTGAAAAGAATGTATTCACTTCTTTAAATACTCAATTTGAATTGAATAGTGATAAAAGAATAATAGTAGCAACATTTGCAAGTAATATTCACAGAGTTCAACAAATAATTAATGTTGCAGAAAGTCATAACAGAAAAGTTTTGTTCTTAGGTAGAAGTATGATTAAGATTGCAGAGATTGCTTGGTCTTTAGGAGTATTAAAATACAAAGAATCCACTATTATAAAACTTAGTCAAATGAAAGATGTTCCGTATGATAGAATATGTATTATTTGTACAGGAACACAAGGTGAACCTAATAGTGCATTGAAGAGAATGAGCCAAGATGATTTCAAGAATGTTGTGCTATCAGAAAAAGATGCAGTTTTATTTTCTTCATCAGCTATACCAGGAAATGAAAGTTCAATATATAAATTAATAAATGATTTATCAAGAAAAGGTGTTAATGTAATTCATAGTTCACTTAGTGAAATTCACGTATCAGGGCATGCATGTAAAGAAGAATTAAAACTAATGTTTAATTTATTAAAACCAAAGTTCTTTATTCCTATGCATGGAGAATATCGCCATTTAATGTTACATAAAAAACTTGCAACAGAAATGGGGATAAAAGAATCTCATATATTTATGCCAGAAATAGGCAATTCAGTTGAAGTAGATAAGAAGGGAATAAAGCAAAGAGGGGATGTAATTAGTGGAGAAATCTATCTTGATGGAAAGAACCTAATTAATGCTGATGATACTATTATGAATGAAAGAAAAATATTAGCAACAAATGGCGTTGTTGTATGTAATGCATTTTTGTATTTTGGCTCAAATGATAAACTTAGGACTCCAGAAATCAAAACTTTAGGTATTATTATCGATGAAGATACGCTTGATGCATTAACTTTAGATATTCAATCATATATAGCAAGTAGAATCGGGGACGATGCTGAATCAATACTTGATGGAATAAGGAGACTTATCATTAAAAAGTTCAAAAAGAATTTTGATAAACAACCACTAGTAGTTGTAATGCAAGCAGATAAAATCTAATTTAAGATGGAAGATTTTGAGAAAAAATTAAAGCCAATAAGAACTTTCGCTCGATCTCATAAATATCCAGTTATGAGGCCAAAAACATGTGCTAAACTAACAGAAATAGTTCAGTTAATTGATAAAAATATAAAAAAAGAAACTATTAATGTTTTAGAAATTGGCACTTGTATTGGTGTAAGTGGTTTAACTATGCTTAATGCGTCCCCAAAGGTTCACCTTACAACAATTGAATTAAACGAATCCACATACAATATTGCAAAGACAAATTTCAACGAATTTGGTTTTCAAAATAGAGTAAATCAAATTTTAGGTGATTGTTTAGAAGTAGTTTCTTATATGTATGATAACAAATATGATCTAGTTATTCTTGACGGCCCAAAATCTAAATACGAAGAATTAACTAAAATGATTATTCCAATGCTTAATACAAATGGATATATCTTTGCTGATGATATTCTATATCATGGAATGGTATTCAGTGAATATAATGAACATAAACAAAGAACAATCGTAACAGCATTAAGACATTTCTTAACTTTTTTTGCTGAACAATCGTCATTTAAAGTTGAAACAATAAATGTTGAGGATGGTATTTTAA
>JAIKVY010000063.1 GCA_024685275.1 Clostridia bacterium
TATAATGAAAACAATAGTTTAATAACTAACATAAATATTTATGATCCAAATAATGAAAAAATTATTTATTTTAATACGATTATTTGATTAAATATTGTACTCATTACGTTACATATGATATGTATGTTTTATTGACTTAAATATATATTTTAAGTATTATTTACATATGGTTATATTGGGAATAGATCCAGGATATGGTATCATTGGATATGGTGTTATAAATAGTGTTGGGCACGAAACAAAAGTTATAGATTGTGGCGTAATAGAAACAACAAAAGATACAAAATTTATAAAACGTCTTAATATGATTTCAGAAGGGATTATAGAATTAATTGATAATTTTAAACCTGATTGTGCATGTATAGAAGAATTGTTTTTTCAACATAACCAAAAAACTGCTATAATGGTTGCAGAAGCAAGAGGCGTTATATTAAACGAATTGTATAAAAAAGTTGATAATATTTTTGAATATACGCCTATGCAAATTAAACAAATATTAACAGGGAACGGAAGAGCTGATAAAAAGCAAATCCAGTACATGGTTACAAAAATATTGGGTTTAAACAAAATTCCAAAACCAGATGATGCTGCTGATGCATTAGCTTGTGCTTTATGTTTAGCTGGGAATGAAAGAAATTCTGATGAATTTAGAATAAAATAAAGGATAATTGTATGATAGGATACATTAAAGGATTTGTAACAGAGATAGGTGAAGATACTCTTTTCATTGAAAATAGATCTGGATTTGCAATGGAATTACAGGTTTCTAACAAAACAATTTCTTTTTGTAAAAACAATAATGATGAAGTTAAATTATACTATTACATAGTATCAAGAGAAGAAGGAATATCTACTTTTGGGTTTTATTCTAAAGAAGAAAAAGATATATTTTTACAATTAATTACAGTAAGTAGTGTGGGGCCTAAAGCTGCAATTTCTATTTTATCTTCAATTGATATTAATGAATTGGTCACAGCTATAAGAACACAAAATATAAAAATGTTAACTGCTGTAAAAGGTATAGGTAAAAAAACTGCTGAAAGAATTGTACTTGAATTAAAGGAAAAGTTTTCTGATAGTGGTGTTCAAATTGATTTCTTTACTCCTATAGAAGAAGAAAGTTCAATGTTTAATGATGCTGTAAACACTTTGGTTGACGGTTTGGGCTTTTCAAGGCAAGAAGCTGTTAGAGCTGTAAAAATGTCTGAAAAACAAGCAACATCATTAGAAGAATTAGTTAGATTAGCTCTACAAGTTATTAGATAATAAAGGATAAATATGGGAAGCACAATTAAATCATCTCTTTCTGATATTGAAGTAAGTAATACAAAAGATAGGCAAAATACTATCGTATCATCACAAAAAAGTATCTTAGACGATCAAGAAAATATTCTTAGACCAAAAATTCTTGATGAATATATAGGACAAATTAAGGTTAAAGAAAATTTAAAAGTATTTATGGCTTCAGCAAAAGCAAGAAATGATACTTTAGATCATGTTTTGTTATATGGCCCTCCAGGATTAGGAAAAACAACGCTTAGTCATATTATAGCTAATGAAATGAACGCTAATTTAAGAATTACAACAGGTCCAGCTATTGAAAGAGCTGGAGATTTGGCTTCAATACTAACTAATATGCAAAAAGGTGATGTTTTATTTATTGATGAAATTCACAGATTAAATCCAACTGTAGAAGAAGTTTTATATTCAGCAATGGAAGATAATACACTTGATATAGTTACAGGTAAAGGGCCAGCAGCAAGAACTATGAGAATTCCTATATCACCTTTTACATTAGTAGGTGCAACAACTAGGGCAGGAATGCTTAGTGCTCCATTAAGAGATAGATTTGGTGTAGTTTGTAGACTTGAGTTATATACAAATGAAGATTTAAAACAAATAATTGATAGATCAAGTAGAATTTTAAATATTCCAATAGATGGAGATGCTGCGTTAGAAATCGCAAGGAGATCTAGAGGAACACCTAGAATTGCCAATAGACTATTAAAAAGAGTACGTGATTTTGCTGTAGTTGAAAATCTTAAAACAATTAATTTAGAGATTACTAAAAAAGCTTTAAATCTTCTTGAGGTTGATGATATTGGTTTAGATAAAACTGATCAAAACATATTAAAAACTATAATTCTTAAATTTAATGGTGGTCCAGTTGGATTAGATACTTTATCAGCTTCTAGTGGTGAAGATGCTAATACAATTGAGGATGTTTATGAGCCATATTTACTTCAATTAGGTTTTATACAACGTACACCAAGAGGAAGAGTTGCTACTGAGTTAGCATATAAACATTTAAAAATAAATCAAATTACTAATTTTAGATTTGATGATGACGGGACGATTGTATAATGAGTGAATTATTAAAAAAAGATTTTTATTATGATTTACCAGAAGAATTGATTGCTCAAACACCGATATATCCAAGAGATCATAGTCGTCTTTTATATTATAACAAAAGTACTGATAAATACGAAGATAAGCACTTTTATGATATTTTAGATATTTTACAAAAGGGCGACTTATTAGTTATTAATAATACTAGAGTTATTAATGCTAGAATTTTTGCATATAAAGAAAATGGTAGAAAAATAGAAGTATTACTTCTTAAAAGAATAGATTTAACTAGATGGGAAGCTTTATTAAAGCCCGCTAAAAAAGTAAAAATTGGTGAAACAATCACTGTAAATGAAGAATTAAGTCTTACTGTTGAAAATATTACAGATGATAATGGAATAAGAATTATTAATTTTATTTTTGATGGGGTATTTGAAGAAATACTTGATAGAATAGGAGAAGTTCCTCTTCCTCCATATATTACTGAAAAACTTCAGGATAAAGAAAGATATCAAACGGTATATAATAAAGTTTCAGGCTCATGTGCTGCGCCAACTGCAGGTTTGCATTTTACAACAGAATTAATGCAAAAATTAAAAGATAAAGGTATAGATTTTGCAGAAATTTTACTACATGTTGGATTAGGAACATTTAGACCAGTTAAAGAAGATGTTATAACAGATCATAAGATGCATTCTGAATATATTGAAATTAATAAAGAAACTGCTAATAAAATTAATAATGCGATTAAAGAAGGAAGAAGGGTTATTGCCGTTGGAACTACATCTGTTAGAGTATTAGAATCTGTCGCTACAAATGATGGATTTGTAAAAGAATTTAAGGGCGAAACAAATATATTTATTTATCCACCATATAAATTTAAAGTAGTTAAAGGATTAATAACAAATTTCCATTTACCTGAATCTACTTTAATTATGCTAGTGTCAGCTTTTGTAAGCAGAGAGAAAATTTTAGAACTATATAACCACGCAGTAAAAGAAAAATATAGATTTTTCAGTTTTGGTGATGCTATGTTGTTACTTTAATTAATAGGAGAAAAAATGTTTAAATATGAAGTATTAAAAGTTGATAAAAAATGTGGTGCGAGAATTGGAAAATTTACTACGCCTCATGGAATAATAGAGACACCTGTTTTTATGCCTGTAGGGACAAAGGCGACGGTTAAAGGGCTTAATCCTGAAGAAGTATATGAATTAGGATCTCAAATTATACTAAGTAATACATATCACCTTTATCTTAGACCAGGACATGAATTAATAAAAAAGGCTGGTGGATTACATAAATTTATGAATTGGAATCACCCTATATTAACTGACTCTGGTGGTTTTCAAGTTTTCTCTTTATCAACTATGTTTAAGATAAATGATGAAGGTTGTGAATTTAATAGTTATATTGATGGAAGTAAACATATATTTACTCCTGAAAAATCAATATATGTTCAACAATGTTTAGGTAGCGATATTATGATGGCTTTTGATCAATGCACAAATCCTAATATAAGCCATGATGAAGCTAAAAAAGCAATGGAAAGAACATTATTATGGCTTGAGAGATGTTATAAAGTTTCAAATAATGATAATCAAATGCTTTTCCCAATTATTCAAGGAAATATTTTTGAAGATTTAAGAATTGAAAGCTTAGAAAAATCAGTTAAATTTGCAAAATGTGGTATCGGAATAGGTGGATTAAGTGTTGGAGAGCCTAAGGAAACGATGTACAAAATGTTAGATGTTATGAAAGATTTATATCCAAAAGATATGCCAAGATATTTAATGGGAGTAGGTTCTATAGATTGTATTGTTGAAGGTGTATTTAGGGGTATTGATATGTTTGATTGTGTATTGCCAACGAGAATTGCAAGAAATGGAACAGCTATGACATTTAAAGGTGATTTAACAATTAGAAATGCTGAATTTAAAGAGGATTTTACACCAATTGAAGAAGATTGTGATTGTTATTGTTGTCGTAATTATACAAGAGCATATGTTCGTCATTTATTAAATACAAATGAAATAATGGGCGGAAGATTATTATCAATTCATAATATTCGTTGTTTACACAGGTTAACTGGAAAGATTAAAGAAGCTATAAATAATGACTCCATGACTGAATTTAGAAACGATTTTATGGCTAACTATAAACTTTAATTTGCTTGCATAAAAGCATTGTTTATATTATTATTAATACATAAAATTTAATTAAAGGAGTATGTTATGTTAAATTTATTATCCATAGAATGGAACAATACTTATACAATGTACATAATTCTTGGTGTATTTTTAGTTGTTATGATAGTAATGACTATTATTCCACAAAGAAAGCAAAAAAAGAAACAAGAAGCAATGATGAATTCTATCCAAGTTGGTGATAAGATTATGACAATTGGAGGAATTGTTGGAGTTATTGCTGAATATGATGCTATGACAGATCAATACGTTATTAATGTAGGTACTGAAGAAGCACCAACTATGATGAAAATAGTTAAAAATGCTATTAGAACAAAACTTTAATAGGAGAGGTAATTGAAAATGAAACACATTAAAGAATTATTCACAAAATCATTATGCAAAGATCATAAAACTGGATGTGGCGAATGCCAATCAAGTTGCCAATCAGCTTGCAAAACAAGTTGTACTGTAGGTAATCAATCTTGTAAGAAAGAAGAAAAAATTAATAAACCAGTAAAAAAGGAATCCATTTAAGATAAATGGTTCATTCTTTTAGTTATTCGTATAAGAATAATACTTATTATTTTATTTGGGATGTTGAAAGCGGTAGTCTATTAAACGTAGATTCTATCGCTTTTTTATGTGCTAAAAAAAGATATGAACAATTATCTTCTGATGAAATAATAGAATTTAATAA
>JAIKVY010000080.1 GCA_024685275.1 Clostridia bacterium
GTTCTATCAATAACTCTTTCAGCATTTTCAATTTTTGTAATTATTTGTAACTTTTTCTTAGTTAATTTTTTGTCATATGTTACATACTCTTTTCCTGCTTTATTAATTACTTTCTTGGTTTTTATCCATTCTTCTTCAACTGGCTTGAGTAATTCAGTATTTTCATCGATAATCTTTTTATTCTTTTCTATTTTCTTATCGACTTTTGCCTTTAACTTATCTATAATTTTTTCTAAATATTTGTTGTATTTAGGCATAACCTTATTATTTATAATAGCTTTTCTAAGGTTTTGTTTACCTACTGCAATTGGAGCAAGAGTTATGTTCTTTAGAACAGTTAAATTGTTAAACAAATTGAATTGTTGGAAAACCATTCCCATCTTTTGACGACATACATTTATATTAATCTTTAAATCTGTTAAATCTTCGCCATCAAAAACTATTTCACCAGCAGTCGGATCTTCTAATACGTTTAAACAACGTAAGAATGTAGTTTTTCCACCACCTGATGGTCCAATAATAACTATTCTTTCACCTGGATATATATCTGCTGAAATATCATCAAGCACTTGAAGTGAACCAAATTTTTTGTATAAGTGTCTTACCTTTATAATAGGTTCTGGCTTTTCATTAACTGAAATATTCTTTTCTACATTATTTTCCATTTCTGTCACTTTTTGCAAATCTCCTTTCAATTAATTTAATTAAACCAGTAATCAATAATACTAGCACTAAATACAATAATCCAAGCATTAAATATGGAACTATATACTCATAATTACTATCTGCAATAGATTTAAACGCTTTTGTTACATCAACGACAGCTATAAAACTTACTACAGATGTTTCTTTTATTAATACGATAAATTCATTTCCTAAAGTCGGCAAAATATTTTTAATTGCTTGTGGAATAACAATATGTAACATAGAATACCCATAGCTTAATCCAAGTGTTCTTCCTGCCTCTAATTGACCAATATCAACTGATTGAATACCACTTCTCATTATTTCGCTTACATAAGCACCACTGTTCATACCATATACAGCCATCGCAACAATTATTCTATATCTTTCTACAGGTACTCCTAAGTTTCCTGCAGATAATCCTATAGCTGGGAACAATACAAAGTAAACTATCAATAATTGAACCATTATAGGAGTTCCACGGAATATTGCTACATATACATCAGCTATTTTTGCTAAGATCTTTATTCCTATGTTTGTTTGAGGCGTAACTTTTACTATTGCGATAATCATACCAATTAAAATACCTAGCAATAGACCGACAACGGCAATAATTACCGTTGTCTTTAATCCATTTAGTACGTCTTGGTATCCACCGTTAGTGTAAAATGAACGCCAAAATATATCCCACGCAGTCATCTATTACTTCCTTATTTTATGTTTTTGAAAACATTTAAAACATCATCAACTGTTTTGCAGTTATCAAATGCTGTATCAGATTTCTTAACGATTAAAACTTGAGCTGCACCTTCTTCATATGCTGTAGTAAATGTAACAGATTTTTCACGTTTAGCATTAACTGTTAAGCAAGAAAGAGCGATATCGCAGTCACCTTGTTGAACTGATGTAACAACTGAAGCAAATTCCATATCAGAAATAACAAGTTCTAAATCTAATTCTTCAGCAATTATTTTAGCAATTTCCATGTCAATTCCATAGAATTTTGTACCAATTTTGTATTCATATGGAGCAAATTGAGCATTTGTAGCAAGTGTTAATTTGTTTTGAGCATTTGGATTTCCATTTACAACACCAGTATATACGTCGCTGTTTGGAGCTGAACCTTGATCACCATCATCATTGATATCGATATCTGCATATGCTTCATATATAGCATCTAATGTTCCATCTGATTTAAGATTAGCAATAATTGTATTGATTTGCGAAAGAAGTTCTGTTTTATTCTTATTAACACCAATAGCATATTTTTCAACTGTTAAGTTAATGTCTATCATCTTAATGTCGTTGCTATTTGCTTCAACAAGATTTTCAGCAACTGCTTTATCAACTACAGCATAATTAATAGATCCATTCTTAATATCATTAACAGCTAAAGCGATAGTATCATATGAAGATACTGTTGTATTTGGTATACCAGCAAAGCCCCAATCTACATCACCCTTAACATATGCTTCTCCAGTTGTTCCAGCTTGAACTCCAATAGAAACCTTCTTTTGGTTATTGTTGTTACAAGCAACAAATATAGATGCGCATAATACGCAAACTAAAACTAACGAACAAATTAAAATAATTTTCTTTTTCATTTTTAATATTCTCCTTTTTGTTTTTAGAAATTATTAAATTGATATTATTCTTTTTTTTTTACATAGTCAAACAAAAATTTATAAATTTTCAAAATTTATTCAAAATTAATATTTTTATACAGTATTTATTGTATATTTTTGTATTTATGCAATATTTATTGTATATTTTTTTGTATATTATTATATTGAATTTGCAAAAATTATTTTATTCTTATTTATTTTTCAAAAAAATATAGCTACCTAATTTCTTAAGTAGCTATACCTTTTTAATAATTATTAATTCTTATTCTTCTTAGTTTCCAGATCCTTCTTGACTTTCAGATGCAATACCAAATGCTGCTCCTAAGATATATGGAATATCTACTCCAAGAATTCCAAATACTAATAAAGCGATTAATGCGCCTTTTTGTTTACCAGGTTTATTTAATGCTTTATATGATCTAACAGCTAAAATGAATATAATTAATTCAATAGCAGCTGCAATACCTAAAATAATAGCAACAATGTTACCTGCTAACCTAGCACCTGCTTCGTCAACACCACTTTCAGCTCCTGCTTGAGCAGCTATAGAACTAATATTAGCTCCTGTAGCCATTAAAACACAGAAAACAACTAATATTACAACAGCAATAAAATTAACAATTGATCCGATTATAAGAAAAACTTTTGATGCAGTTTTCATTTTTTTATCCTCCTAAATAATTAGTACAATAATTATAGTATTATAATAATATTTAATCAATAAAAATAAATTTTTTGTATTCTTAGATATTATTATTCATAAATATATATAAAAAGCCCTTACCAAGTTGATAGGAGCTTATTATTGTTATTTATATAGTTCTTCTATAACTATTTATTCTTTTGAAGAATATTATAAAGTTTAGTTGGATAATCGGTCATGATTGCATCTGCACCATTATCTATTAATTCTTGCATTTGTGTTTCATCATTAATTGTCCAATATTGTACTGCAATTCCATTATCATGAGCATATTGGATTATTGCTTTTGTTCCAAAGTTAAACCAAGCTGCTTTATATGGGATTTGTAAAACAGTATATTTAACTGAGCCTAATTTAGCACCATATAGGAAAGAGAAATAAAAATGTAATACTTCTAATATACTAGCTGATCTTGTTACCTTGCCAGAATATTGAGTATCAATATATTTAGTTACATCATTTTTAAATGTTCCAACAATTACTCTATTGGTTATGTTATAGCTTTGCATTTTTTCATACAATTTATCCATTGCTTTTTTACCATTTTCTTTCCCATCTTTGATTTCAATAATATATCTCATTGTATGATCTGTTCTTATTTCATCTTCAACATATGTTAAAATTTCATCTAGAGTTAGAATCTTTATATCATCAGGAATTGCTTCGCCTCTTAGACCTCTATATGGATAACTATTTGTTTTAGCATCATAGAAATTTTCTCCCATATTAAGTTGTTTGAGTTCAGCTAATGTATAATTTGAAGCATATGCCTTTTTCTTTCCAAAGAATTCTACAGCATTTGACGTTCTATCTAATGTATCATCATGTAATAAAACTAATTCACCATCTTTTGTGATATGTAAATCAAATTCTAATATATCAGCTTGGAATGTACTATCTGTTAAACAAAGTTTGAATGCTGACATTGTTTCTTCTGGTTTTTCTCCACCACCTGCTCTATGAGCTGATAACAAAGTATTCTCTGAAAAATGTGGATTAGCGTATGTAGATTTTTCTTTTACTGGTCGATAATAATTAGCTGTAAGTGGTAAAATAACAGCATTAAGAACTAATACTAACAATAATATTCCTACTATTATTAAACTAATTGCAAGCGCTTTACGATTAACCTTTCTCTTTCCTTTTCCTGCCATATTCTACTCCCTAATTATGCTTTTTTAACCATCTTAGCCATTTTAACTTTCTTTACAATAAAGAAAACAGCAAAAGCTATTATACCTGCGCCAAATACTGATACCAATACTATTGCAATAATCAAATTGGTTTTTGAAACATTATTTGTTTTAGCTAGCATATTGATTGAATCAATTTTTACAACTTCTCCATCTACTATTGTATATGTTTCAATCTTTAATTCTTTATCACTTACAACAATATTGGCAAATGCTGGAGTTTCAGTTAACTCAAGTTTACCATCTTTAAGGTATTTATTAATCTTGTCATCAACATCATCTCTATCAACTAAATTAACTTCTTCTGAATATAAATAGTTATAGAATTTATCACCCATTGTTCCTAAGTTAATATATAGAACACCATTTCCTTGATTATTTGATTCATATAAATTTAATTTATTTACTTGTTTTGTATGGTTTTCAACTTCATATACATCACCATCTTCATCTTCCTCTTGTGTCACTTCAAATTTATAATCTATTAAATCACTAACTGAATATGTATGATCGTGCCCTTGTAAAACTAAATCAACACCATATTTTGCAAATATTGGCATTAATTGTTCTCTCATTGCAATAACATCATCATCAAAAGCATGACTTCCTGCTGTTTGTAGACCTTTATGAAGCATAACGATTGTCCATTGCGAAGTATTATTATTCAAATCTTCTACAAGCCAATTATATTGGGTTTCAGCTATCATGTTGTTAGTTAAATTATTTGTATCGATTATAACAAAGTGTGCTGAGCCATAGTTATATGAATAATAATATCCACTTTCTTGAACTTTAGCGTTACTTGGTAAAGCTATTACGCTAGATAAATCATACGAATTATCCTCATGATTTCCTGCCATTGAAACAAGAGTTTGATTTGCCCATACTTTGACTTGATCATTTAACCACCAAGAGTATTGTAAGAAATTCTTACCATTATCAACATTATCACCACAACTAACAATAAATGATGCTTTTGAGCCAATTTCTTCGTATGCAAATGCTTTTTCTAAATCTGGCGCAGATTCAAGATAATTATTTTCATATGATCCTTGAATATCTGTTATAGCCATAAAACTAAATTCCTGAATATCAGATGGTGCTGTTTTAAATACATATACAGGTGTTTCATCGCCATTAGCATTTCTTAATTTATAGTAATAAGTTGTTCCTGGTTCCAAATTCTTTAATGTTTCTTCATATACATTATATGTTCTTGCTCTGTAATTCATATTGAAATAAAGAATTCCTAAATCTATTGTAGGTAATTCTCTTACAACATTTTGTTTATTTGTTGGTTTAACTTCTTTTGCATCAGCAAAATTTTCATTCTTTGAATAAACAATTGTTGCGTCTGGAACACTATTAGGATTAAATACATCAACTTCTAGTGATGTAACAAATTTGATTGTTTTTTCTGTTTGAATACTTCCACCACTAAATGAAACAGAAATCATATTTGGTAATAATCCATTTTCAGCTGTTGGAGTTACTTCAAGTTTTCCATCAAATGTGTTTGATTTATAGTATGCATGTCCTTGTAAAGATGTTCCAATAGTCACATTAAAGTTTGCTGTATTTGCAACATTTAACTTTTTATCTAAGTTATCTTTACTTATCCAGCTAGATCCATCAGCATATGTATCAACATCAAAACTTGTGATTAAGTATTCAGCGTATCTGCCTAAATTTCTACAGAATGAATCTGTTACATATTTATCTAATAATTCAGTTTGTACTACGCTCATTAAATCTGAATTTGCATATATTTTTACATATTTTATAATCTTGGAAATAATTCCTTCACTTAATGCATTTACATATGCTTTTAGTGTAGGAACTATTGTCTTTTTTGCTCCAGTTAATTCTTTTGGATTCTTTACAAACATAGAATCAACTAAATCTTTAAGAACAAGCTTAATAGACATATAGCCATTAGCATCCGCAGTTGTTCCATCTCCTACCAAGAATACATTTACAGCAGTTTTAATCGTATTATCTAAAGAGAATATACTTGTTGCAGTTACATCCATTGCATCAACAATATCAAATCCTTTTCCTTGAGTTAATACTGCTGTATTTTCATTTACTCTAATTGGAGCATTTAATATTAAATCTACTTGTGGAATAAGTGCTTGAACTAAAGTGTTAATAAGAAATTTAACGAAATTTCCGTTATGTAAATTTTCAATAAGTGGAATAATTTCTTCATCCATATTTTCATTTCCAGCACCAGTTAAATGTCCACCATATACAATTAAGAAAATATCACTAAGTGTTTTTCCTCCTTGAATTTCACCATATGAAAAATCGTAATTTAATAACCAATCAGCCAAATCATTAACATAATCAACTAAAGAATATCCTGCTTTAGGAGTAGCCGATAAGGTAAAGAATTTTCCATCTGTATCTTTCTTAAATTCATATACATCAAATTCGCTTAATTGATCAATTAATGTATTTATTAAATTGTTTGAAAAACGATATTCCTCTGATGTTAAACTCTTATTAATCATTCCTCTTAACATATCAAAAATAGAATCATTAACAAATTTTGCAACCATTTCTTCAAACATATGAGCATTTGCTTCTGCAAGATAATCAGCTATTCCAACATTATCTCCATTTCTATCCTTTGCATATACTCTAGCAAAGAAAATATCGCCCTTACCATATAAATCTTTTTGACATAAATGTTCAACGCCTTCAAAAATAGAATCTCCATTTTTCTTTGTTACTGGGGTATATTCTAAGATTTCATATCCAGATTCTTCAATATCTTTCTTTGTAAAATACATTCCATATGCGAAAGTATCATTTGAACCATTGTTATAATTTACAATGTGTGTTGTAGTTTTTACATCTTCATAATATTCACCATTATCTTTTGTTGTTTGAGTGAAAACTAAAGATCTATATGAAGAACCATATGAAATTGCAGAACATGTTTCAAAATCATATATTATTTCTCCAGTTTGAGTTGTGTAATATACAATATCATTTGCATGCTGATGTCCTGTAAATACATATCTTAAACCATTGTTAGCAAGTGTATATGAAAATTCTTCCCAGTTATCTAAAGTAAATAAACTGATAACTTCATCTTCAGCATCAAAATGTGGTACAACATTAAAGTGACATTGAGTTAATACTAATTTATTAGCTTCAACATCTGCTCTAGTTTCAGCCACAATCCATTTTATCATTGCCCTTGTTGCAACACCACCTGTTGTTTCATTCCAATTTGCCTCAAGTTCTGGAATATTCTCCATTTTCTTATCATATATTCTAGCTGAACCATCAACACAAACAAATGTA
Organism: Clostridia bacterium; assembly: GCA_024685275.1. Classification (GTDB taxonomy): domain Bacteria; phylum Bacillota; class Clostridia; order Christensenellales; family DTU072; genus CAG-1782. The sequence continues at coordinate 7,524 of JAIKVY010000080.1, forward strand.
TATTCTGGAGTTTCTGCTATATATGAGCATGCTCCAATTTTTGATTGTTTTGTAATTAATTCAAAATTCTTTCCAGAACTCTTCCAGGCATCATATTCTTCATCAGTTAAATCAACCGTATCTAAACCTTGAGAAGATTTAAATGAACCATCATCGTTATATTCTACTTTTGCTTGTCCTGGTTCATACCAATATTGACTATCAATAAAATATTTTACAGAAATATTATCAGCTAATTTTGCAGAGTCTTTGTTATATCCAAATTCTCCATAAATTTTAAACATATCTTCACTTGTTGCTGTTTTTACGTATCTCTTAGGATAATTAGTTAAATATGTGCGTAATGCTTCTTGATATTGGTTATAATCATCAACATTTTCTAAATCAAGCTCATTTTCTGTTACATAATTTGTTTTAAATGTTGCTAATTCTTCTGATGTTGGCATGTAACTTACAGAAGCATCATTATACATATCGTGGTTTCCTGGAATGATGAATACTTGAAAGTTTTCAAATCCTTCTCTTGCTCTCATTTTTGTTGTTAATTGTCTATATGCTTCTGCAACAAGTAAATGAGCTTCATATTCACCATTACTTGTTAAATCCCCAGAAACTAATATATACATTGGAGCTTCATCATCTGGCATTTCATATATTTCATCAAGTGCAGTTAATAACACAGAACTTGATTGTTCTAATAATTTTGAATTTCCTTGTGTCGCTTTTTGAAAATCAATTGAATATGGATTGCAATAATTATCAGGCATAACGTGAATATCTGTCATATGAACAACATTTACTTTCTTAACAGTATCACCTGTTGCTAATGCCTTATCTGTTCTTGAAAAAGTTGCTATCCCTAAAATAAAAGTGAATAATAGTGCTATTACTATTATTCCCACTATCAATTTCTGATTTGCTGATTTAACTCTCTGCATTTTTCTACCCTCGTTTTCTTTTATATTAATATAATATAAAATTATACGTTTGAGGCGTTATTTAGTCAATATTGCACTCTTTTGTGTTTATCGTTTTAACAAAGAAAATATGCATTCATTCAGCGATATTTTGTAACATATTTTCATTTGCTTTAACAATTTCTTATTTATATGCAATTTCAGATTGTTTCTTATAAAAAGCTATCCCTAGTTTGAGAATGCTATAACCTTGCTCTTCTAATGAAGCAGTGTATTCTTTTTCATCGATTTGTTTTAGGGCTTCTTGGGATAATACACGAAGTTCATTCTTGATTGTATCCGCATTGGTGCTTGTAGTAGATAATACTTTTACCTCAACAATTATAGCTGGCATATTTTTATTATATGGAACCATTTGAATATCAAAACGTCCATTGCCTGATTCACGATTTGATGTAACAATATACAAGTCGTTCATCACAGCATACAAACCTAACATCAAACCATGATAGAAACCTTCGTTTGATGTATCAAAGAAACTAACTGTTTGCTTAAGATAGTTTTCAAGATATTGTTTCATTCCATTTATATTATTATCAATAATTGCTTGTTGAATTGATGATGCCGTAGATTGAGTACGCGAATCACCAATTGCTGAGAGTATCTCCCTTCCATAGATCCGTTGTATTTCTTTATTTGGAATTGAAACGTAATAGAAAGTAGTTCCAGCAACATTTGGACTTCTATTTAGTTTTAAATAACCAGCAATAAGTAGAAAACTAAATATCGTTTGTGGATTATCTTTAATCTCTGGATAAATCACAGACGTGTCAACATCGGCTAAGATAGATTTTCCTTCTAACAATGCTTGCAATTTTTCTTTCGTTTCTACAGGTGATTCTAAAACAATTTGACGAATAATATCGTTGCTTCCTGTGTTTTGCCAATACGCTTGAGGAATACAATCGTTTTTAATATAACTTATAACCGACCATGGGTTGAACATTTCATTAGATCCAAATAAGTACCCATCATACCATTCGCATACTTCATTAAACTTACTTTTCTTTCCATATGTAGCAAGAATAGTTTTAACTTCTTTTTTTGTGAATCCAAAATATGTACTATAACGTTCTTCTAAAACTGAATTGTCAATAAGATTGTTCATTCCGCTAAAAATGCTTTCCTTGGCAACACGTAATATCCCTGTCATAAAGCCAAATGATAAGTAAGAATTGTCTTTAAACCCACCAGAAAACAAGTTACGCATAAACCCAATAATCTTTTCATAGTAATTCTTCGAATAACCTTGCTGTATTGGGGTATCATATTCATCAATGATGATAACTGGGGCAATATTGTAATAGTCGTACAACATCTTTGATAGTTTTGCTAGAGCTTCAGTGAGTTCTACCTCATTCACATCTCCTGCCATTACCTTGGTATAATAAACAATCTCATTTTTATCCGCTTTTGCTTTATCTTCTATAATTTCTTTATGGCGTATGAACTCAGTCTGAAATAATGATTTCAATTTTGCAAATGTATTTTCCCATGTATCAAACTTCACGTCCTTGAATGATAAATAGATAACAGGATACTTCCCTTGATAAGAAGTATATTTTTCACCATATGTCCATATCTTTTTATCAACAAAATAACATGATGTATCTTCCTCGCTTTTCTCAAAAAACACACGAAGCATATCCATCGTCAATGTTTTACCAAAACG
>JAIKVY010000084.1 GCA_024685275.1 Clostridia bacterium
TTTATGTAATCTAGCCTTTTCAACATTTAAAATTTTACCTTTAAGTGGCATGATTGCTTGATAATGACGGTCTCTTCCATCTTTAGCGGTACCACCAGCGGAATCACCCTCGACTAGATAGATTTCGCAGTGTGCTGGATTAGTATCTGAGCAATCTGCTAATTTTCCAGGTAATGAAAAGCTATCCATTGCTCCTTTTCTTCTAAAGTTTTCTCTAGCAATTCTTGCAGCTTCTCTAGCTCTTTGCGCGTTAACAGATTTTTCGATTAATGATTTTCCTACCTTTGGATTTTCTTCTAAGAATTCACTCATCTTATCAATAACTACTTTGCTTACTAATCCTCTCATGTAACTATTACCAAGTTTAGTTTTTGTTTGTCCTTCAAATTGAGGATCTGGTAGTTTAACGCTTATTATAGCTGTAATGCCTTCTAGAACGTCATCTGTTTTGAGTTTTTCATTTTCTTTAAGAAGTTTACTTAGAACACCATAATCATTGAATACTTTTGTAATTGCGCTCTTAAATCCATCAAGATGACTTCCACCTTCATGTGTATTAATGTTATTAGCAAAAGCATGAATATTTTCTGAATATGTTGTGTTGTATTGAATAGCAACTTCAATTTCACAATCTTGAACTTTTTCAAAGATATATACAATATCTGGTAAAAGTGTTTCTTTGCCTTCATTTAATTGTTTTACAAAGTGAACAATACCACCTTCATAGTAGAAAGTTTCACTTCTTTCTTTTCCTGGTCTTTCATCTGTTAAAGATATTCTTAATCCCTTATTCAAGAAAGCAAGCTCTCTTAATCTACCTTTCATAGTATCAAAATTGAATTCTGTGGTTTCAAAAATTTCACCATCAGGATAGAATTGAACAGCTGTTCCTGTTTCAGTTGTTTCACCTACAACTGTTAATGGATTTTTAGCAATCCCTCTCTCAAACTCAATTCTATGTATTTTTCCATTTTGTTTTACGGTAGCTATTAAAGATGTAGAAAGAGCGTTAACAACAGATACACCAACGCCGTGTAAACCACCACTAATCTTATATCCGCCACCGCCGAATTTACCACCTGCATGTAATTTAGTTAAAACAACTTCTACAGCTGATTTACCTTCACTTTCGATTATTCCTGTTGGGATACCTCTACCATTATCTTGTACAAGAACGCTTCCATCTTCTTTTATGAAAACTTCAATGTGCGTACAAAATCCTGCTAAAGCTTCGTCAATAGAGTTATCGACAACTTCTGTAACTAAGTGGTGTAAACCATTTACATCAGTTGAACCAATGTACATACCAGGTCTTTTTCTAACTGGCTCTAGACCTTCAAGTACTTGAATGGCCGATTGATCATATACTTTTTCAATCTTATCCATTTCTTCGTTCCCTCCTATATATTTATTTTAATATTATTAATATATTTAATTTTAAATAATATATTTATGTACTAATAAATTATTATATATCTATATATATAATAAGTCAAGATAAAATCAAATCTTGAAGGTACAAATGCCCCAAATTAAAGCGCTTTTGCGTCTATTTTCGATTTTAATGAAAAACATATAAATGTATTAGAAAATATTAAATAGCGAATATAACTAAAACTACGCAGTATTAGTGTTTGAATGCACGTTCAAATCTATTCATTCTACTAGGTGTTTTTTGAGTAAATAAAAATATATTTTACTTCAATTCTTGTTCATTATTGGTAGCTAAATTTTCGTTATTTTTGAGTTCAACTTCCTGTTCATCTGTTGTTATTTCTGTCACATTTTCAACAGTTTGTTCTGTTGTATTTTCGTCAGTATGGGCAACCTTTTTCTTTGTTTTAGGGTGAAAATCTTTAATTAATTTAGAAATTGGCTTGTATACTAAAAATGTAATAACTGATGCTATTAATCCTTTAGCAAATGTGAATGGGATGTTAAAAATACATAGGCATTTTAACAATGTATCTGCTTGCGGAACGATTGCTTTATACATATTAATTATTGCTTCTTCTGGCAAAAAGTTAAAATAGAATGGATATGTGATATATAGGTTTATTGGTAAACTTACTACCGACATTACTACTGAAGCAACTAGGCATCCTATTAATCCACCTAATCTAGTTCTTTTATATTTATATATTAATCCTGCTGGAATTACCATTGATATAGCAACTAAAAAGTTTGCTAATTCACCAACATATGATGTTTGCGATAGTGGCATATGCAATAGATTTTTAACTAAGGCAATAATTACTCCTGCAACTGGACCAAGTGTAAATGTTCCAATTAATTCTGGGATTTCAGAAAAATCAAATTTTAAGAAACTTGGAACAATTGGTACGTGAAACTCTAGAACCATTAAAACAAATGCTAGAGCAGAAAACAATGCGATTGACACAATGTATCTCGTTTTAGAAATTTTTGGGGTTGACATATTGAATACCATCCTTTCTCATCCAGACTATACTGTCGGTATAGGAATTTCACCTATTCGGCGTCGCATATTAATGTTTATTTACGACGTTTGTGGACTTTTACCACCGGTGGAGAATTTCACTCCGCCTCAAGAATTTATATGTATATTTTCCTACTTTTAATACTCTAAGTCAAATAAAAATGACTTTTAATATTTATCCTTGTGAAATGTATCAAGTTTAGATATATCTACATTTTCTAAAAAATCTTTACCTTTCATTGATTCTGGTTCATTAGAAAAAGTAACACCTTCACTATTAACTTGTTCTGATGCTAAAAACAACATTATTGCAGCACAATTACTCAAATTCAAACTTCTTATTTTGTCGGTTATAGGAATTCTATAACAATCATCAAGATTATCCTTCAAAATATCATATGCTATACCTGTTGATTCTGCGCCAAACGCTAAATAAATATCTTCTTTTATTTCTTTAAAATTAATAGTCGATGGGGATTTGTGCCCATATCTAGTTAAAAAGAAGAATTTGCCCTTATTTTTTTCTTTAAATTCATCATAATTTTCGTATACTTCGTAATTAACATATTCGTAATAATCAAGAGCGCTTCTAAGCATCTTTTTATCTTCTATATTAAAGCCAATTGGTTTTATGATGTGTAATTTTGCATTAAATCCAACACAACTACGCATAATATTGCCTGTGTTTTGTGGTATTTCCGGATGATATAATACAACGTTTAATTTCATATTTTCCTTCTATTTTTCTAAGATTATAGTTATTGGCCCATCACTATATGTTTCTAATTCCATATGTTCGCCAAATCTTCCAGTTTCGACATGAACAAATTCGCCTAATTTAGCAACAAATCTATCATACATTGGTTTTGATATTTCACCTTTAGCTGCTTTCATGAAATCTGGTCTAGAACCTCTAGTTGGATCACCGTATAAAGTAAAATTACTAACTACTAATGCTTCACCGCCAACATCTAGTAAAGATTTATTTAATTTGCCGTTATCATCTGGAAATATTCTCATGTGTGCTACCCTATATGCCGCCCAATCTATTTTCTCGTTTGTATCATCTTGAGTAAAACCAACAAGCACTAAAAATCCATGTCCAGCTTTACCAACAACTTCATTGTTTACATATACTTTTCCATCTCTAATTCTTTGAATAACACATCTCATTGTTTACCTCTAAAGATATTAATTTATTTACCTACGCAAAATCTTGAAAATACTTCGTTAATTATTTCTTCAGTTGCATCATGCCCTGTTATTTTACCTAATTCTTTTAATCCTAGTTTAATATCAGCTAATGTACATTCTGCTGGAAGTGAATCTATATTTACTAATGCACTATCAAGATATTTTATACATTCATTTAATGCAAATATATGCCTTTCACTTGTAATAACGCCTTCAGTGAATATTTCTTTTTGATCTGATAAGTCCATAATCTTTTCAATTAGTTTATCAATTCCTTCTCCAGTTTTAGCTGAAACTAATATACCTTCTTTAGGATATTTACTTATGTCTGTTTTATTAACAACTTTAATCACAGTTGAATCTTTTAATAAATCTTCTATTCTTTTTTCTTCTGGTGTATTTGGCTTAGTTGAGTCTTGAACAAATATACATATATTAGCTTTTTTAATTGCTTGTTCACTTCTTTCTATTCCTAATTTTTCAATTTCCCCGACTTCTTCGTTTTCTCTTATTCCAGCTGTATCTAAAAAATTAATCCTTAATCCTTCTATTTCAATGCTTTCTTTTATTATATCTCTAGTGGTTCCTTCTATGTTAGATACTATTGCTCTATCTTCATTTAGTAGAGCATTGAGAAGTGAACTTTTCCCGGCATTTGGGATACCAACGATAGCAATATCAATACCTTTATTGAGAGTTTTTGCGCGTTTTGATTTTGATAAAACTGCTTCTGCATTTGCCTTAGCTATGCTTATTTTTTCTTTTGCTAAATCGAAAACATCTTCTTCTACTTCTTCTGGATAATCGAGTTTTGCTTCGAGCATTGAGCATGCTATTTCTAATTCTTTTTCACCTTCATATATGCCTTTAGTTAACTCACCTGACATTAATTTATATGCATTTCTCACTTGTCCTTCAGTCTCTGCATTAATCATATCAAAAATACCATCAGCTTCTGAAAGGGTAATTTTACTATTTAAAAATGCTCTTTTGCTGAATTCGCCTGGATCAGCTATTCTTGCTCCATTATCTACTAATATTCTTAAAATTGCTTGTGTGACGCCAATTCCACCGTGACAGTGGATTTCTACTAAATCTTCTCCTGTGTATGAATATGGAGCTTTAAAATATACGCATAAGGCTTTTTCAAAAAAAGTACCTCCGTTGATTAAACCGAGGTACATCATATTAGGAATCATTTCCTTATTTATTATTTTCTTTGATTCAAAGATTCTATCAATTATCTCTTTTGAGTTTTCTCCACTCATTCTTATTATATTTATGCCTGATGCTTTAGAAGCATTCGTTGAGATTGCACAAATAGTTCCTGACATTATTAAAATCTTCTCTTATTTCCACCAAATGATTTGGTTTTTGTTGGCCCATTCTTTCTAAAAGATGAGCTATCACCATATTTCATTTCGCCTGCTACTGGAGAAATAATAACGTGTCTATCTTTTCCTTCACCTTCACTTCTTGTAGTTACTTCTGGATTATTTTGTAATACTGTATGAATAATCTTTCTTTCATAACTATTCATTGGTTCAAGTGGAACATCTCTATTTAATTCATATGCTCTTCTTGCATTAATTTTAGCTTTTCTTTCTAAAATCTTTTTTCTTTCTTCTCTATAATGCCCAGCATCAATAATGATTCTAGCGTATTTTTCTTTTCCTTTATTAACATATATATTTAAAAGAGTTTGAATAGCGTCTAATGTTTCACCGTGCCATCCAATGAATTTACTAACATTTTCACCGATTAAGAAAATATTGATTTCATTGTCTATTACTTTGTTTTTAAATTCACATTCAATGCCACTTAAAGCTGCAAATTCTCTTAAAAATTCTTCTGCTTTAGCAATGCTTTCTTGTATTTCTTCTTCTGTTAATACTTCTTCCTTTTCTTCTGCTTCTTCGCTTGCAGCGTTTTCTTCAACATTAGCATTTTCTTCAATTTGTGTTGTTTCTTCTGGGATATCATCACTTACTTCATATGAAATTTTTACAATTGCTTTTGAAAAAACTCCATCTTCTTTGATAACTTCTATTTCAACTTCTTCTTTACTAAGTCCAAGTTCACTTAACCCAGTTTCAATTGCATTATCAACTGTACTTGCTTTGAATTCTTTTTCTATTCTCATTTTTTACCTCTTTATTAATGTATATCTTTTAACGTTATTATTTTAAATCTTTTGGAACGTTAAACTTATTTTTGTTTTTATTTTTGTTATTGTTGTTATTATTTGCAGGAATATTCTTTTTCTTGTTGTTATTTCTTACATATGTTGTAGCTAACAATCTTTCTTCTTCAATCTTATCTTTTCTTAATACTATTAAGTTGTATGACAAGTTGATTACGATTGTTAAGAACATATTAACTGCCATATAAAGTGTAAATGCTGCTGAGTAGAACAAAGCAAATACAAACATCATAATAGGCATTACAAATTGCATAATCTTTGATGACATTTGTGCACTCTTTGCTTGTTCTTCGCTTTGACCAGGCATAGCATTTTGTTGATCTTTCATTTGACCTTTGTTTAATAGCATTGAAACAAGGTTCAAAATTAATACTAAAATTGGTAAGATTAAATAACCATTCCATCCAGTATATTTATCTGTAAGTTTTCTCATTACAATTCTATATTTAGCTGTATCAAGTCCACTAATTGATTTACTTGCATCTCCAGCAGATTGAACTGTAGTTTTCCAAGTATCACCTACAAAGATATTTTTTACCCAGAAAAACTTTTCTTGATATTGATTTTCATAGATTTCTAAAACAGCTGTTGCTGCTTTTTCATCAGCTTTTGTTTTTAATTCAGTATCATCAGTGATACCACTATTTTTTAATGCTTCTATTTCAGCGTTATATGTTGTTTCGTATTCTGTTTCTAGAGCTGTGTATATTGCTCTTGTATGCATATTGCATGCTTCATTATATCCAGCAAAGACAATGAAGAATACAACCATAGTAACTATCATAGGAATACATGAACCAAACATTGAGTATTTATGTTTTTTAAATACTTCTCTTTGTTTTTGAGCGTATAATTGTTGATTAGACCCACATTGTTCTTTTAATTTTTCAAGTTCAGGTCTCATTTCTTTCATCTTTTTTGAATTTTTACGCATAGCTGCTTTTTGCCATATATCAAGTGGCGCAACTATAACTTTCAAAAAGATCGTGAACATAATAACTGTTACACTAAAAGCTCCAACTAAATCCCAATGATCGCTCCAAGTGTATACCCAAGCATAAAGGTGATTATAAATTAATTTGGCAATTCCGCTAGCTACAGCTCCTGCTGAAATTAATCCGCTTATAACATCCATTTTATGTCTCCTCTTAAATTTGGCTTTACTGGATCAAATCCACCTTTAGCAAAAGGGTTGCAGCGTAGAATTCTCCATGCTCCTTTGATTATCCCCAATATAACACCGTACTCTCTTATTGCATCCATCGTATACATTGAACATGTTGGAGTATATATACAATTGTGACCAGTAATTGGTGAAATGAATTTCTTATAGAATAAAATTAATAGATAGCAAACTTTTCTCATTCTTTAAAACATTTCAATGCATTGAGAGCATATTTTAATTCTTTTTCAAATTGTGCACTCGTTGCATCCTTAGCTTCCGGCCTAGCAATAATAACGTAATTCTTTTTAGAGTCTAAAGAAGGAATCAATAATCTCATTCTTTCACCAATCCTTCTCTTTACTAGACTTCTAATTACACTGTTACCGACTTTTTTACCAACAGCAATCCCTATTTTTAAGTTGTTTGCTGGGACAACATATAGTGTTAAGAGTTTTAATACTTTGTAGTCCCCGTGTTTATAAATATAGGAAAAACTTGATCGATTCTTAAGTCGATACTCTCTCTGAATAGCCAATTAAATTACCAAGTTAACTTTTTTCTGCCTTTAGCACGTCTTCTCTTTAAAACTTTTCTACCTTGTGTAGTAGCCATTCTCTTTCTAAAACCATGAACTTTGCTTCTTGTTCTTTTCTTTGGTTGATAAGTTCTTTTCATATTTATTTCCTCACTTTTATAAAGTAATTATTTCTGTTAAATATGCTCGTCGCAAGATAATATGCGCCAAACATGCTTGTTATTATATATTAATATATAATATATGTCAAACTAATTAAAATTAACTTTTGTTCAAATTATTTACATTTTTTAGTCATATTTTAATACAAATATTCACATAAATATATTCGTTTTGATACAGACTATCATATCTTTTTAAAATCAATTTATCAGTGTTATCTAGTTTGATTTTGGGATGAATTAATATAATTGTTCAGATATGTTGTGTTAAAATATTTTTAAGTTTAGTAAACTATTATTTAGCTTTTAGATATCTATTATTAAAGTTTTATTTTTACATTACTATATCTGAAAATGTAGCATCTATTAGCTTTGCGAATTCAAATGGATTGGTTTCTACTTGTGTTCCAAGTTTGCCACCTGAAAAGCAAATGGTATCAAATAATTGTGCTAATTCATCAATAACTGTAACAAATTTCTTTTTCATTCCAATTGCTGAACAACCGCCATGAACATAGCCTGTTAATGGAAATAATTCTTTTTGTTTAATCATTTCTACATTTTTTACATTTACACTTTTAGCTGCTTTTTTTAAATCTAGTGAATAGATTACTGGAATAACAAATACATAGTATTTTAGATCGTTTCCAACTGTGACTAGAGTTTTGAAGGTTCTTTCTCCTTCTGCATTAAGTGATTTTGCTACTTCTATTCCATCTGTAATGTTTGGATCATAATAGTGAGGTATATATTCTATATTTGCTTCATCTAATATTCTCATCACATTAGTTTTTTCATTTTTCATGAGATTATTATATCTTTAATTAAATTGAGTTTCAATTAGTTGATTATTAATACCTTTAGCAATTCTTTAATATTTTGTGTTTATTGCTTATTTTTATATAATATAATATTATAAAGTCAATAACGATATGTTTAATTACATTAAATAAAGTGCACTAAAGGATGAAATAATAAGATGGATAATATTTATGGAAATCAAGAAGATAATCTAAATATTGTTATGCAAGATTTAGTTAATAAAATTCAAGATTGCTTTAACAAGGAATATGAAAATAATGAAACAAGATTATATGAACATTTAATTTATAGAATTAAAGATAAGGATCATATGGTTGAAAAGTGCCAAAGGTTTAATATGGAAGCAACCCCTATTAATGCGCTTAAAAATTTATATGATTCGATTGGACTTAGGATTGTTTGTTTATTTAGAGAAGATATATACAAGATTATTAACTATATAAAGGGATTTGATAATTGTAGTGTTTTTAAAGAAAAAGATTATATCAAACAATCTAAACCTAATGGATATAGAAGTTACCATGTGATCATAGAGGTTACTGAAAATCTTGAAGATATTGAGGGAAATAATCCAGGTAAATTCTATGTTGAAATTCAATTGCGTACTATCGCTATGGATACATGGGCAGCTTTAGAACATGAAATCAAATACAAAAAAAATATTACTAATCCCGCTTTAATTGAAGAATCTTTAAAATTATGTGCTGATCAATTAGCTTCTTGTGACATACAAATGCAAACTGTTAGAGATTTTGCTAATAATAAAGTAAAATAATTTTAATAACTGGAGTAAAAATGAAAATTTTAATTGCTGAAGATGAATTAGATTTGCAAAGTGCTGAAAAAGAATATTTAGAAATGGTTGGGCATTTTAGTGTTGATGCTGTAGAAACAGGACTTGATGCTGTAAATATGGCAAAACAAAATGCATATGATGTTATCATTCTTGATATCATGATGCCAAAAATGAATGGGTTAGATGCATTAAAAACTTTAAGAGCTGATAGAAATTTTACTCCTATATTAATGTTAACAGCAAAAGCAGAACTTGATGATAAATTAACTGGATTAGATATGGGAGCTGATGATTATTTAACTAAACCATTTTCAATGAAAGAATTGCTTGCAAGAGTAAAATCATTAACAAGAAGAAGAATTGATTATATGCCAACAAAATTAACATACGAAAATTTAGTTCTTGATACTGAAAAAGGTTTAATGAGTTGTGTTAATTCTGTTTCTCTCGCTTTTAAAGAAGCTAAAATGATGGAATTGTTTATAGAAAACCCAGAAAGAATCATACCCAAAGAAGAAATATTTGAAAAAATATGGAAATTTGAGAGTGATAGCAACGTGGATTCAATTGAAATTTATGTTTATTTTATAAAAAACAAACTAAAAGCAATTGGAACGAATCTTGATATTGAAATAAATAATAACGAATATAGATTGGTAAAAATATGATAAAGAAATTAAGAATACAATTTATTACTCTAGCTCTTGTAAGTTTATTAATAGCGGTTCTATTAGTAACAGGAATCGTTGGCGCAATAACTTTTAGCAATGTATCTAAAGATAATGATTTTATTATTGACTATCTAATAGAAAATGATGGTCATATCCCTTATAATCAAAATCCTCCTGTAAATCAATCAAAGTTTAATGCTTTTTCAAACAGTCCAGAAGCAATATTTGAAACTCGATTTATTTCAGCACATTTTAATGATTCTTATGAAATAACAGATATAAATGTTGATAATATTTATTTCCTTAATAGCGAAGCTGCTAGAAATATTATAGAAAAAATAATTACAACAAAAGACGATGATGGCGTATATAAATATTCAGATTCATCTTATTCATATAAGTATGTGAAAAATAATAAGAATCCAAATTACCCTTATTTAATTGTACTAATTGATATCACTTCAAAATCAAATTTAGCATCTACTATCTTTTATTATATGCTTGGAGTTAGTGGTGCAATATTAGCAGTATATGCATTTATCTATACATTATATTCTAGAAAAGTTGTTAAACCATATATTGAAGCACAAGCATCTCAAAAGCGCTTTATTACAAATGCTAGTCACGAATTAAAAACACCTCTAGCTGTTATTTCTGCAAATACAGAAATGATAGAAGCTATTAATGGTGAAAACAAATGGACTCAATCGAATTTAAAACAAATTAATAAGATGAATGAATTAATTAAACAACTCGTTACCTTATCAAAATTAAATGAAAAAGACTCAGTTGATTTATCAAGTATTAATGTATCTAAGCCTGTTGAAGAAGCAGCAAATACTTTTGGTGTTGTAATTAATAATGATGGCAAAACATTTGAAAAAGACATTGATCAAGATATCCATATAAATGGAGATGAAAAAGCAATTAATCAATTAACAACAATATTACTAGATAACGCAGCAAAATATTGTGATGAAAATGGGACTGTTTCTTTGTCTCTAAAACCTATTTCAAATAATAAATGTAAATTGTCTATTTCTAATGATTATGCTGAAGG
>JAIKVY010000133.1 GCA_024685275.1 Clostridia bacterium
TTGTCTAATTTGATTATTTTTCACTTCTAATCTTAAGGGACCGCAATAATCTCTAATCATGTCACCACTGATTTCAAATAGTATTGAACCGCAGTATTGACGGACATAATTACCTTGCATTTCGTAGCGGATAGGTCCGCAGTAATCGCGGATATATTTATCATCGATATCGAGTAATATTGGTCCACAGTATTTTCTTAATTTTGGCATAATTGTAAATCCTTATTATTAATAATAACACATATTAAAACCAGGACCAATGGCCCTGGCTAATTTTGTTAATGAAATACTTATTAGATAATGTATTCACCACATTTTGCTTGTAAAGCAGGAACGAACCAATCAACGGCGCCTTTAGCGTAATGTTCGAATACGGTTTTTAATTCCGCTTTTGTGTTATCACTAACTTCGGTGTTACTGAAGTTCATGCTATCGAACGCACCTAAAGAATGATCGACAGAAACGTTGTAGATGAAGTTGTTTGGATTTAAATCTTCCGTTGCGGCTTCATATTCATCGACACCTAAAGCGGCTTTATATTGGCCAACATATCCTTTAACTTTGCCAACGTTTTCATTTTCAAAATTGTTGCAATAGACATAAACGTACATGTTCACTTGTGGGAAAGTATTGATTTGGTTATGAACATTTAAAGTGACGAAGCCATCCGCTTTAACGAATTGCGAAATTTGGATGTCGGCATTATCATATGTTACTTTTTTGCCCACCATTTCGTTTTTTAATTCCGCGATAGCGGTATACATGCCTTTTGGCCATCCTTTGGAACTGCCACCGCCAGCGCTACAGGCTGATAATAAACAAATTGGTGCTAAGCCAAGTAAAAATAATTTGTTAAATTTCATATAATTTTCCTCTCATACTGTTTTTATTTTAATTTCAAAGAAAAAGAGAAACAATCCTCTTTTTAAAGTAATTCCTTTTTCTTTTTAGCAAATTCATCTTGGGTAATGACTCCATCATCCATCATTTTTTTGTATTTGAGAATTAATTCGATTTTTTCATCCTCTGATAGTGTTGGTTTTGCTGAATTAGATGGTCCTTTCAAAGAACCGGGATAAGCTGTTGACGCTGGAGGTCTAGAAACACGCAATTTACTTCTGGCTGTATAGGAAGGCTGGATATGATTTAAAAAAATGCCAATAACAAGCACTATAACGATTACAATATGTAAAACCGAATATAAAATAGGGCCGAATCCTAATTGGTAATTATGGTATCCACCTTTATTAATGTCCGTGATAAGTATTGTACAAAATGAAACAATTAGTGCGACAAAAGACAACAAACTCATAATTACAGAAATAAGAACGCCATATAATTCTTCGCCATAATTGGCTTTAATATTGTAACAAACGAAGAAACTAACTATCGCAGCAATTATAATGAGTATTTGTAAAACAAATAAAAATGTTAGGACATCATATCGTTCCCAATGAATTGTACTTCCTTTATACGTACTGCTTAATCCGAACATTAAATGAAACATGTTCGGAATGGCTGCATCACCAACATTTGAAAACGCATTACCAAAAAAAGCAAAAATGCTGAACAACGCGATGATTGCTGAAAAAACAATACATGAAGTCATTTTTATACCTCTTTTTTATTTTACTAAAGACATAAAAAAAATAAAACTCATAACGGATTAAGCAATACAAAAAAAGCATTTTGTTTCCAAAATGCAATTTTTCTTAAATCGTGCCTCCGTTTACCCATTTTGATACACTGCATACCATAGCCTAGTTTTTGTATACTTTAGGTGTTTTTTGCATACCCTTATGGTTTAGAGGCAATTTAATTAGGCGATTATTGAAGGTTTAATAGTAAGTAATATCTATTAAATCTTTTTATCAATCTCTTTTGCCACTTTTTCATCTATTGAAACAGGTCCTCTTATGAGAGATATTCCAAGGGTTTTTAGATATTTAAAATTAATGTCGTTATTATCTACTTTTTGAAGGAGTTTTATTTTCATTAATTTACTCATGGATACTTCTGTGGATTTATATTCAAAAGGAATATCAGTTTCCACTACTTCGCATTTATATTTAATCGCACCAATAGGATTAGCGATATACATATAGCAAATATCACCGATATTAACTTTTCGAGATTGTTTCCAACCAGTCACGCCATTATCTCTTATAAATGCAGCTTCTAAATCATAGTATTTAGGATTACAAGGTTGGATAAAATATAATCGCTCATTATTTTTTCTTGTGGTTTTGCCAATCATA
>JAIKVY010000116.1 GCA_024685275.1 Clostridia bacterium
GTATAACCTAAATCAGTATCCATATGACCATTTGGATTATTTTCTGCTGGTTGATAATTGGTTGCACCTTTTGCTTGGACTTGATATGCAAAATAATTATTTGCTATCTTTGCGTTTTGAATTAATGCAGTATATACCTGCAAGTCATCTGTTGCTGGTAATTCTGTTGATCCTACTATACCACCAAACGAAATACAAACAGGATATTTTGTCCCGACACCAAGCATCGTAGCTGGAGCAGTATCAACATACATAGAACCAATAAATATAACACCAGCACTGATTGCGCTACATCCTATAATAGCATCCTCTAATGTTAAATCTTCCATATAATCTGAGAATTTTTCTAATTCTGTAACATCTCCAACTTCATAATTTGATGATATCATAGAAATAGAACCTAAAGATGTAGAAATTAATCTAGCACCTGTTATGAATTTAGGAGCATATTTTCCTGTAATCAATCCAACTTGATATCCAAATCCTCCATTACCAGCTTGTCCATTTGTAAACATTGTTACTGATTTTAAACTTGAAGCAGTATCTACAGCATTTGAATATACATTGATTGTTATCTTTGTATTCTTTACAACTGAATTAATAATTGCTCCCTGTGTATATCCTGCAATACCGCCAGCGAATAAATTACACTTATAATAAACGGTACTACCATTATAATCTTCTACTTTACCACCTGAAGTAGTATTTCTTATTTGCATTAAATTGCTTTGAGTTCCATACGCAAATGATGCTCTTTCATAATCATAGAATACATATATCGAACCATCTAAATATGAAGAAATAGATGAACTTGAAGCTGCCATTGATTTAACTACATAACAACCATCAACTATTGCTCTTGATGCAACATATCCAGCAATACCACCAACCCAATAATTACTTACATTTTTAGCATTTGTAACCAAATCTTGTATCAATAGATTTGAATATACATTCTTTACAGTACCGCCAGCTAAATATCCAACAACACCTCCGACAACTGAGCCACTTGTATTTATTATTCCAGTATATGATTTATATGTTCCTTCATGTAAATTATCTATTTCACCACTATTCATTAAGCCAATCAATCCACCAATTATTCCACCTTTTCCAGTGTCAAATGTTTCAGTAGAAGTTATAACGCTCTTGGCCATTAAATAAACTCCTGTATTGATTTTTCTAGTAGTCGCATCATCTTCAGAATAGAAGAACCCTTTTACATAGCCATTATCCCCATTATTTGGATTAAATAACGTATTAGTAATTTTAGCATTTCTCATGGTAGCAGCTAATCCACCAGCTAAAGTTGTTGTATAATCTCCAATATATAATCCTATTCTCTGAATAGTAGTTTGATCAATTATTGTGGTTTCATTATTTTCGGTTACTCCATTATTATTAATAGCACCGAATACCCCTCCAGAATATGTAGCAGTAACTATTACTGAACCATTTCCAGTGATACTAATATCTGACGGAGATCCAGTTACTGTAATATTTGCAGCATGTCCGCTAAACAATCCAGATAATATACCTGCATAATTCCCCTCAAGATATACTTTATACTCATTTAAATTAAACTCAACAGTATTTATTGAGCAATTTACAAGTTCACCACCAAGTAAACCAGCATTATCAACAGACCCATGAACTGTTTGGAATGTTCCTCCCTTTAGTAATCCATTACTTAATTGAACAAATGGTATTATTTGATCATTATAATAATAAACTGCACCATAGGTACTTGCTATGTTAGTAAATAATAAATCATTAAATGTAGCATCCTTAGCATAACCAACTAAAAGGCCAGCATTTATTAATCCACCTTCGGCAACAATAAATGAATTTGCTATTTTTGTATTCATTACTGTTCCGCCGATAATTCTAGCGAATATACCATAGTTTTGATTTGCATCAGATGTGTTATTATCTCCATTTGAATATAAACCATATACTTTCTTACGTGAGTTTTCTTCACCAGTAATTGTTTCTCCATCTAAATATCCATCAAATCCATTTTTCTCTAGATTATCTAATGAAGAACCATAATAATCTATACATAAAGCTACCCATGTACTAAGCAAATTTGGTAAATCGTCCTTACTTTTTACTGACATATAAGCGGTACCACTAGGCATTTGTCTTGAGAAATCGCCTTGTAAGTCTATATCACTGCATAAAACAAAGTGAGCTCCATCATAATAATTATCGAAATCATTATTTTCTTCATAAATCCATATTCCATTTTCTGAATCATATATTGAATTGAATCTAAATTGTTCTAACTCAACTTGTCTATCAAATGACACACCTTTACATGAATATCCATTATTCTTGTAGTAATAGTCGATATTTCTTAAATCATCAACTGTATAAATCTTAAATCCATTTGTATCACTTCCGGCATCACCGCAACTAGTATAATTGTATGAATTACTGATTGCTACGCCATATAAGTTGTTATTACTTGTTCCGCTTACAGTAGTTCCAAATAATCTCGTGTAATAATTATTAGCGCCATAATATAAACTAGGTATGTTAGATACTACTAAACTGTCTGAACCTAAGTCAAAGCTGATACATCTAGCATAATTTCCAGATGAGTCAGGTTTACAAATTATCTTCGTAAAGTCTCTACCATAACCATCTTGCATTCCATCTAATGCATATTTAAATAAGTACTGTCCATCGCCTAATCCGTTAACTGGAGCATTATGTAAAGTAATTCTTATTACAACTTCTCCATTAGGCGTATCAAATGGTTGTATTGATGAATTTACAACTTTATAATCCCCAAATCTAGTATCTGCATCCCATACAGTAAATGATTTACTAAATTTATTATTTGTTAATTGTTTTGCTACATCAACAGGAACGCTAATACCTGATTTATACATAATATTATAGAAATTCACAACAACTGTTGATACATATTGAACCCATATTTCTTGTGCTTTATTTGAAACAATATATTCTCCTGATGAAGTATTAAATGTAGATTTAATAGCATTTGTTGCCTTTGTTGTCATATTTTCAGAAGTTAAAGCCACACCCGTAGATTCCGTAGGATCATAATATGTTGATTTGCTTGACCAATAGTATTTAGTGAAATCTACAGCTGTTTCTTTATTAACTACTACTTTATACAAAGTATCATAATTTGTATTAAATTGATTATTTAATGTGTTTACAGAATTAGCCAAAGTATCTGAAATCGTGCTAGTATCTGTGTTTATTACATAGTTAAATGTTGCACCAGAATCAATATAGAAATCTAGATTGTATCCATTTACTGTATAATCTTCGTTTAGCGCATATGATGGAGTTTGTAAACTATTATTAACTAACGTGTAATAAATATTATATGTTGCGTTTATTGACGTTAAATCCATCTCATTATTTGTTAATGAAACAGATTTAAATCCAACTCTTTCAGAGGTGTTAACAGTTAGTCTTACTGTAGGAGCTGCTTTATTTAATGCATTAGAACTTGGTTCATCATTTTGCCCATTAGAAACGTTATAACTATATATTACTTGCCTATTTTGTTTAATGTATAACGCCATTAATGAAACTTCAGTATCATTTCTGGTCTCTTGACAAATAAGACCATAATTATAATCAACAGCATCTTCATTATATCCATCAATAAATCTTATTACCTTTGATACAGATCCATTATCTTCTATGGTTATAACAACAGCCCAACCCAAGAATCTATACTTTGTTGTTGATCCTACTATTCCATTATCTTCTTCAACGTTATTATTAATAGTAATTACGCTACCATACTCAAATTGACCTATCGTTGGATCACCATCATCAATAAATGCCCTTGTCGTTCTATCAGCAACACTAATTTCATCATGAGAAACATCTGCTGCATTTGTAATTTCAATACTGTTTATTGCACTATTAGAAACAACAAATCTAGATAATTCATACCAATCAGCTGAATCATAATCAATATTTGCATCTAACTTATCGATAAAGTAGTTTTGTGTTAATTTAACCTCAACAGTTTTATAAATATCTGCACGAATCAACAATGGCCTATCAATGTCAAAGTTGTTAGCATCCGTTGATGAAATTGCATATGGTACATATGATACTCCTGATGCTGGATCTATTAAATATAAAGATTTTAGCATGAAATCATATGATTCGCTCCTGCTTGTAGTATATCCAGTGCTTGAACTATTGTACGTATATTGAATGTTAGTCCATTTATTTGTATTCCAATTGAAATACTGCCATGCGCTAAATGTTGCATCGTTTGGCATCGCTAAAGTATATAATGGAATTACTGACTCTTCCCATGAATATTTCGAATAATTACCATTAACAACATTTTCATATAGAATACTGAAATCAAAATATTCGGTGTATATTACGCTTGTAGAACTTGATTTATCTACTTTTGCATCGTTATATGCTACAGACCAATTTGTTAAGCCATATTTTGTATTCAACTGAGAATTTTCTATATATGCATTTAATTCATTTAGTTGTTTTGGATTATTATTGAATAATAATTTTGTTTCTGGACTTAAAACAACTCCCTGATTGCTATAATATGGATAGTATTCAAATCCAATAGTTCCATTATTCCAACTATTAAAATGAGTAGTTGATGCATAATAATTTTCATTCAAAATTGTAACATCTATTTTTGGAATAAATACAGCAAGAAGACTTATTTCAGCAGTTTCTTCTCCATCAGCTACAAGAGTTGATATTTCATCAATTGATATTGTTATATCAGTCTCTAAATAGTCATTTGTAGGGAATAAAGATGTTAGAGCTGTAAATGTATTAAGATTATTAATATACCAACCTACAAATTGATATTTGCTATAATTAGCTAAATCATTTGTTATTTTATCATATACTGAAATATTAAATCTTGCATTATATGATACCTTTTCATATTCAATATCTCCAGTTACTGAATCGTATAAATCTGTAGAATCTGGATGATTTCCATACATTACATCTTCATATTCACTAATCTTAATATTTGTATAATCTAAACCAGCATCACCTAACTGAGTAATATAATCAGATTTATATACCGCTGCTGAGAAACTATATGTTTTATAGAATTCAACATTAAATTTAATATTTCCAATAACGTATAAATAGATATAATATGATTTATTGTCGTTTGCTTTTTCAAATCCTACTACTCTAAATCCATTACCATCCGTTATATGTGTACCATTATATGTATGACAATTTTCATTAAATGCTTTAACAGTAGATAAATCATTTTCGCCTTCAAATGTAAGGGATATCAAGCTTGTATTGGTTGTTTTATAAACCACATATCCAGCTTGTTTTGATTTTGTTACATCTATTTGTCTTGTTGTTAATCTATAGAAATCATATCCATCTTCTGGAACAACTTTTATAGTTACGATAGAATTAGAAACTGTATCTGTAGAATAAAGAATATTATTTGATGTTTCAGTACTATTATTGTTATAAATAATTGAACCACCAACGACTTTACTTAATCCTCCAATTGTTGTTTTGCTTCCTGAAACTTGACCATAAATATTTGAATATAAATAGAAGTTTTCTCCACCAACAATTGCATAACCTCCTGTCGGATTATTAAGGTTATAAATAAGTTCAGGATATGTTCTTAGACCAGATATTTCATTTTTAAGATTATCAACTGTATTACCTTTTACTAATCCATTGTCAGTTATATAATCATCAACATATTGTCCAACATCTTGATTATAAAAATTTACACTTGAATATGTGCTATGATCTAAATTGGTTGAATATGCTGAAATATATTGATATGACAAATTATTTCCAACATATACAGTATAGTTATAAACATCTTGAACTCTTGTTGAAACTCTATTAGATGGTTCTATTAAATTACCATTTTCATATGCCCTAATAGTAGTATAATACAAATAATTATTATTACCTCTTACGTATTTATATGGATTTTCAACATATAAACTAACTGTAGTTTTTTGACGAACATCAAATAAGAATTTTCTTTGGCCTAAGCTATTTACAGTGTATTCAAGTCTATATATCTTTTCATTACCTACTTGATTAACAATAAGCGTTAAAGTATTTGTACTGTTTGTAATTCTTATTTTTTCACTTGTTAATACGTCTATTTCATATATAGCGTAAATATCATAACCAGCTTTTGCTTGAGCTGTTATAGTTAATCTTGTAAAGTATTCAAAGTTATCAATATATGAATAGTTAAACGAATCTCCACCACTAACAGCAGCCTTTGAAGCTGTTGTCGTTATCGTTGCAGCGTTATGTCCAGCAGTCAATGCTTCTTCATTTACAATTAAATGAGTATCTGGGTTGGTATAAGTAACAACTGTTTCCAATGATTGTTCATATCTAATAATATCTACCTCAAATACTAAATATGCATAAGTTATTCCTTCTAATATATTTGTATTAACTGTATTAATACTTGAAAATTGATATTCTAATCTTAATACCCCATTTCTTAATGTTTCGTTTGGATTAAATCCAATCAATTGATCATTCATTGAATTTACAGTGCCATAATACATTGATTTAGAGGTGATTTCATATCCTTCTGAAACTGTAGCATTAACATTAAGTGTATCAAAGTGAGAAACTTCTCTTAAAGAACTAATTGTTAATTTATTATTTGAATCAACAGCTATATTATTTCCAGATGATGAATCAAATTCGCAAAGTTCATTATTAATTACAACTTTTATTCCGTATGAAATTGGAGAAATAACAATATTTGCTTGGAAATCATTTTCACCAGCAGTCCAATAATTAACCAAAGAACCTTTTAATAATGTAGTAGTAATCTTTACTACAACTTTATAATAATAATATACTGTTCCATTTGAAACACGCCTACTTTCATTGAAAACATAATAAAAGTCTTTAGTATCATCTTTCAAATCTTCAATATTAAACCCATTTAATGACATACTGCTTAAGTAATATCCACTAGGCGCTACAAAATCAAATGAGATTGTTCCATGATGTTCAACAACTTTTAATAAATTGATACCACTATCCCTAGTCATATTTTCATCAGAAACTGTTCCATCTGGACTGGTTACATAATCGCTACCATTTTCTCTTCTTATCTTAATTGCCACAACAGTATCATTTTTCCCTGTTGTCGTGTCAAATTTGGCATCTGTTCTTGTTACAGTTGTATTAAAGTTATATTGTTTAATTTCAAGTTTTAATTTTATTCTAACTGATGATGTAATAACGTATTCAGCTATATTTCCTACATGACAATTAAATGCCATTTCATCATTATTTCCCGTTGCTCTTAAATCAATATTTGTTTTTATATCAACGCCATTATTCGTTAAATTATCCCATTCACCAGTATCTGCATTAAATACAACAGATTCTATCGTGACATACGCACCTACTACTTTATATCCATCCTTTGGAGTAATTATTCCAAATAACTCATCATAATAATGCGTTGGGATTTGTAATTCTGAAGATACAATTGTAGGGAATTTATTAATATCCCTATTAATTGTTGTACTAATTGATTGTAAGAATTCGTTAGTATTTTCTTCAAATGTATATAGTAATGTGTAGTCTTCTCTAGCAAAGATTGCACTTAATGTAATATTTTGTTTTAATCCTTCTATACTAAACTCAATATGTCCATCTTCTTTAATCTCACCTAAATTTACTACGCCAGATAAATCAAACATAAATGTATTTTGATCAAGTCCAACAATATATACATTTCTTTCTATTTCACCATAGCTAATAGCTACACTTCTTATGTAATATCCTTTTCCTGGTGTTATTGTTACATTTATTGTTGAATTCCAATACATTTTAAATGAATCAGAACTTTCATTTTCAGCTGTAATATAGTTAATTGTTTCATTTTTAATATCTTCAAAATATTCAGTTTTTAATTTGATATCATATTGTCTAATCATACATACAGTACTAAATGATAAATTATTAATAACTTCATACCCTTCATTTGTTCCATATGTATATTCAAGTGATGAATCTTGATTTAAGTTTACAACTTGATTTGTTTCATTTTTAAATGAACTAATATATACTCCATGTTCAGCAAAATTTGGAGATATAATAATTTGATATCTTGTTCCATATTCTATACCTTCAATTACAGTTGATGCTCCGATTACATAATCTTGACCAGTTGTTAAATTTTTAAATACAACACCAACATAATCAGCCAAATTATTTTGTGAAATTCTACTCATTGTTGAACTATAACAAATTGTAGAGAATGTAATTCTATGTACAATTTTCTTATATTCAACTACCGCATTTATAGCATTAGTGATTCCTACGCCATATCTATTAGAAGCAACTAAATTTTCTCTATTAATATTATTTACTTCAAATTTTGATCTATAATACCCTATTGTTGGAGTTACTATAACATTTAATCTTAATCCAAATTCCATATATAAAGGAATTTCATTATCTTCAAATTTATACTTCCATGTATCCCCATCAAGAACATATTGAATATCGATTAATTCATATTCACTCATTGTATTCAAAATGTAGAATTTATTGTTAGCTGGATTGAAATAATATCTATTTGCATTTACATTTGTATCACTATCAACCAATACAACATATGCACTATAGTTTGTTTGATTTGTTACATTTAGCGAAACTGTTCCACTTTCTAAACTACTTTCTTGAACAACCGTTACTAAATTTAAGTTCTTTTTGAACACAATATTTATGTTTTCGATATCAGCTGTTAAACCAGTATATCTTTCAGTATTGTTTCCAAACATGAATCTATTAAACCAGATAACACCACCTAATCTTTCTAAATATGGCTCAGCATCATCAATTTTTCTAGTAACTGTTGTTTTTACAAAATCACCATAACCTTGATATGTAATTGAAACTGAGTATAAATAGTAACCATCAGAAACATTAGGAGAAATATTAATTGAGAAGTTTACTCCATGAGGAATTCCACTATAATAGCTATCCTTAGATTGATTATACTCTGTTGAAATAGAACCAAAATTAGTATCGCTAGCAAAATTAATTGATTGATTTTCTAAACTATAATAAAAGCCGTATTTGTTTACTTCATATAAAACTCTTATGCTTATATTTCCAGTTACCATACCAGGATATTCGTATGTTGCTGTTATATTAGAATTTATTGCATCTTGATATGCTGAATATGAAGATTTCTGTCCATTAATATAAATTGATTCAATATGATATCCTTCATATGCTTCCATAGAAATAGAGAATGTTTTACCATACTCGACTCTTACTGTTTCGCCAATTCCGCTATCAGAAATAAATGTTGTTGTTCCATTAACTGAAGCTGAATCTAACATAACTGTATATTCATATATGCTGAATTCAACTTCTATTAATTGATCACTTGATACTACGTATGTAAATTCTCCACCTGTGTATTGTTTAATAGAAGATTCATATACTAAGTTATTCCACTTTCCATTTCCAAATGAAATAGATGCTCCATTAATTGTTAAATTCTTAACATAATAATTGGATTTTGCGTTAATAGCTATTGTTACATTTTTACCATATTTTACTGTCGTTTCACTTGAAACGGTTCCTTTTGAGGAATCATAATCTAAGTTTATATTAACTTCTTCTGTTTCTGTCTCAACACTAACGTTAACAATGGTTCCCTCATCAAATAATCCTTTATTTAAGTTTACTTTTAAAGCAGTTCTATATTCACTTGTTCCTATTTTTGAAACAGTAGTATCTTCAGCATTTACTAATGAATAAGTGTCTGTATTTGAATCCAAATTAATCTTTACAATCTTGTTCCCGCCATTTCCCACAAAATTGATGCTTGTTAATTTGTGCCCTTCTTTTGCTAAAATTTCAACTTCATTTGTTACCCCAGTGTAATCATACGAAATTCTGTAGTTAGTTGCATTTGAATTAAATGTATATGTGCTAGTTGCTTCATTTTCTTCTAAAGCATCACATTTACAAACAATTCTTACTCCTTTAACTATGTATAAGTTTTCATACTCATAGAATGTCATATTTTTGGTTATATAGATTTCTTCATCATCAATCTTTAAATATGAAATTCTTACCCCATCTTCAACTGTTAATTTAAATTTAGCTGAAGCTGCAAATTCAAGGGCATATGAATAACTCGTTGCTAAAATATTATTTGTTCCAGAATCTTTTGAAACATATGCATTATATTCGTTTGCTGTATTGTTAATGAATACAACGTTATATGTTATTTTCTTATATACTGGAACAATGATTTTATCTTCTTTTATGTTGCTAAATGTATATTTATAAGTTTTTCCATCTGCATATCCAGAAACTTTAACATTTTGATCATTTAAAATATATGAGTCAATATAATAACCAGAAACAGGAGTAAACGTAACTGTTGATGTGCCATTATATCCAACCGTAGTATTTGAAATAGTTGATGAACCCACTAAGGAATTCTCTATGCTAACATTATATTTTATATTGTCATAGTTAATTCCAATACTTAAATTTTTCTTGGTTATAATTTTTACCTTAACTGACGTAACTCTTTTATCATATAGCACACTTCCGAAAATACTTCTTTCTTCTATATTTAAGTAATCAGCTAAATCATTTGATAAGTTAATGAAATTACTCTCGGTTGTATAAGCATTTGATGCTACAATTAATTCTTCATATGTTTCTAAATCTTCATCATAAATAAATATTCTTACTTTTCCTGTTAAATCTTGGCAATAACGATATTCAATACCATCTATTACTTTTGCACCATAGTAATAATAATATTCATCACCTATCCTAATAAATTCAATTCCTAAATCTACTCCATTAATTTGCCAATCAAAGAATACAACATCAGAATAAGCGCTGAATAATTCATATTGTATTCCATCAATAACGATATTTGATAAATATTTACCCTCTGCAGCTTCTATACTGTAAAACACATTATCATCATAATTAGATACTAATGTATTTTCTGCACTTGTTGTTTCCTCTGACTCAAAATCATAATTATATACTTCAACAGCACTACTATTAGGTAAATTCAATGAGATTTCTGTTTGTCTAGCTTTATATTCGATAACGATTTTTACATTTGAATTAATATTATTTAGAAGTAACGTATAGTTTGTAATACCCATTTCTTCCAAATTTGCATACTTATTAGTTTCCACATATGTTGTTCCATTGATATTTCCATCAATAACGATATTATCAATTTCATACATAACAATATATGAGATGATATCAAGTTTTATGTTATTTCCATAGTTAATTGATAAACGGATTACATCATTAAAATACATTGTTCCGTCATTGTATTTTACATAACCACAATAATTTCCATCTCCGTTATATATTTCAACATCGAATACTTGAGGACTAAATATACATCTAATTTCATTATCAAACATGGAATTTAATGTTACTTGGTATTGCGTATATGAATTATCATCTGATGAAACAACACTTTCGAACTTTCCATATGTCCAATCTATGTATTCAATTTTATTTCCCAAATTAGCATTAAATACTAAATCATATGTGTATATTTCAAATAAGGTTATATCCCCTGATACTGTTTCATTTATTAATCTTCCATTTTCTGTATGTGATAAAGAAACAGTTCCACTTCCTTCAATATCTGCTTTTAATTTATGTTCTATTAATTTCCATGATGCGATAATATTTATTGTCTTATTATCGGTAAAATCACCACTATCTAAATATTCTCTTTGAGCAACAATTTGATAACTATCATCAATTGAATATCTTGTTAATTCATCAATCCAACCAACGAAAATATAATGTTGTTTTGTAGGCACGCTTAATGGAACGCCACCGCCACTACCAATTGTTCCTTGGAATAATACAGAAATAGTTGAAAATAATTGTTCTTGCCCACCTTCATCAACATACTTAAATTTAATTTGATATGTTTGTCTACTCCATTTAGCAATAAGTACTGTAGGCTCTTCAAATATTTGTTCTCTATTTATAATTGTTTGTGTATTATCTCCTCTAACATACCAGCCAATAAAAGTCATACCAATTACTTCTTTTGGTTCTAATATTCCAGTAACAGGACTAATTGTAGCTGAAACAGAATCAGGATATTGGCTTAAATATGATCCTAAAGTAACACCATACTCAATACCATCAATCTCTGCTTCCTGATTTCCAATAGCTGAGTTTTGATAATTTATAAATTTAACAGAACTTTTTTCGTAAACAAACACACAATTTATATAGATTTCATCAATTGCAGCTGTTGGAGTAAAACTTAAAGCATATTGTGTTGTACTATTTCCACTTCTTGTACAAGAGAATGAAACTAAATTATGGCCATCACCAATTTCAATTTCCTTTGTTTCATTTATACCAACAACCACATATGTTTTGTTTGATGATAAGATTTCCCATCTATTAAATTGTCTTGAGTTATATGGAGTAGCTATTATTGTTGCAACTTTATTTCTTGCATAATAACCAAATGTATTAGCATCAGTTTCTCCCATAGACTTTGACTCTGAATCTTTTTTCACATCAACAGTAACATCTGTTGCGTTTTTAACATATGAAGGATAAATATTTAAGTTTCTATATACATTTTTATAATCTAATTCTCCAACAGACCAACCCATGAATTCATATCCATACACACTCATTCTTGGATCAGTTAATTGAGGCATCTTTGTTGCAGCTTCGCCATATAAAACGTCTTCTTCTGAAGCAACTGTTCCATCGTTATAGAAGAAAATTACTCTAAAATGAGCTTTTTCAAAACGAGCCATGTATGCTCTGTTCTCATTTACTCCAGTATCTTTTCTTGTTGCATACGCATAACCATCACTCCAGCCTACAAATGTATAACCAGTTTCAGGAACAGCAATAACCGTTGATGCATCCGAACCACTAGGTATTACTTGTTTTGTTGTACCATGAATTCTTCCACCAACACTGGCTGTATAAGTTACAGTACATCTAATATCTTTAACTTTAACGGAAATAGTTTGCTCAAAGCCACCATAACTTATGCTAACATTTTGCTCACCACTTGTGGTTATATCTAATCCAGATGAAACAATACTCCCAAGCGAAACTCTATCTGTTTTTCCATCGCTATACGTTACAGTAACATAAACTTTATTCAAATCGCTATTAATACCGATTTCACCATCTTCATATGAAATACTAACTATCTTTGGAGTTGTTGATTCTATTTCCTCAGTAGATGGGAGAACTACTAAAAGAGTAATGGCAACAAGTGCTGCTATAACTACTATCGCTATAATAATGGCTAAATATCCACCAGTGGTGAAGACTCTTCTTTTTTCGTCATTATACTTTTTAGCGCTCATGTGTTCTCCAAATAATATATATAATATATTATATTTATTTAAAAGCAATTATGCAATACAAAAATTTTTATAACTTTATTATTAAACGTTATTTTAAGATTTGAACTATCAGCTAGCTGTAAACAGATAAAACATTTTAGAGTATTCATTAGTTATGATTAGTGTGATATAATTAGGCTATACTAGTTGAACAGTTGAACAATAAAACGACTAAATAATTTAATTTGTTTGGTATGTTTAATTACTTGCTTGATTAGAAATAATATAAACTTTGGGATACTAAATATGGATAAAACGCAACTCATTTTACTTATAGTTTGTTCTGTACTTATTGGATTAAGTATCACCTGGGGAATATTATTGCAATTTAGAATTCTTACAACTTTGATTCCTGGATATAACAGACATGCAAAAAATAAAGATGCTATTTTCTTCGAAAAAATATATGCAAAATATGTTGGATTATTGATAATTATTACTTCAATACTTTTTGGTGCAGTTTTTGCTGGATTAATATTTCATATAGTTTGGCTTATAATTACAGCTGGGGCAATCGGTACAGTTTTTGCTGTATTCGGTATTTTTTATATTAATTCAAAAAGCAAACCTAGAAAATCAAAGTTGCTTGCAATTGCTCTTGATGAAGATCCAAATTTTTTAACTGATAACGATATTGATTTATCAGAATTTAATCT
>JAIKVY010000057.1 GCA_024685275.1 Clostridia bacterium
TAAAAAGAATTCTTTGAAAAGTTATAAGAGACATTTTAGGAAACAAAAAATTAATTTAGTTCAAATCATTAAAAATATGAGGGATGCTTCAAAAATAACATATTGTGGATTTTCAAGTCAAATGTTCTCTGTTTTTGATGGATATATTTTAGGCGATACTAATAATTATGATTTCATTGAAATAAAAAAGAATAATTCGTATTATCTTATTTCTGAAAAAAGAAAAAACATACAGGATACAATTATTTTGGATGATTATAATCAAGAAATAAATCTTGTTGTTGAAACATCTTATCAGATAGATGAAAGTAAATGTTTAAATAACCCGACTATCAAACTTGATATGCAAGAACCTACAAGAATTACAAATGACTATTTAAATAAAGTGTATTCATCAGTTAAAAATATTCTTGATGCGTGTGGAAGCAAAAACATAAAAACTGTTAATCTTTATATGACAGCTAAGCAATCTGTTGCTTTCATTGTTGGAACAGCGATTCAAAGTTATCATCCAAAAGTTAGAGTGTTTAATTATGATAATAACAACTTTAAATACTATCTTGAGGTTCAAAGAGGAGTGATAAGGGAGATGGTGTCTAATGGTTAATGATGTTTTAAATAACATATTAGATATTAATAATGTCACAAATGATTTTAGGGAGGAAGTAAAAAATGGTTTTAGACTGCCTTTGCAAGATACTATTAATAAAATGTTTGAAACAAAACCGAATTATAGATATGGTGGGTCATTAGCAAAGGGAACTGCGAATAAAAATAGTTGTGATATTGATTTGCTATGTTATTTTGATTCTGATAATAATATGAGCATAGAAAAAATTTATATGAATGTAGTTAAATCACTAGAAAAAAGTAAATATTATTATACCGTTAAAAATAGTGCAATTTGTGTTACTGGAGATGTAGATGATTACAGATGGAATATTTCAGTAGATGTTGTTCCTGGTAAATATACATCTAATGATGAAAATAAAGATGTTTATTTGTGGTGCAATAAAAGTAATCAAAGACTTAAGAGCAATCCTGAAATTCAAATAAACAAAATAAAGAAATCTTTATCTAAAGATGTAATCAGAATTATAAAAATCTATAGAGAAAAGAATAATTTTAATTTTAAATCATTTTTTTTGGAAATTTTTGCTGTAGATGTTGTCGAACAAGATTATCAAGAAGGAGATTCTTTGTATGATAAATTAGTTAAATTTTGTTCTCATTATGATGAAATTGGAATAAGAAAAATTTATGATCCTGCTAACTCAAATAACGATATTATGAATATTCATAGTTCAATAGAGTTTCAAATAATTAGAGATAAAATAAAAGAATTATACGAATCACTATTAACTAATGATGAAATTACAATTATTAATTGTATTAATGGAAAGCAATATGATTTAGATGCAGCATATGCAAAAGATGCAAAATCACATTCGCAAGCTTTAAACTTAAAAGAAAATGGTGGATTTATTAATTTAACTTGTGTGGACGATGAAGGTAAAAGTATATATTCAAATCAAACACTTCCTAAAGGTTTATCAATAAATTTTTATATTGGCTTCCCCTCTTCCATACCAGCATCACAGGTCACTCTAGTTGTATCTAATTCTGGATATGAATCGATTAATTGTAAAAGAGGGAATGAGGAAACAACAAAAAAAATTAATGGTAAATATTATAGAAATGAAAGTACTAGTTACAATGGAAATCATTATGTTCAAGCGATAGTTAAAACAACAACAGGAAATAAATATTATAGTCGACCATTTATTGTAAGAATTAGAGACTATGAATAGTTGAAGATTGTATGTATTGTATATATGCTAACAAAAAAGTTCTTGAATCATGTTGAGCTGTTTTTGGGTGGATGTAATAAATTCTCGATATACATATAAAAACGAAAAATAATGAATATGGTACAACAATAGAAGGGATTTTTTAATATAGATAGGGCATATCAAAAAAAACTAAAGGACATTCAAGAAAAGTGTCTATTGGGATGTTGCATGGAATAAGTAATGGATATCCAACAACTATTAAACCAAAAGAGGATGACGAATACGCAAAAACATTATAACTCAAAACAGCAATACAATACTTGATGTGTATTGAAGTGATAATGATTCAATAAAAATAAAAACTACCAATTACAAAATAAAATAATATAATGTGTATTCTTTAAAAACGAATTCTTTAAAAATTATATATTCATAAATTAATTATTTAATAATATACAAAATACAAAAAAAATATACATTTATATCAATCTTAAATATCAATAAAAGGTGTCCCAAAACATATACTAATTTAATAAAATTTCAATTTGTAGCAAAGGATACTTAACTTATCCACAAGTTTTCCACAATATACACTATTCAAAAACAATCAAAAACTCGGCAAAAATCTAAAAATTAAACAAATTGCAAAAAGTTATCCACAATTCTACAAATTTGTGTATAAAAATTGTTTAAAAACCAAACACACTTTAAAAGGTTCCCTAAATGATACTGATTTTGAGATATAAAAATTGCATCAAATTGGTTCCAAAAATACGATATTTCAAGTGCTAATTTTAGTAAGAAAGTGAAAATAGGGGCATGACTGAGCTTGATTGGGGAGAGTGAGATTGTTATATAAAAATCAGGAATCCAAATTTAGACTTAATTTTTCCAAAAAATTGAGATACTTAATCATATAAGTTATTGATTTATTGGGGTGGAATATGAAATAACTGCCTTATAAGATAATATTTATTTCATATTCTAGAAATAAAGTAACATGAAGTTTGTAACATTACATAACTCACGTCATTGGAATTGTAGTTATTTCAGCGTTATTTATAGGTTTACCATATTTACTTAAAGGAATTTCTATTTGGATTTCAAATTAAAAAATTGTAATTAAAGATTTTTAATTTTACCTGGACATCTGCCTGGACATTTGCCTAGACATTTATAGTGACACGACTGGTGACATAACTAGTGACAAAAATGGTGACATAACTAGTGACAAATTTTAAAAAATTGATATATTTATATCAATGTATTAAAATATTAAACGGAATAGTTCATATATAAATATAGAGGATAAAAATGTCTATTAAATACATAAGATGCACTCGTTGTGGTGGAGATTTAACAAAGAAAGGAGAAGCATACGTTTGTCAATATTGTAATGCTGCATTTGTAGAAGACTTTATCTCTCAAAACGAAAAAATTATTGAACAATTCTTGGATGAGCTAAAACTTGAAAAAGTATCAGCTTTAAGACAACAATTATATGAAAAAACTCATGCTAAATACTTATCTAGAAATGAAATATTAGAAACAGCAAAAGCTATTCGATCATATTTACCAGAAGATTTTTTAGCAAGATTCTATGAATCTGCATGTTCAAAGAATAAGCAAGATGTAATCGATTTCATTCAATCAATAGACTATGAATATAACTATGCTAATTTAGACTTAGTTATAGAGTTCATGATTAAAAATCTGAATAGTGAAAATCTATTAGCAGTAAGTAACCTTATTGAAAACGCATACAAAGAAAATTGTATTGAGTTATACAGTAAATTCACAAATGCATACGAAAAAGAAGCTGAGAAAATAGATAAAGGGATATATGAAAGAATAATACCTAGAGATGTCTTTATTGCATATTCAAGTAAAGATATGAAGGTAGTTGAAGAAATAACTCAATATTTAGAATCTCAAGGTATTACATGTTTTGTAGCATTAAGGAACTTAAGACATGGTGTTGGAGCAGTAGAAGACTATGATAAAGCGTTAGAAGAAGCAATAGATAACTGTAAAATATTTTTATTTGTATCTTCTAAAAATTCACGTAATATGGCTTGTGATGCACTTAAAAAAGAGATTACATATGTAAAAAGAATAGATTTAAAAGATGCTCCTATTCAATATAAAAATAACTATGTTAAATTACCTAAGAAATATAAAAAGCCGAGAATACAATTAAGATTAGATAACGTAGAAACAAGAATAGCGGATAGGATAGTAAATGAATTCTTTGATGGTTATGAATGGTGTTATGATAAAGATGCCATTATAGACCGAATATCTGATATTATGTTCAACTTTGAAACAGATACAGAAGAACAAGAAGAACAGAAAAAATTAGAAGATGATCTTAAAAAGCAACAGGAAGAATTAAAAAAGAAAGAAGAAGAAATACAAAAATCTAAAAACAAAAAATAC
>JAIKVY010000207.1 GCA_024685275.1 Clostridia bacterium
AAGAAAGTTATTGAATATAGATTTAGATATAATAAAAAAAGTATATGACTATACTCCAGATTTAATAAGAGAAGTTGTTGATGATGAGATTTTAGTAAGTGTAAGTGTTAATTATTATATCGAGCAAGCAATAGCATATAAGTGTCTATATATTAATGAGAATCATGAAAACAACACTGAATTTGATGTAGATAGAGCAATACAAGCATATGAAAGAAGGCATAATTTTTTCTTAGATGATGGGCAAATAGATGCAGTAAAAAGCATTTTTAATTCTGGAGTAAGTGTAATTACTGGTGGGCCAGGAACTGGTAAAACGACGATAATAAAAGTTATAGTTGATATTTTTATGGGTAGAAATAAAAGATTTGAACTTTGTGCCCCAACAGGAAGAGCTAGTAAAAGAATGACACAAGCAACAGGTATTGAATCGAAAACAATTCATAGATTAATAGGTTATTCATCAGAAAATCACCAAAATATGTATAATGAAAACAACCAATTAAAAACTGATGTAGTTATAATTGATGAAATTAGTATGTGTGATATATACATTTTTTATGCTTTATTAAAAGCTTTACCACCAAAATGTAGATTAATCCTAGTTGGTGATAAAGATCAATTGCCTAGTGTATCATGTGGAAATATTCTATCAGATATTATTAAATCTAACGTAATAAATGTAGTATCTTTGAAAATGGTCCATAGACAAGATGAAATGAGTTCAATTGTAACAAATGCTCATAGGATTAATGAAGGTGAAATGCCTATTTCAAAAGGAGTTAATGATTTCTTTATAGACCCAAAAGTTGAAATAAATGATATTTTAAACGCAGTTTCAACAATGGTAAAATATAGAATTCCATCATATTTAAACGTTAATCAATCAGATATTCAAGTAATAGCTCCAATGAGAAATGGTGAATGTGGAGTAAATATGCTTAATGCTTTGTTGCAAAAAGAATTAAATCCATCTACTAATACATATATGGTGGAAGATACTAAATTTAAACTTGGTGATAGAGTAATGCATATAAAGAACAATTACGACCTAACTTGGGTAGATGCTAAAACTGGATTTACTGGAACTGGAGTATTTAATGGAGACCTAGGGTATGTTGAACAAGTTAGAAATAATGGTTTAGTTGTTAGATTTGAAGATGATAGGCTTGTTAATTATGAAAAAGAAGATTTAAAACAATTAGCATTAGCGTATTGTATTAGCGTTCACAAATCACAAGGAAGTGAATTCCCTGTTGTTATCTTGGTACTAAGTAGATATTCACCAATGTTGGTAACTCGTAATTTAATTTATACAGCAGTTACGAGAGCAAAAAGAATGGTTGTAATAGTTGGAAGCAAAGAAATATTAAAAAGAGGTGTTGAAAATAATTATACAGCTAAAAGATATACTCTTTTGAAACATTTCCTAGAGGTAATAGGAACTAATGATGGAAACAATAAATCAAGCAAACCTTATGATGAAGCAGTATTTTTAATACCTGATAATATAAACCTATCATATGATGATATTTTTAATGATGATAAAAAATAACAAATAACAAAAGAAGGCAAAAATGAAGTTTAGTGAATACAAATACGAAAGACCAAATTTAGAAGAAATAGACAAGCAATTTAAAGATTTGTTTACAAAGTTAGAAAATGCTAGAACCAAAGAAGAAACATTTGATTTAATTGAAAAGACAAATAAATTATCAGAAAAAATTACAGCAAATATAGAGATTTGTTACATTAGAAATTCAATAGATACAACAGATGAATTCTATGAAAAAGAACAAGCATTTTTGGATGAAAATGTTCCTAAACTAGAAATATATGTAACACAATATGCTAAGATTTTATTACAATCAAAATTCAGAAAAGAAATAGATGAAAAATATGGTAAAGCTTGGCTTGAATTAAAAGAAATGAGCATAAAGGCATTTGATGAAAAAATAATACCAGAACTTCAAGAAGAAGCAAAACTACAAACAAAATATTCAAAATTATTAGCTTCAGCTAAAATTGAATTTGATGGGAAAATAAATAATTTAACTCAGATGGCAGCGTATGCTGAAAATAAAGATAGAGTAATTAGAAAAGCTGCTTACCTTAAAAAAGCAGAATTCATGGCTTCAATAGAAGACCAAATTGATGAGATTTATGATCAATTAGTTAAGGTTAGAGATGCAATGGCAAAG
>JAIKVY010000208.1 GCA_024685275.1 Clostridia bacterium
AAGAAAGTTATTGAATATAGATTTAGATATAATAAAAAAAGTATATGACTATACTCCAGATTTAATAAGAGAAGTTGTTGATGATGAGATTTTAGTAAGTGTAAGTGTTAATTATTATATCGAGCAAGCAATAGCATATAAATGTCTATATATTAATGAGAATCATGAAAACAACACTGAATTTGATGTAGATAGAGCAATACAAGCATATGAAAGAAGGCATAATTTTTTCTTAGATGATGGCCAAATAGATGCTGTTAAAAGCATTTTTAATTCTGGAGTAAGTGTAATTACTGGTGGACCGGGAACAGGAAAAACAACGATAATAAAAGTTATAGTTGATATTTTCATGGGTAGAAATAAAAGATTTGAACTTTGTGCCCCAACAGGAAGAGCTAGTAAAAGAATGACGCAAGCAACAGGAATTGAATCGAAAACAATTCATAGATTGATAGGTTATTCATCAGAAAATCATCAAAATATGTATAATGAAAACAATCAATTAAATACTGACGTAGTTATAATTGATGAAATTAGTATGTGTGATATATACATCTTCTATGCTTTATTAAAAGCTTTACCACCAAAATGTAGATTAATCCTTGTTGGTGATAAAGATCAATTGCCTAGTGTATCATGTGGAAATATTTTATCGGATATTATTAGATCAGGAGTTATAAACGTAGTTTCTTTGAAAATGGTTCATAGACAAGATGAAACAAGTTCAATTGTCACAAATGCGCATAGAATTAATGAAGGAGAAATGCCAATTTCAAAAGGAGTTAATGATTTCTTTATTGATCAGAAAGTTGAAGTTAATGATATTTTAAACGCAGTTTCTACAATGGTAAAATATAGAATTCCATCATATTTAAATATTAATCAATCAGATATTCAAGTAATAGCTCCAATGAGAAATGGTGAATGCGGAGTAAATATGCTTAATGCTCTATTACAGAAAGAATTAAATCCATCTACAAATACATATATGGTGGAAGATACAAAATTTAAACTTGGTGATAGAGTAATGCATATAAAGAACAATTATGACTTAACTTGGGTAGATGCTAGAACTGGATTAACTGGAGCAGGTGTATTTAATGGAGATCTAGGGTATGTTGAGCAAGTCAGAAATAATGGACTAGTTGTTAGATTTGAAGATGATAGGATAGTTAACTATGAAAAAGAAGATTTAAAACAACTTGCTTTAGCATATTGTATTAGCGTACATAAATCACAAGGAAGTGAATTCCCTGTCGTTATCCTAGTACTAAGTAGATATTCACCAATGTTAGTAACAAGAAATCTAATATATACAGCTGTTACTAGAGCAAAAAGAATGGTTGTAATAGTTGGAAGCAAAGAAATATTAAAAAGAGGTGTTGAAAATAATTACACAGCTAAAAGATATACTCTTTTAAAACATTTCTTAGAAGTAACAGGAACTAGTGATGGAACTAATAAATCTAGTAAAGCATATGATGAAGCAGTATTTTTAATACCAGATAATATAAACTTATCATATGACGATATTTTTAATGATGATAAAAAATAACAAATAACAAAAGAAGGCCAAAATGAAGTTTAGTGAATACAAATATGAAAGACCAAATTTAGAAGAAATAAATAAACAATTTACAGATTTATTTAAAAAGCTAGAAAATGCTAAAACAAAAGAAGAGACATTTGAATTAATTGAAAAAACGAATAGATTATCAGAAAAAATTACAGCGATGATAGAGATTTGTGCTATAAGAAATTCAATAGATACAACAAATGAATTCTATGAAAAAGAACAAGAATTTTTAGATGAAAATGTTCCTAAGCTAGAAGTATATGTAACGCAATATGCTAAGATTTTATTACAATCAAAATATAGAAAAGAAATAGATGAAAAATATGGTAAAGCTTGGCTTGAATTGAAAGAAATGAATATCAAATCGTTCGATGAAAAAATAATACCAGAACTTCAAGAAGAAGCAAAATTACAAACAAAATATTCGAAATTATTAGCTTCAGCTAAAATTGAGTTTGATGGTAAAATAAATAACCTAACTCAAATGGCAGCATATGCAGATAATAAAGATAGGTCAATTAGAAAAGCAGCATATTTAAAGAAAGCAGAATTTATGGTATCAATAGAAGATCAAATTGATGAAATATATGACCAATTAGTTAAAGTTAGAGATACCATGGCAAAGAAGATGGGATATGACAATTATGTTGACTTTGGGTACCTAAGATTAAAGAGAAGCGACTATAACTCTAAAGATGTGGAAAAGTATAGAGACCAAGTATATAGAGAGATTGTTCCAATTGTAAACAAATTAAGACAAGAACAAGCAACTAGATTAGATATTGAAAAATTAAAAGAATATGACGTTAATATGTTTTATAAAGACGTTAATCCTAGACCAATTGGCTCAACTAATGAATTAGTTGAAAAAGCATATAAAATGTATTCTAGTATTTCAAAAGAAACAGAAGAATTCTTTAGATATATGAAAGACAATGAATTATTAGATTTAGAAACAAAACCAGGAAAACAAGGCGGGGGGTATTGTGCATTTATTCCAATGTATAATTCTCCATTTATCTTCTCAAATTTTAATAAGACTAGCGGAGATGTTGATGTTTTAACACATGAAGCAGGACATGCTTTTCAAGTATTTACTTCATCAAAATTTTTAAATACATTTGATTTAGTATGGGCGACATTAGAAGCGTGTGAAATAGATTCGATGAGTATGGAATTTTTTGCACATCCATATATGGATTCTTTCTTTGGCAATCAAGCTGACAAATATAGATTTATGCATTTAGCTGATTCTATTTCATTTATTCCATATGGAGTATCAATAGACGAATTCCAACATTTTGTATATGAAAACCCTGATTGTGGAGTAAAAGCAAGAAAAGAAAAATGGCGTGAAATAGAAAAGAAATATACTCCATGGCGTGATTATGATGGTGTTAAATATTATGAAAATGGAGCATATTGGCAAAGACAATCACATTTATTCCATACTGCATTTTATTACATTGACTATACATTAGCCCAAGTTTGTGCTTTTTATTTTTATTTATTAGATTTAAAAGATCACACAGTTGCTTGGAACAAATACTATGAGTTGTGTAAATTAGGCGGGTCTAAATCATTCTTAAATTTATTAAAAACAGTGGGTATTCCAAATCCATTTATTGAAGGAACGCTCAAATCAATTATGGAACCACTAATTAAGCGTTTAGAAGAATTAAAAGAAAAAATATAATCATACTCAATAATTGTATTAGCAAGTATATTTCAAATTTGGTATAATAGTTATACCAAAGGAGGCAAAATGAGTTTAGATAAGAATTTATTAAAAACCAAATCAGCATGTAAAAAACTCGTTGAAGAATTACTAAAAACATATGAATATGTTTCAATCCTTTGTTTGCTTCACCAAGAATTG
>JAIKVY010000120.1 GCA_024685275.1 Clostridia bacterium
GATGTAGAAAGGGAAAAATATGACAGAATTATTAACGAAGCAAGAACTGATTAATTTCAAGAAGAATATCATTAATATTATAAAATTCAATATAATTTGATAATATAAAATGTAACATATTATATACCTTTCTAATCAAAATATAAATATTGTGAAACTGGTGAGAAAAATTCTGGAATTAATTCTCTTTTTCTTATATCCCATGCTTCTATAGGATCTACTATTTCTTGTTTACAAATTTTATCATCATTACAACATGATAATAATTCTGAAATAAAATCTGTTATTTTTTGATCCTCAGGTAAAGCTTGATCAAGAATAACTAAATATAATAATTGTTTTATATGATCAATATTATTTGGATCAAAATTTTCTTTGAAATTAATCAATCCTTGCTTCGTTAATAATTCTGTCATATTTTTCCCTTTCTACATCTTCAATATTATCAAAAATATTTTTTACAACTCTTAATAACATTATAGTATCACTATCTTCTTCTTGTTCTTCTATAGCTTTAAACAAGTCTAAATTATAATATTTATATATTAAAAAATCAAATCTTTGTTTTTCTAAATTACATACACTAATTGCAGGTTGAAATATTTCTCCAGTTGATTCACACTGTGCTCCAAAACATCCTTTATGACATATTGATGAATATTCACATAATGAACATTTTGGTAAATATTTAGCATTTGCAGTTTTAGCTGTTAAATATAGCGAAAGATTAAAAGCTTCAATATCAACAATTTTATCATCTTGAACTTTGAAAAATCCTCCATTAAACTGAGGATATGTTAATCTATGACAAGGTGGTAAAGAAAGATTTGATATATTGATTATTGTGCTAATAGACATACTACATCCTAAATCTTGTAAAGCTTCTTTAGATAATGTATTAAACCAAATTAAATCTCCATGTAATAATCCTAATAAAGTATTATTTTGTCCATCTCCAACTGTAAAATGATAAGCTAATTCTTTAACATTATTATTACACATACGCAATCTATCATCAACCATATGATTTAATAATTTAAGAAAATCATCAATATTATCTTGAGTCCATTCATCATTTCTTGCTTCTAACCAATATGGAAAAATATCTTGTCTTTTTTCTGGAACACCAGTATACCATTTATGACACATATCTCTCCACCAATCATAATTTTTAATTGCATTATGAACATTTGAAGCAGATATAATAGGATGAAATCCCATTTTATGATATTTTATAGTCCATTTAAAGCAATCGTCGAAGAAACTGTCATCTAAATCAATTTGTTCTCTAGTATCTATTGCATATTTTCCATCGGTTGATACTGAAAATCCAATTTCCCAATTAAAATTTTTTTGAAAATACTCTATATATTCTTCTAATTTTTGCTTTTTTTCAGGATCGCGAATAAAAGAAAAATTAGTTGGTGTTAAAATTAATCCAGGAAATTTATCAAAAATATTAGGATATAGCTGTTGTTTTGGAGTTAAATATTTAATAAATAAATCACACATATCAAAGAATATTCCATCATAAAATAAATCACCAGCAAAAACTTCCCAACGATCAATATATAAATTTCTAGTATTAAATACATAATCTAACACTAAATCTATATTATGTAAAATTTCTTCATTTGATAATCTTTCTGCAAAAGGATATAAATCTGCTCCATAACGTGCAATATAACAATATTCACATTTTTGATTACACTCTGGACGTACAATTAATTCAATTGACTCGATACGATTTTGACTATTGTGTCTTTGTTCTTGATATATATCTTCATGTCGAAGAATAAAATCAAAATCATATTCTTTACGAAAAATAACTTTATCAAGATAGCAATTTAATAATTCATTTTCATTTTGTTGATAATTCATTAAAATACCTCTTTTCCCATCATATTATTATATGCATTAAGACATTGTTCTAAAAATCCATTACAATACATTCTTAAATATCCTGTATGACGTACATATAAACTTGCTGTTGTTATTTGATTATTATAACTACAACATCCAATAACTGCTAATAATATACTATGTTTAACTCTTTTTCGAATATCTTCATATGACGGATCAATTTGTTGACATTGCCAAAGTGCTGATAATAATGTAAGCGTATTTCTGAATATAAATTCTAAACTTTCAAATTTCATAGTATTAAATAAATCAAAATATTTAATAATTTGTTCATTAGAATCTGTTAATAAATTAATAAAATAATGATGTTTAACTAAATTTTGTTTTTCATAATTAATTAAAGTTTTAGTTTTAAAAAATTCTGGAGTAAACTCAGATAAATCTAAATCATACATATGATTTTGACAATTAACTAAAGTTCCATCATATCTAATTTTTAATTCTCCTACACCATTACCACACCAAAGTGCTGGATTTACACGTTTAAAAAATTCTTTTCGAGCAATAGTATCATCAGTGATTCGATTTAATAATTCATCAAAATTTTGATAACCAAATTCTTCTATACTACCACGAATTGCATCTAACATGTGGAAAGGACTTAATCTAACTCTTTCTCCTAATGAATAATATACTTTTCTATCTTCTCCTTTTGGAAGTAAAGAAGATAAAACTCTATCTGATAAATAACAACAATTGGCTAAATTAATTCCATCAAAACAACTTGCATCTACTGGATTTTCTAAACCTATATCCATTTCAGGTTCAACTATAATACTATTATTATAATTTAATGAAGCAAAATAATTAGTCCATTCAATTAAAGATTTCTCATATTGAAACATTTCATTTGGATCTTGTAATTTTTGCATTAAATCTAATGATAATACTGCATGAAAATGAAAAGAAGCAGTAAGATTTTGAAAATGATAATTATTTAATTTCTTAATTAAAATTTCAGCATTTTTAAAAATAACATTTCCTTCAGCTCCTCTTAATTGAGAAGTACTATACTCGCCATCATAAGATAATTGTATATCTATATAGAATGGATGATTAAGATGTTGATCTAAGGCACAACAAAAATCATAAATACGTTCAGGATAAGCTACCATATTTGTACTAAAACTACAACTAGACCAATTTGGAAAAACAGTAAGCCAATCTTGTATATGCTCTGTTAATAAATGTAAAGTTAAAGTTGGTTCTTGTCCCCATAAAGAAATAGTATCAATTTGATGAGGAGATTGTTTTATACGATATAATCCTTTTTGTATATTATTTAAAAAAGTACCATCAGATAGTGCTTGAATAGTTTTTTGTTGTAAATTTGCAGAATTTATATTATCATGTCGTCCTTGAGCAATTCTACAATATTGACAATCTAAATTACATCCATAAGACATTATTAAACTTAAACCATTTACAGGTTTAATCATTTCAAACATTATTAAATTCTCCTTTATAACCTATTAAAAAATGTTGCAGCATTAAAACTGGTACAAAATTCCGCTGGACAAAAAGCTGCATTAAAACTAGAAAAACTATATGTAAAATCTGCAAAGAAAGCACTTGGACATCCAGAAGTAAATGCACTAAAGAAAGTTCCATCAGATCTTCCAAAAGCGCTAAAGTATGTAGTATCAGATCTTCCATAAGCAGAATTAAATCCACTTCCAAAGAAAGTACCATGAAAGGTTCCATGACTTGCTCCAAAATCAGAATTAAATCCACTTCCAAAGAAAGTACCATGAAAGGTTCCATGACTTGCTCCAAATGAACCGAAAAAAGTTCCATTGCGTCGTCCATAGGTACCATTACTTGAACCAAATGCACTAAAGAAAGTTCCAAAATGCCCAGATTTAAAAGTACCATTACTTGTACCAAAACTACTAAATTGGGTTCCATGAAAACCGCTATGGAAACCACTTGCATGTTGAGTAAAACTACAAGCACCGGTAAAACTAGTATTTACTCTTCCATTATAAGAAGAAAAAAATCTACTATTTCCTGTTCCAAATCTACTATTAAAACTTCTAGCATGGAAACCGCTAAAAACGGTAGTATTTCTTGAAGTAAAAGAACTATGATATCTTGCACTACAAAAACCACTAAAATAGGTCCCACAATGAGAAGTAAACCTAGAATTAAAACTAGAATGAAAACCTCCAGTATGTACAGTGCTTTGTGAACTAGTATGTCTAGCATTAAAACTAGAATGAAAACCTCCAGTATGTACAGTACTTTGTGAACTAGTAAATCTAGCATTGTATCCTGCTGCACAACTAGCTGTAAATCTAGCATTAAAATTAGCTGTATTTGCCGCTCCAAAAGCGCCATTAAAATTAAAAGCAGTAAATCTATTAGCTGTACCAGTTCTAATAGATGGATTATATGCTTCAATGGTTGATAAATAAGTAGCTAATTGTGATAATGGAGTAGCTTGAAGCAAACTTCCTACAGATACTGAACTGATATTATTAATATTGGTTAAAGTAGATGCTAATGCAGTTCTTGCAAAA
Organism: Clostridia bacterium; assembly: GCA_024685275.1. Classification (GTDB taxonomy): domain Bacteria; phylum Bacillota; class Clostridia; order Christensenellales; family DTU072; genus CAG-1782. Next base: position 4,446 of record JAIKVY010000120.1, read on the forward strand.
GTATTACCACTAATAATTTCTCCTGTCCAAGTTTTTAAATTATTAGGAGTACTAGCATAAACAATACTTCCTTGAGTTGGAGATATTTTTCGA
>JAIKVY010000262.1 GCA_024685275.1 Clostridia bacterium
CACGACCATATCCCTAAAATTCGAACCCAGATAAAATTAATTGTTGCCTAAATCGCCAAAATGGGTTAAAATTATTAGGCAGCACGGAAAGGTACTCAAGAGGCTGAAGAGGCGGGCTTGGAAAGCTCGTAGATCCCAGAAGGATGCAGGGGTTCAAATCCCCTTCTTTCCGCCATTAGAGTTAAGCATAGTCGATACCAAAATATCGGCTATTTTTTCTTTTTTTTAGACATAAATACTGCAACTATTAATGATTTATAGGGTATTCCTGCAATAAATATAGCAGTAGTATATATATCATTTATATATAAAATTAAATCGTTAAATTATTATTAATCGTTAAAATACTACTTACTATATATAAGAGAAGAAATATCAATTATTATAAATACCCCCACGTGACACGTGACAAACGTGACAGACAATTTTACTATTAAAATAGTAATATAGTTATTTTTATGATATAATCTAAATATAATTTCATTTGAAGGGAGATAAATATGATAGCAATTACTTATGATAAAGAAACAAATTCTGTATTCCAACATTTTGGAAGAACTGAGTATTTTTATTTATTTAATGAAGAAACTGGTGAAGAAAAGATTATAGATAATGGTGGATATTCTCATCATGATTTAGCACCATATTTAAAATCACTTGGTGTATCTACATTAATATGTGGTGGAATTGGTTCTCATGGTGTTGAAGCAGTAGAATCAGCTGGATTAAAATTAATTCCAGGAGCATTTGGAGATGTAAAAGATGTAATTAAGGCATTTAAAGAAGGCAGCTTAGTTGGTAATCCTAATGCCATGCATTCATGTTCTCATGATGGACATCATCACCATTAATTTTTAATCAAATATAAGGAGCGTATATGTCTAAAAAATATAATGGTAAAGATATGTCTAAATCATCTAGATTCATAGAATATTTAAAAACTATGAGTGAAGTTGATTTAAGAAAAGTAGAAGATAAAATTAATATATTAATTAAAGAAAACAAAGAATATTGTGATAAGGGTAATTATCAACATTTATCTAACATTTTTACATGTATGGCTTTATATAATACTTTAAAAGATGATGGCATGAGCGAAAATGAAGCTGTGGATTTAGTGTTTAATACAATGTATAAATATATGGAAACACAAAAAGTTAAATTTCAAAAGCTCGCTAAACATGGGTGGTTTTGGCCTTTAATCAAAAAAATAGTACCACTAGGTTTTAAAAAAGGTAGTGGATATGGTTGGGCATATACTTGGCATAAAGATTCACCTAAAAATGAATTTAGATTTGAATGTAATAAATGTATTTATAAACCAATCTTTTCTAAATATGGATTATATAAGTTTGGTCCTAAATTTTGTCATAATGACATCATTGTATATGGTGAACTTCCAAGAACAAACTTCATTAGAACTAAGACACTTAGTTATGGTGATGAAGTTTGTGATTTTAAATTCATTAGATATAAAGATAATGAGGAATTTAAAAGAAGCAAGAGTATATAAAATATTATTCTTACAACATTAATTAGAAGAAGAAAATAAAAAATGGAATACGGTTTGGAGTATTAATTCCGCTGCTTATGAAAAAGGAGACAGCAAAATATCTTAATACAATAGATCTTCCTTTCGATAAAAAAAGAATCAAAAAAGATTACAAATCAATTATTAAAAGACAACCTGATATAGGTGGGAATAAAAATAATTTAATCATGGGAGTATATACTGCAGCTTATTTTATTTCGGTTTATAAAAATAACATGAATAAAATGAATGAAGAAATATTCGATGGCTTTGTTAAGCACGTATGCTCATCTTCCTTATTTAGAAAATTAAATGAAGGTAAAGATTTCTTTATGGAAAGAATACGAGCATAATCGAGATGCTTATACAAACGCAAAGACTGAGTTCGTAAAGAAATATACTGAAAAAGCGAAATCAATTTATGGTAATAGATACTAACAAATTCCAATTTATCTGTGAGTTTACTGTACGCATTTAATAAAGTGTAAAAAAATAAGGTGCTAATTTTTTACACGATTTGTCCTAATGGTGCTAAAAAATTTACACGATTACAAGGTAGGGCGCTAAAATGTATCAAAACATTCCTACTTTGACAGTATTAGACGCGTCCACAAGTGATATATAAAAAGGTGAACCCATTTTCTTATATAATATAAGGTCAAATATAAATATATTAGTTTACAAAAATAAGGAAATAAGGTCACCAAATTAAAACAAAAGGAGTCCTATTAAAGAAATTGTTGAAAATATTTCCGTATCATATAACACGCAAAAACATAGAACTGTCAATTATTATAGGAAGAATTAAAGATTTTAAAGATAAGAGTTTGAGAAAAAGACAAGCTAGTTAATAGTCTGGTTTTGCTTATTTTTTAATAAATCACCCCATAATCACCCTTTGGATGAATTTTTTTTTGTTGATTTATTATTTAGAATAATAATGAAAATATTTTTATATGGAGAGTTTTATGTTTAACAAAAAATTTCTATTTGTAATTTTGTCAATCATATTAATGATTGCTATGCTTGCTGGTTGTGGAGATAAAACTGTTGAACCAGAATATGTTATTCCTGAAGAATTATCAGTAAGTTATGGCTCAACGCTAGGGGATATTCCACTTCCAACGGGATTTAGTTGGCAAGACGATTTATCGACATCAGTTGGAGATGTGGGGCAAAATACATTTTTAGTCACATATACACCAGAGGACTTGGGGGTATATAAAGTTGTAAACGATATTCAAGTTACAATTACGGTTACAAAAGCAAATCCAGCATATACTGCACCACAAAATTTAACTGCTGTATATGGTCAAACACTTGCAGATGTGAACTTACCAACAGGATTTTCTTGGGTTGATTCAACTTTAAGTGTTGGAAATGTTGGAAAGAATAGTTTTAATGCAACATATACACCAGCAAATGTTGAAAAATATAATATTATTGGGAATGTAACATTACAAGTAGAAGTTGGTAAAGCACCTGGCGTAATTGATGATTCTGCTGTAGTAAAAACTTTTATATACAATGGAAATAATCAATCAATCTCTGGTGCTACTGGAACTGGTGAAATAACATATGAAAATAATTCGTTTAAAAATGCAGGGAGATATAATGTTTCAATAAATGCTGCAGAGAACGACAATTATTTTGCTGCAACAAAAGAAATAGAAGTCATAGTAAATAAAGCTACATATGGAGAAATTACATTTATAGGATCATCATATAGCTATGATGGCACAAAAAAATCTATAGCAATTGCTACAGAATTAAACAATGAAATTTCAGTAAAATATTATATTGGTGAAGTTGAAACTAACGAAGCAATTAATGCTGGTACATATGAGGTAACAGCT
>JAIKVY010000081.1 GCA_024685275.1 Clostridia bacterium
AACCGAACCGATTAATGCTAGATAATCTGGTTTGGGTTCTTTTAATCTGTATTTAAAATCTAATTCTGTTTTGAGTTCATAAGTAGTGTTTTCGTATATATCAAAAATAATTAATTTTTTTGGATTATAATCTAATACTTGCCTACAAATTTCACTACCTATAGAACCACCGCCACCAGTAACAAGTACAACTTTGTTATTAATAAAATCATTTAGTTTTGTTTTATCTAATTCTACTGGCTTTCTACCAAGCAAATCACATATACTTACTCTTCTTATGCTTCCTTTTAAATTGTCTTGTAGTAATTTTGATTTGTCTGGCAAAATTTCTACATCAAACTTTTTATAGTCGATAATATTGGTTATTTCTTTCATCTTTGCAAAACCAGCTGATGGTAAAGCAATAACTATTTTTTTAGCTCCCTGTTTTATAGCAATATTGTTAACATCAGAAATAGGTCCAAATACTTTAACATTACTAATGTATGTTCCAATTTTGTCTTCAGAATCATCAACAAAACCAACAATGTTATATCCGAACTCATTCGATGTTCCAAGTTCATTTAATACCATGGCTCCAGCATTGCCTGCACCGACGATTAAAGTCCTAACTAATTTCTTTCCAGTTTTATCCTTACTCTTGTAAAAATAATTTAAGTATACGGAAACAGCAAATCTTGAAATTATAAGATAGGCAAATTCCATTAACACAGCACTTTCTACTATACTCATAGTAAAACCAGTGAAATTAGCTACTGACGGAGAAATTGATAATAAGAAAAATACTAAATCAGCTGAGATATTAACAATAGCTAATTTAAAAAGATTTCTCTTAATTGAAAACATCCAAAGAAGTCTATATGTTTTAAATAAAATTCCAACTAATACTTTTAAGACGCAAATAACTAGCGCACTTAAAATGAATGCGATATTTATTTTTGAAAAATCTTTATTTATTAGTAAGTTAGCTAATATTGCAATTCCTAAAAATGCAACAAAGTCACCAACTATTAAACAAGAATAGTACAAAACTCTTTTTTTCAAGTTTATAGCCTCCTTTAATGTTTTTATACAAGTATAAATATATTTAAATTGTTATTTAACTGAATTCTTCTTTTTCTTTATTTCTCTACTTAATAAATAGATTCCAATTCCTAATGCAGTAACTAAAACGAATGGAATGCAAATTTCAACACATCTAACGATAAATGCAAAAGATATGATAGAACTCGAATAATATTGAACGTTAGTTTTAGATATTGTTCCTGTTGTTATATATTCTTTATTGTATTCATTAAGCATTGTTTCAAATGTTTCTTCTAGTGCGTCATAATTACTACTTAATTTGGTGATATTAGTTTCAACGTATTCATATTCATCGTTGGTACCTGATGCATTGTTGATATCATCTAATATGCTTTGATAATCACTTATTTCGGTGTTGATTGACGCAATAGTGTTTGATATAGTTATTTGCTTATTAAGTAAATAGTTATATGTTTCACCAGAATTGCTTTCAACTTTAACGATGTTTTCGCCAGAACCAACATATACAGTTGAATCTTTTTTATAATCGTTAAGTTGTTCATTTATATTTGCTAAATCACTAGTGTATTTTGCTTTATCATAATTTAATACTTCAATTTTATAATTGTAGTAGTTTTTTAGTCTTTCAATATCTTTTGATAAAGCATTTAAAATAATAGTACTATTGATTTTTGAAATATCACTACTAATTAATTGGCTGCATTTAAGAGAAATATCATTAAATGTTTGTCCATTTACAGTGAAATCACTATGAATTGAATATAGGCTTCTAGCATAACTACTTAAAATACTGATTTTACTGCTAAATACTTCTGCTTGATAAATATAATCATATTTTTCCATAGAGTAAATATCATTATATGCAGTAGTATCTAAATTCTTTTGATATACACTATAGAAACGTTCACAATAACTATCTACAATGTTCGATAATAATTTATTTAATTGATCTTTAGATATCTTTTTGTTGAAGTCTCTATATAATACAAAACGATATCTAACAGGGTGATAATCACTGGTTGTGATATTTCTAGTAGCACTAGAGTCACCAACAAGTGATGTATATGATGTAATTTCATCTACTACATCTTCTGGAACCACATTTTCCATAACAATATATTGTTTTACAAGACTTGTTTCATAAGTTGTAGATAGACCACTCTTTTCAAGTCCACTACTTATTACGTCATCAGTTAGGAAATCAACTGGATTAAATATATTGCCATCTGGGTCTAGACCATCTGATGCGCCATCATAGTCAAATTGAATCGTTTCATATGAATAACTCATTGTTTTGTTGACTACAGTGAAATCTATAATAGAAAAAATTAAACCTATAACACATGCTAGTACAAAGATAATAATAGGAATTATAATATGTTTTTTATTTTTCATTATTTTAATTCCTCCTTTGTTTCACTTTGTCTTTTAGCTGCGTCTTTGAATTCTAAAATAAACGCATCAGCTACCCATATAACTAAGCCTAACA
>JAIKVY010000083.1 GCA_024685275.1 Clostridia bacterium
TAGGGGGAATAGAAATATCTAATATTTTAAAAGATGGGTATCAAAAATCTAATTATTTTATTCTTAGTCCACATTCTGATATAACTCTTGTAAGAAAAACTATTAATTTGCTTAGGTTATCTTACAAGAGTTATATCAGAATGTGGACTAAGAATAAAATAATTAGATTTTTGATACCCATCTTTTAAAATATTAGATATTTCTATTCCCCCTAAACCGGATATTATAGTATAATCACATTTTTCATTAACCTCATATAAACCATAACAATTATATAATTTGATTTTATTATCTACTCCCTCTTTATTTGCTAAAAGGATAGCTTTGCTCAAGCTATCCTTACTAATATCAGTAGCTATACCCTTTTTAACTTTGTTTTCAACTAGAGATTTTACTATTATTTTTCCATGATCACACCCTACATCGCATAATACGTTAATGTTAGAAGGAATTAGATTATATATATGTTCTAGTCGTTTTGATAGTTTAATCATTATTCATTAAATCATTTATTCTTTTTGTATATTTAGGGTTTCTTAACTTTCTTAAAGCTTTAGCTTCTATTTGTCTAATTCTCTCCCTAGTAACATTAAATTGTTTGCCAACTTCTTCAAGAGTTTTTGATCTTCCATCTCTCAAACCATATCTAAGAATCAAAACAGCAGCTTCCCTTGGAGCTAAAGATTCAAGCAATTTACCAATCAATTCTTTTCTTTCATTTAATTCAGATGCTTCAACTTGAGTTTGAGAATTTTTATCTTCAATAAAATCTCCAATATGGCTATCATCTTCTTCACCAATTGGCGTTTCTAAACTTCTTGGATCTTGGGTATTTCTTACAATTTCCATGTATTTTTCTTCAGATATTCCCATTGATTCAGCAATTTCACTGTACGTAGGTTCTCTTCCTAATTTTTGTGTTAATGCTTTTTGAGTCTTTTGCATTTTATTAATTGTTTCAACCATATGTACAGGAATTCTAATTATTCTAGCCTGATCAGCAAGAGCTCTGGTGATTGCTTGTCTAATCCACCAAGTAGCGTATGTTGAAAATTTAAAATTCTTAGTATAATCAAATTTATCTACAGCTTTCATAAGACCTAAATTACCTTCCTGAATCAAGTCTAAAAACTGCATTTTTCTACCTAAATATTTTTTTGCAATAGAAACTACTAATCTCAAATTTGATTGAATAAATTTATCTTTTGCTTCTAAATCACCTTCAGCTATTCTTATTGCTAATTCTTTTTCTTCTTGTTGAGTTAAAAGTGGAACTTTACCAATATCTTTAAGATACATCTTTACAGAATCTTCAACATTAACATCACCCATAATCATATGCATCTGATCATCAAGTTTACTTTGTTCATCAACTGTAATAATTTTTACACCAACTCTATTAAGTTCAGCATATAAATCAACAACTAATGATGAATCCCAACTTTCAACTTTATCTAACATTCCCATTAATTCATCTTCTTGAATTTTTTTATTCTTTTTTTTCAAACATTTATCAATAATACTTGCAATATCCGGATTTTCATATAATTTTTCATTTATTACTCCAGTTGTTGTATTTACTTGTTCAACTTGTTCATCTTTAGTTTGATTCTTAGGTTTCCTTCCCCTTTTTTTAGGAACAGATGGCTCAGTGCTTTCTGGAATGTTTTCAATATTTTTAGGTTTTCTTCCTCTTTTTTTAGGAACAATATCATTAGATTCTGTTATCACTTCTTTAGTTTCATTAACATCTGAATCAACAACTTCTATTTTTTTCCTTCCTCTTTTTGGTTTAATCGCAACTGCCTCAGACGATTCTAATACTACTTGTTTAATAATTTCCGTATCAGAATTATTTGATTCATTAGTAACTACTTTAGTTTTACTTTTTTTAGACTTATTATTAACGATTAAATCAGTTTTTTGCTTTGGTGTTTCAATAGCGGTCTCTTTTAATTGGGAATTCTTTTTCTTTGTGGAAACCTTAACTAATACATCTCCTAATTCAACTTGATCAGTACTATTATCAATAGTTTTAGATTTTTTACCTTTAGTGCCTTTCTCTACGATAGGCTCATTTTCTGTTACAATTTTTTTTCTTGGCATTACTTCTCCTTTGTTATATATTCATCTTAATGATGAAAATTCTTTTTTAGTTTTATCAACCTCACCAATTAATTTTCTTAAGATTGTGTGCTCTACAATTAATTTCTTTTGTTCTGATTCTTTATTTTCAGTTGACTTACTTAAATCATTTAATAATTTCACGATTTCTTCTAATTTGTCTTTAAGAAGAATTAGTAAACAACTATAAAAATCAAATGGCGTTCTAGATTCTTCTTTATTATTATATACATCTATAATTCTATCGGGTTCCTCCTCATCGTTTGTATAGAAATTGTATAAATCGGAATCTATAAACTTTCCTCCATTAATCCTTCTTTTAATGATATTTTCGTATATTTCTTTATGTTTTCCTACGAAAACATCAGGAATAATCAAGTTATAATTAATATAATCTTCATTTCTTATTATTCCAAATATAACTTTTCTTGATGCTTCAATTCTAAGTAAAATTTTCAAATCTATTTTATTATCTTTTTTATCATCAACTTTTTTTTCTTTTATGTCTGTAGAATTATTATTTAAAATACCATCTATTTCATTTTTTGTTAAACTGAATTGATTCATTAAATCGTTTAAATATACATTTTTTTCGATATCATCTAAACTATCAATTATCGGTTTAATTCCCTTTAGATACTTTATTCTCATTTCAGTAGACTTGTTAGGATTAAATTCTTCTAATACTTTATTGAGTTTAAATTGAACTAAAGGCACAGCTTCACTAACAAGTTTCAAATAACCTTCCTTACCATGTTCTTTTACATAATCATCTGGGTCCATATTATTTTTTAACTGAACAACCTTTACTTCAAGCCCAGTTTTTGCTAATAAATCTAACCCTCTCAAAGTTGCATTTTGCCCTGCAGAATCACCATCATATGATACATACACCAAATCACATGCACGTTTAATTAGTGTACATTGCTCCTCTGTTAATGCAGTACCCATTGAAGCGACAACATTTACTATTTCGTTTTGGAATAAACTAATTAAATCCATATGCCCTTCGACTAAAATCAAACTTCTTTCATTCCTTGGCATATATTTTTTTATCATATTCAAACCAAACAAGACATTTTTTTTGCTAAATACGATTGAATCAGGTGAATTTTTATATTTTGCAAATGATGGTTTCTTTTCAAGTAATCTAGCACTAAATCCAATAAAATCACCGTTATATGATATGATAGGAATGCATATTCTTTCAGCAAAAAAATCAATTAACTCACCTTTTTCATTTTTATAACATATTTTAGATTTAATAATTGATTCTTCTGAGTAACCTTTACTTAAAAGATGTTTTCCTAAAGATGTATAATCGAGAGATACACCAATGCCAAAATTACTAATGGTTTTATCTGATAATTTACGATCATACAAATATTTTCGTGCAGTATACCCTTCTTTTTTAGATAAATTATTAAAGTAAAATTTTGCAGCTTCTTTATTAATCTCTAAAATCTTTTCCCTTTCTTCTTTTTTCTTTGTATATTCTTTATCAAATACATTTTGTGGAATTTCAATATGATATTTTTTAGCCAACTCACTAACAGCATCAACAAAATCTAATTTATTAAAATCTTGAGTAAATTTGATAACGTCTCCACCTTTGTGACATCCATAACAATAAAATATTTGTTTTTCTGAACTAATTTGAAATGATGGCGTTTTTTCTACATGAAATGGACAACATGCCCAATAATCGCGACCTTTTTTTTGAGTCGGAATATAAGATGAAATTACATCAACAATATCAATTTTATCTTTAAGAGATATAATAAAATTATTATCAAAAGAAATCATCTATTTATTATCCAATTAAGTAGAAGCTATTTTTTACATATTATAATATAAGCTATCATACAATTATACTTTCGATAAAAAAATATCGAATTCCTAAAATATATAATAAATATTAATATATATACTAAGAAATTTGCCAATAATTCTCAGAATTAAGATTGACATTTATTCTAAAATAATTAAAATAATATTGTTCAACAAGAAAGGGGGTGATTGATATGGCAACAGTATATGTTAAAGATAATGAATCTTTTGATTCCGCTTTCCGTCGTTGGAAAAGAAAATGTGCTAATGAAGGCATAGTTACTGATCTCAAACGTCATGTTGAATACAAAAAACCTAGTATTAAACGTAAAGAAAAGATGGAAAATGCTAGAAAACAACGTAAAAACTAATTTTTATGTTATTAAGATTCAAAAAAATTGCTAGGTGTAAACCTAGCTTTTTTTTTAACCCATTTTATCTAATAATTCTTCCCCACCAAGTAAATGAAAATGAACATGTTTTACACTTTGTCTTCCATTTTTTCCAATATTAGTAATAATTCTGAAACCATCTGAAAATCCAATTTCATTTTTTAAATCTGAAATCTTTTTAAAAATATGAGATAAAAGATCTGGATCATTAACAGATAATTCATTAACATCATTAAAATGTTTTTTAGGAATTACTAAATAATGAATCTTGGCTTGTGGATTAATATCTTTAATAATAACAATTTTATCATCCTCATATACAGGATTATCAACATTATTAGCTATCTTACAAAAAATACAATTATCCATAATTAAACTCCTTTATTTATATTTCAATGAGCCCATCTTTATATGGCTTTAAGTTTTTGATTATTCTTAAATTATCTTCATTATTGGTATAAATACGAATATAGTTCCTAGAATATCCTTCATAATACCCATCTTCATTTTTATACTCAATTAAAATCTCTTGCTCTTCATTAATATTATCATAAACATATTGCTTTTTTAAGTCGTTTTTTAAATCCAATAATTTATTCATTCGCTCTTTAACAATATTCTTATCAACCTGTATATATTTTGATGCTATTGTTCCATTCCTTTTTGAATACGGAAACACATGTATATCAGAAAATTTATTATCTTTTAAAAACTTATATGTGTTTTCAAATTGAATATTTGTTTCTGTTGGAAATCCAACAATAACATCTGTTGTGATGCAAGAATTGTAGTCATAGCTACGAATAATTGAAATTTTATCAGAATATACTTTTGAATTATAATGTCGATTCATTAGTTTTAATATTTCATCATCTCCACTTTGTAATGATAAATGAAAGTGCGGACAAAACCGTTTTAAATTAAACATTGAATCTAATAGTTCTTCTGTTAAATTTTCAGCATATAATGAACCAAGACGTATTCTTATATCAAAATTTTTTAATTCATTAAATAAATCAATTAATGATTGATTATTATCTTTTCCATATTCCATTAAATCAACACCAATTAATACTATTTCATTCGTTACTTTCGACAGTCTATTAAATTCCTCTAAAACGCTATCTATTCTTCTTGAATGGCTTCTCCCTCGAACATATGGTATAAGACAATATGAACAAAATTTATTACAACCATCTTGAATTTTTATATACCCTCTTGCTCTATCCGTTTTAGCAATTGACAATTCTTCATATTCGTTTGGTAAAGTTAAATCATTTGTATATAAAGATAAATCATTTAAGTGATTAATAATCTCTTTTTTCTTATTGGTTCCACCTATAAAAATAACATCATCTTTTATAAATGAATTTGGATTATTTTGTGATGAACAACCTATTATCATTATTTTTGAGTTAGGATTTATATGTTTGCACCTAGCATAGCATTGTCTTGATTTTTTTTCAGCTTCTGCTGTAACCGCACAAGTATTTATAATATACAAATCAGCATATGTTAATTCTGAAGAAACCTCATAATTCATATCTCTTAACATATCCATAATTGCATCACATTCATATTGATTTACTTTACAACCAATATTAAATACTACAACTTTCATTATTTAGTACCTTTATAAACAAATTTTAATGCATTCCAATCTTCTTCATTTAGTGAATCAACTAATTTAAATCCTATATTTGAATAAATATCTATTATTTCATCTTTATATTCATTAATAATCCCTGAGCATATAAATATACCTTCTTCTTTTATTACACTCAAAATTTCCTTTTGTAATAATTTTAAAATATTAGCTGTTAAATTACCTATTACGATATCTGATTTTTTAACAACATTAGATTCAAGTAAACTTGAATTTTCCAATATATAGTTATTTGTTATACCATTATTTTTTAAATTTTCATCAGCTGCTTTTACCGCTATTTCATCAATATCACACATATAACAAAACTTTGAACCACTCTTTATTGCTGCTATTCCTAAAATACCACTACCAGTGCCAACATCTATAACATCTTTTTGGTATAAATCAGTACTACTTAATAACTTTAAGCACATTCTTGTAGATTCATGTGTACCAGTACCAAATGCCATTCCAGGATCAATTATAATTTTAATTAAACCTTCTTTTGTAAAATTTATCCACTTAGGAACAATTAAAAATTTACCTATTTCTATTGGTTTATAATTCTTTTTCCAATTGTTATACCAATCTTCATCAGTTATATTACTTGTAGCGATATCAAATATTGGATAATCATTTTCTTTTATAAATGTTTTTAATTCTTCCAACTTTTTAGAATACTCTTCATCTTTTACAAAACCAGAAATATAAACATAATCATCAATACTCAATATATTAGGGTCATAATAATCCCAAAATTTATGATCATTTAAAATATCGATTATATCATTCTTATCTATTATTCTAATACCATCATTAAATCCAACGGAAAAGAAGGCATCAGGTATTAACTCTGCGCCTTCTTTATTTGTTTTAATTGTAATTTCTTTCCAATTCATTATTCTTTACTTGCCTTTTTATTAAACTTATCTATTGCATCATACTTTACATCTTTCATTTTTTCTTGAGCATCTTTTAAGACATTCTTTTGAGCAAATGATAAAGAACTTGGAACTTCAACATTAATTTGTATTTTTAAATCACCATTTTTCTTGGTTCTAAAGTTATTTAATCCTTTACCTTTTAAAGTAATAACATATCCACTTTGTGTCCCAGCTGGAATAGTAATTTCCTCTAAACCATAAATTGTAGGTACTTTTACTTTATCGCCCAAAGCAGCTTGGAATATTGTAATAGGATATATATATAATAAATCAAATTCATCACGAATATACAAGTTACTTTGCTCTGTTGAAATAACTACATATAAATTACCATTAGGATAATTCTTAGATGCACTAGCTGAACCTTCTCCACGTAATGTAATAGTTTGATCATTATTTAATCCTGCTGGAATAGATACTTTTGCTGTATGTTTAACAGTGACAAGTTTTCTTCCTTTACAATTTTGACAAGGATCTTTAATAACCTCACCTGTCCCATTACAATCTGGACAAGGGCCTGTTTGTCTCATTGCACCAAATAAAGTGTTTTGAACTCTTGTATATTGTCCAGAGCCGTTACACTTTGAACATTTAGCGACACCAGCAACAGATTTTGCTCCAGTTCCGCCACAAACAGGACATCTTTCTTTTCTATTATATGTTATTTCTTTATTTTGAACACCAAAACATACATCTTTAAAAGAAAGTTTTAATCCTACTTTTAAATCATCACCTGATAAATCTTGTTGTCTTTGTCTTCTACCACCAAAGCCTTCTGAAAACATGCTAAATATATCAGAAAAAGGATCTCCAGAACCACCAAATGGATTAAATCCAGAACCACCTCCACCAAACGGATTAGGTGCTTCTTCTGTTCCATATTGATCATATATTTCTTTCTTTTGAGGATCATTTAGAACATCATATGCATGTTGAACTTCTTTAAACTTTTCTTCAGCAGCTTTTCTTTCTGATTCGGATTTATTTGCAAATTTATCAGGATGAAATTCCTTTGCCTTAGCACGATAGGCGGATTTTATTTCATCCGCCGTCGCACCCTTTTGTATACCTAATATTGAATATAAATCTTTATCTGCCATAATTTCCTAATTAGTTAATATCATCTGGATTTACGTTAATTGTATCATCTCCACCAGGTTGTCCGTCCCCATTAGGGTTACCATTTTGTTGAGCTTGTTGATAAAGCTTTGTAAATATTGGATTAACTTTTTGTGAAACTTCATTAATTAAGTTTGTACAATCTTCTACAGTATTTGTATTATTAAGCTTATCTTTAGCTTCTTTTGCAGCTTCAATTAATTGATTTCTTTCATCATCTGTTAAATTATTAGACTTATCATTACCCGCCTTTTCAACAGCAGCAATTAATTGATCAGCTTCATTCTTTTTATTGATTAACTCAACTCTCTTCTTATCTTCTTCAGCATATTTTTCAGCATCCTTAACAGCCTTATCAATATCCTCATCACTTAAATTACTTGAAGCGGTAATTGTTATATTATTAGACTTATTTGTTCCCTTATCAACTGCTGTAACTGAAACAATACCATTTGCATCAATATCGAATGTAACTTCGATTTGTGGAACCCCTCTTGGTGCTGGTGGAATATCTGTTAATTGGAATCTTCCTAATGTTTTATTTTGAGAAGCCATTCCTCTTTCACCTTGTAATACATGAATATCAACACTTGTTTGATTATCTGCTGCAGTACTGAAAATTTGTGATTTCTTTGTTGGGATTGTTGTATTTCTTTCAATTAATTTTGTAAATACGCCACCCATAGTTTCAATACCTAATGATAATGGAGTTACATCAAGTAATAATACATCTTTAACGTCACCAGCTAATACACCACCTTGAATTGCTGCACCTAAAGCAACACATTCATCTGGGTTAATACCTTTATATGGTTCTTTTCCTGTTAATTTCTTAATTGCTTCATATACAGCTGGAATTCTTGTAGAACCACCAACTAAAATTACTTTATCAATTCCATTGATTGTTAATCCAGCGTCTTTTAATGCTTGATTTGTTGGACCTAAAGTCTTTTGAACTAAGAATTCAGTCATAGCATCAAACTTAGCTCTAGTTAAGTTCATATCAATATGTAAAGGGCCATTTGCTCCAACAGTAATATATGGTAAGTTAATATTAGCTTGTTGAACACCGCTTAATTCGATTTTAGCTCTTTCAGCACCTTCTTTAACTCTTTGCATAGCCATCTTATCTTTAGTAAGATCTATACCATTTTCTTTCTTGAATTCTTCAACGATCCATTTAATAATTTCATTATCGAAATCATCACCACCAAGTCTAGTATCACCATTTGTAGATAATACTTGGAAAACCCCATCATCAAGTTCAAGGATACTTACATCAAATGTACCACCACCTAAATCATATACAAGAACTTTTTGGCTCTTTGAATCTTTATCAAGTCCATAACTTAAAGCAGCTGCTGTTGGTTCATTAATAATTCTCTTTACATCAAGACCTGCTATTTTACCAGCATCTTTTGTTGCTTGTCTTTGACTGTCGTTAAAATAAGCTGGAACAGTAATAACTGCTTCTGTAATCTTTTCACCAATATAGCTTTCTGCATCTGCTTTTAATTTACTTAAAATCATTGCTGAAATCTCTGGTGGTGTATATCCTTTTCCATCAACAGTAACTTTATATGATGTACCCATTTCTCTTTTAATTGAAGAAATTGTTCTATCTGGATTTACAACTGCTTGTCTTTTGGCAACTTGTCCTACTAATCTTTCTCCATCTTTACTAAATCCTACAACTGATGGGGTTGTTCTTCCGCCTTCAGCATTAGGAATAACTACGGCTTCAGAGCCTTCCATAACAGCAACACATGAGTTTGTTGTTCCTAAATCAATACCAATAATCTTTGACATAATTCATTCCTCCTATCTATTATTGAGCAACTTTTACTAAAGCTACTCTTAGTACTTTATCTTTTCTAATGTATCCCTTTTGGAATACTTCTATAACTTTATTAACGTTTTCTTTATCATCGCATTGAGCTATTGCGTGATGATAATTGGGATTAAACTCTTTTCCTAAACTCTCAATTTCTTTTACTTCATATTTTTCAAATAAAGTTTGTATTTGTTTATAAATAAGTTCTAATCCTCTTTTCTCACTTTCTTCATTTACTACACTTAATCCTCTTTCACAATTATCTAAAACTGGTAATAAATCAATTAATACATCATTTATCCCATCGTTTCTAGCAACTCTTGTAGCTTCAACGTTTCTTTTTCTGTAGTTATCAAAATCAGCTTGAACTCTTTGAGCTAATGTTTTATATTCTTCAATCTTTTTAAGATTTTCATCAACTATTTCAATAGTATCATCATCTTTCTTTGCTTCTTTTGAATCACTATCCTCATCTATTTCAATAGTTACATTTTCAAGGTCTTCATACCCTGTCTTTTGTTCTTTGGTATCTTTTTCTTTATCTTTCTTTGACATTTTATTTATTCCCCTTATCTTCAACTATTTTCTTTATAAAATCTAATACACTCATAACCTTTCCATAATTCATTCTTTCCGGTCCAATAACACCAGCATATCCAATGTCTTTTCCCTTATTAAATGAATAATTAGCTGTTACAATTGCACATTTATCAATTCCACCATTTTCATCTTTACCAATCTTAACGTTAAATTCCATATTTTTATCATCTGCATTTGATATAATATCAGATATATTCTTATCCTCATCGATAGCATCTAAAAAATCTTTAGCAGTATTAATATCTTGTTCAGGAGAATTAAGAAGTTTATTTTTCCCACTTAATACTACATTGCTTTCTTGACTTGCCATAAATGAAAGAATTACGTTTAAAACGCATTTAAATAAATATCTATATTCAACCAACTCATCATTAAGATTATTTTCTGCATCTTTTAATTCATTAACCTTCTTTCCTGCAAATAAATCATTTAATATACCAGACGCATTACTAATATAATTAGCATCTATTTCATAATCAAAATTAATGATCTTATCCTTAATAATACCAGAATCAGTAATAATAATAACAAGAGCAGATTTTTCATTAATATCAACTAATCTAATACTCTTAATTAATACATCACTAACATTCTTAACAACAATTACTGAAGTATAATTAGTGATATCAGTAATAACTTTAGCTGTCTTTTTTACAATATCTTCAACTGAATCAAGACTACCTAAAAAAGTATTTTCAATTAATGCTATTTCTTTCTTTGTTAAACTCTTTTTTTCAACAAATTCTTCTGCATATATCTTATATGCATTTTTCGATGGAATTCTACCACTTGAAATATGTGGTTGAATTAAATATCCCATTTCTTCAAGCGCTGAGAGTTCATTACGAATTGTCGCACTACTGATATCATTCAAATATTTATCTTGTAAAACACCACTAGATATTGGATTTGCTGTCATAATATATTCTTCTACAACAGCTTTTAATATCTTTTGTTTTCTTGGTGATAACTTATGCTTATCCAAAATTTACTCCTTGCACTTATTTTTTAAATTTGCTAGCAATCAAATACTTTAACTGCTAAAATTATTATACCATTTGGAATCACAATGTCAACAACATTTTTTAGATTTAAGAAAACTTTAATACTTGTCTCTTGCTAAAATGTGAATATATATATATGTATTGATTATTTAGGCTTATTTATTATTTAAAGATAAATAGTATTGTTTTGATACTGCAAATTCAGCTTCCTTTTTAGTATTCCCTATAGCAGATGCTACAATACGATTATTTATGACAAGATTAACTGTAAATTGATGTTTATTATCTTTTATTAATTCATCATTTACACAATCAAATATAACTGATTGTTTATTTTTAGCACATAACTCTAATACATAGGCTTTATAATTTAATATTTTATTATTATTTATAATTTCTTTATAATTAATCATTGAATCAATAAACTTAGATACTTTCGTTGAATCATAATCGTTATCTATTAATATGGCCCCAATAACTGATTCAAATATATCAGCTTGTATTTTTTCTGATTTTAATACATAATCAGCATTTTTACCTATTCTTAAATACCCTACTAGATTTAATTTTTTCGTAATACCTGCAAGAACTGACGTATTAACCAATGTTGCCCTAAAAGCTGTTAATTCTCCTTCATTAGCTCTTGGATACAAATACATTAATTTAATTGCTATATAATAATCTAAAAAAGCATCTCCTAGAAATTCTAGTCTTTGGTATGTATTTATCTTTTCTTGACCATTATTGTTATATGAATCATGCGTAAAAGCTTGTATTAATAATTGCTTATTATTAAATGTAATACCTAATATATTCTCAATTTCAAATAATTCTTGATTCGTTAAACTATTATTGCCCAATTGTTTCAGTAATCCTTTCAACTATCTTTGAATTAACAAGATTATAACATTGAATAATAGAATTTTTAATAGCTTTAGCTTTTGAACTACCATGTGATTTTATAATTACCTTTGATAATCCAAGCATTATTGCTCCTCCATTATCATTATAATCCATTGTTTTCTTAACATTTTTAAATGCTGGTTTAAGTAATAAATAACCTAATTTTGCTCTTAATCCACCACCTAAAATATTTTTCTTTATAATACTAAACATGGAAAGTGCTGTACCTTCACATGATTTTAATGCAACATTACCAGCAAAACCATCTGTCACAACCACATCAACATCACCTGACAGTATTTCTCTAGCTTCAATATTACCAGCAAATGTTATATCATTATTCTCTTTTAAAAGATTATATGTTTCTTTCGTTAATAAATTTCCTTTACCTTCTTCTACGCCATTGTTTAATAAGCCAACTTTTGGATTATCACAATTATTAACTGCTTTAGCATAAACAGAACCCATTACTGCAAATTGATTAAGCATTTCTGGTTTACAATCTACATTAGCGCCACAATCGACTAGTATAACACTCTTATCTTTAACAGTCGGTAAAACTGGGGCTAAAGCTGGTCTAAATATATTTTTGATTCTTCTTACAATTAATGTAGCACCTGTTAAAACAGCGCCTGTTGATCCAGCTGATACAAACCCACAACAATCTTCATTATTTTGCAAATGTTTTAATGCAACTACTAAACTAGAATCTTTTTTACTTCTAATTGCTTCTACTGGATGTTCTTCATTTGTAATAATGTCAGGTGCATTAATAACTTCAACTCTATTTTTATCAATATTATTGTTATCAACATATGAATTAATTATATCATCTTTTCCAACTAACACTAAGTTTAAATCGCTAGTTTCTTCTATAGCTTGTTTGCACCCTTCTAATATTTCATTAGGAGCATTATCACCCCCAAAAACATCAACTACTATTTTCATATTTAATCCTTTTTACATAAAAAAGATAGAGAATTGCTTCTCCATCTATAAATTTACATTAAATTTTCTTGTTTTAAACTAGTCGTTATTGTTAACAACTTTAACTGGTTTACCATCATAATATCCACACTTAGGACATACTTGATGTGGACGTTTTAACTCATGACAATTTGAGCATTCAACTAAATTGACTTTCTTAATTGTCCAGTTAGCAAATCTACTATTTGTTCTACTTTTTGAAACTTTATGTTTTGGTACTGCCATATTGCACCCCCTATATATACTACAATTATTAATTAACCTAAAAAAGTATATAGAAAATATAACTTTATGTCAAGTTAATTATATACTTTTTATTTACTTGTTAAATCCTTTGTAAATCTAGCCATAACCAATTCTTCATTAGTCGGAATTATTACTACTTTTACTTTACTGCTTGGTTTAGATATTTCAAAAATTTGTTTTCTTTTGAAGTTTTTATTCAAATCTTTATCAAATTCAACTCCTAAATATTCAAGATTTTTCATTATATCTTCTCTAGTTGGATAACTATTTTCTCCAATTCCACCTGTAAAGACAATAACATCAACTCCACCTAAAGCTGCTGCATATGCTCCAATATATTTTCTTACTCTATATGCTAACATATCACAAGCAAGTTTAGCTTTTTTGTCACCCTTTTCAACTAAAGCTAATAAATCTCTATTATCAGAATGTCCAGCAATTCCTACAAAACCTGATTTTTTATTTAATATGTTCAATACCTCTGAAACAGTTTTGTTTTCTACTTGGCATAAGTATTCAACAACAGCTGGATCAAGATCTCCGCTACGTGTTCCCATAATTACACCTTCTAACGGTGTTAATCCCATTGATGTATCAACACATTTTCCATCTTTAATAGCTGAAATACTACTTCCATTTCCTAAATGACATGTAATAATTCTCTTAGCCTTATCTGCACCATACTTTTTAATTGCTTCTTCTGAAACAAATTGATGACTAGAGCCATGGAATCCATATCTTCTAACTTTATACTTTTCATAATAGTTGTAATCAATACCATACATATATGCATAATCAGGCATTGTTTGATGGAAACTTGTATCAAAAATAGCAACCATTGGTGTAGAAGGTAAAAGCTTCATACTAGCTTCAATACATGCTAATTGTGGAGGCATATGCAAAGGAGCTAAAATTGTATTTTCTCTTGCCATTTGTAAGATATTTTCATCAATTACTGCTGGTGTTTTAAAAGTTTCGCCACCATGGATTAATCTATGGCCTAAAGCGTGAATTTCATCTAAAGATTTAATAACTCCATATTCTTTTGATAACAATAAATCAAAAACATTTTTTAAAGCATCTGTATGATTTGCAGCAACGCATTTTTCTTCAAACTTTCTACCATCAAATGTTTCAATTGATACGATTGAATAATCCATACCAATTCTTTCAACTTGTCCCTTACAAACTACTGATTCATCATCCATTTCAATGATTTGATATTTAAGGGAACTACTTCCTGCATTAATAACTAAAATCTTCATTGTCTATTATATTTCCTTTTATGCTTGTAAAGCTGTAATTGCAACTACTGAAACAATATCATCTGCATTACAACCTCTACTTAAATCGTTAATTGGTTTTGCAAATCCTTGGCAAATTGGACCAACAGCTTCTGCACCAGCAAATCTTTGAACTAACTTATATCCAATATTTGCAGCTTGTAAATCTGGGAAAATCAAAACATTAGCATTCCCAGCTACTTTGCTTCCAGGAGCTTTTAATTGAGCAACTTTAGAAACAATTGCAGCGTCTAATTGTAATTCTCCATCTGATTCTACTTCTGGATGTGCTTCTTTCATTAAATTAGCTGCTTCAACGACTTTATCAACTAATTCATGTTTTGCACTACCTTTTGTAGAGAAACTTAAAAATGCAACTTTTGGATTCTTCATATCAATAATCTTTTTAGCATTTTCATATGAAGCAAAAGCAATATCAACTAACTGTTCACTTGTAGGATTAATATTTACAGCACAATCTGAAAATACTAAAACGCCATCTTCACCATATTTATATCCTGGCCCATCTTCTGGCATAGCCATAAACATTAAACTACTAACAGTTTTAACGCCTGGTTTTGTTTTTATAATTTGAAGACCTGGTCTAATAGTATCAGCAGTTGATCTTACACATCCACCTACCATACCATCGCACATTCCAGTCTTAACAAGTAAAGTACCAAAGAATAATGAATCTTTTAAAATAGTTGCTTTTGCTAGTTCTGGTGTCATACCTTTTGCTTTTCTAAGTTCATAGAAAACATTTGCTAATTCATCTACTTTATCACTATTTTGTGGATCTATGATGTTTACCTTATCAGCATAACTTCCGAGTTTTGATGTAATAACATCCTTATTCCCTAAAAGAGTTAATTGAGCAATCTTATTATCAACGATAACTTTAGTAGCTTCAATTACACGATCATCTTCGCCTTCTGGTAATACAATATGCTTGTATTGTTCAGCAGCTAATCTTCTTATCTTATCCATTAACTTTGACATATCTACCTCGTTTTTATATAATTTTAAAGATATTTACAAAAATACCAAGTATTATTTTATTAATAAAATAAAACAAAATCAAGTATAAAAAGGACAAAAATGAAAGCAACTGCAATTATATGTGAATATAACCCATTTACAAATGGACACAAAGCTCATATTGAACAAGCAAAAAAAGATACAAATGCTGATTTAATCATATGCGTTATGAGTGGTTGTTTTACTCAACGAGGTAATCCTGCTTTACTTGATAAATATGATAGAGCTGAAATTGCAATTAAATCAGGTGCTGACTTAGTTGTAGAATTACCTTTAATTTATTCAATTAGCCCAGCAGATAATTTTGCATATGGAGCATTAAAAATTATTAAATCAATACCAGCGATAGATACTATTTCATTTGGCTCTGAATGTGGTGATATTAACTTATTAACTAAGTGCGCAGAATTTTTTGAGAATGAACCATTTGAATATAAAGAATTATTAAATAAATATATTCATGATGGATTTTCGTATCCTCAGTCACAAACTTTGGCACTTTCTGAATTAATTCAATATGATGAATCATATTCTTATATTACAAATGTGTTAGATAAACCTAATAATATTTTAGCAATTAGTTATATTAAACAAATGCACAAATTAGGGATGAATTTAAATTTGCATACAATTAAAAGAACATCAGATTTTAACTCTACAGATACTAATTTAGAAATGCCATCAGCAACAGCAATAAGAAATTTGTTTTATTCTGGAAGATTTCAAGAAATTGAAAATATAGTTCCTCCAGAATGTTATACTTTTCTAAAATATGCAAAAAACGATTTAAACACATTTTATGATTTGTTATTATATAAACTTAAATCTATTCCTGCTGATACATTAGCAAATTACTATGATGTTGATAAAGCCAGTGGCATGCATAATAGAATTAAACTAGCTACTGTAAACTGTTCAAAATATGAGGATTTCTTAAAGTCTGTTAAAACTAAAAAATATACCGAATCTCGCATAAAGAGAATTAGTTTAGTTGCTTTATTTGATATTACCCAAGAAATGTATGATAACATAATTGATTTACCACCATACATAAATGTACTAGCATTAAGAAAAGAAAAGAAAAAAGAAATACTAAATGAATTATCATCTATTAAAAACGTTTTATTAAGATATTCAGACAAAGATAAAGTTGATAAACAACTACGTGAATATATAAAACTCGATTTTGTGGCACAAGGTATTCTAGCAATAATTAATAAATCAAATCCAAATTCAAAATCAATGAGATTAATTTAATTTTTTTTATATTTTAAAACTCCATTTATCATCAGCTTTAACAAAATATTCATTAAAAAATGGAAGAATAAAATCTAATGTTTTAATTAAACATTCATTCGCAGTTTTAAACTGAGTCATCATAGCCCATGCATGCATACTTATTTCTTTATCTGCTTTAAATTGATCATACTGAATACCATTTTCTTTTAATTCTTCAATTAAATCAAAACTCTCATATCGTAACCAATCTTTTATAGCCCATATTACAAATATTGGTGGAAATTCTTTATTAACGATAGGTGAACTATCTATACCCTCTTGAGTATTAAGCCATGAATATAATTCTTTTTTGTTTTTCCCCACAAAAGCTTTATTCATCATCATAATATCAGGAAATTTGTTTTGTAATTTATTTGGATCTGTCATTCTTTGTATATTAAATGCCCCACATATAGATACAATTGCTTTTATATTTATTACGCTTCTAGAGTTAAATGTAATACCTATTCTATTCATTCTATCGTAATCATTCAAAAGCGATGCTATTTGAGTTATGTAATATCCACCTGCACTTTCACCTGCTATAACAACATATGATAAATCTATCTTATATTCATCTTTTAAAGAAACTAAATAATCTAAAGCATTAAAACAATCTTGAAGTGATACTGGATATACTGCTTGTGGAGAAATTGTATAATCAATTGAATATACAAAGAAACCAAGCTTAGCATAGTTCTGAACATATTGATTTCTCATATTCTTTTTACCAGATATAAAGCCACCACCATGTATATAAATAAATACAGGTTTAACCTTTTCTTTTAAATCTTTACGAAATAAAATATTTGCTGTTTGATATTTTGTATTTCCATATTTAATATTATTAACGTATTCAATACTGGAATCTATTTTTTGTTTTGAAATGATATATACAATATCTTCTAGTAAATTATACCAACATTGACCAATTTGCGCTCTTATTTTCAACATCTTATCCATATATGTATCACCTTAATTATCCTATTG
>JAIKVY010000121.1 GCA_024685275.1 Clostridia bacterium
TAAACGCTTGTGATAACTACATTATCTTCAAATCAGTTGTAAAAGCTATTTCAACAAGAAATGGATTGTTTGCTTCATTCATGCCAAAGCCATTAATGGATAATTATGGTAATGGTTTATCATTAAACTTTGACATAGCTAAAAACAACACATCTATATTTAACAACGAAGAAAATAAAGAATTAGCAGAAAACTTTATTGCTGGAGTTTTAAATAGAAGCTTAGCTGGAACAATTTTATTTAATTCATATCCTAATTCATTTAATCGAATTGGAAACTTTAATGCTCCAAGTGTTATTGATTTTTCTCAAAATGTAGATTCATTTATTAGATTGTCACATAAAAATGGAAGAAAAAGACTTGAGTTTAAATCTTGTGATAATGCATGTAATTTATATTTACTTGCTAGTTACATATTAAAAGCTGGTTTAGAAGGAATTAAAAATAACGAACAATTAAAAGATTTCAAGCCAACAAAATTGCCTACTACTTTAAATGAAGCAATTGAACTTGCTGCTGAAAACAAATTCTTATTCGATTTAATGGGTAAAGAAATGTTTGAATGCTACTTAAAAACAAAAATTGGTTATGCAAATGAATATATAAATGCTGTGAGCAAATCAGATTTAGAAATGAGAGATTTTTTAAGATTATAAAATGAAGAATGCATTAGTCATAACATCTACTGATAAAAATAATGATTTTTTTAATGAGATGTTGAAAAAAATTAACTTGGACACTGTTGATTTTTGTAACTCTGGTGGAGTTGCAAGAAGGCTTCTACTCCAAAGAACTTTCGATTTATGCATTATCAATGCACCATTAACTGACGAAAATGGAATAAAATTAGCTATTGATATCATTACAAATCAATCTAACCAAGTTATTCTAATAGTTAACTCAGCATATATAGGTGATGTTACACAAAAAGTTGAAGATTATGGCATTTTAACTGTTGAAAAACCAATATATGGTCAAATGTTTTGGACTACTTTAAAACTTGCTGATATCACCAGTAAAAGATTAAACAACATCCAAAATGAAAATGCAAAACTAAAAAAGAAAATTGAAGAAATAAAACTTATTGATCGAGCTAAATGTTTCCTAATTGAATACAAAAATATTTCTGAAGATGAAGCACATAAAGAAATTGAAGAACGAGCAATGAATTCTAGGAAAACAAAAGTTGAAGTTGCTAAACAAATTATTAATCTGTATTCTGATGATTTTGATTAAACTATTTTAAAGTTACAATTTCCATTTGCATATCTTCAGATAATTTCAAATATCCACAATTTCCAATTTTAGGATACCAAAACGTGTTTATATCGTTCCTATTTTCTAGATTATATATTATAGAATGAACGACTCCCCCATGAGCAAAGATAGCAATATTATCCTTTTCTATATCATAATTTTCTTTTAAAAATTCTAAAAATAACTTGGTTCTATTTAACAAAGATTCAAAACTTTCAGCATCTTTTGGTGGTATATATTTTGCTGGATAATGTGTTAAATTAAAAATTGTTTCCCCAAATTCTTCAATTGTTGCTTCAGGTGAAAATGAATATTTCTCACCTTCATTTATACCAAAAGACATTTCAGATATTCTGTAATCTGTGATAATATTTTCTCTGTTAGTAACAATTTTCGCTGTTTCTACTGCTCTATTTAGTGGACTAGAGTATATAGCCTTGAATTCTGTATCTATTAGAGATTCTTTAAGTTTATATGCTTGCTCTATGCCTATGTTTGATAACGGAATATCCTTTATTCCTTGCAGTTTTTTTGCTTCATTCCAGATTGTTTTCCCGTGTCTAAAAAAATACCAAGCCATATTTTCTACTTTATCATTACTCTATTTCGTCTATTTTATCTCTAGCGTTTTGCATTCTTTCATCTAGTTGAGCACTAATTATTGCACACTCTTTTAATTCTTTACTTGTTTCCTTTATCATTTCAGAATCTAAGTTCTTTTTATATCTTAACTTGTGCTCAAGATTTGCCCAAAATTCCATCGCTATTGTTCTCAATTGAATTTCTACTTTCATTTCTTTTTTGCCATTTTCTAAGAATATAGGAATTTCCACTATTATATGCAAACTTCTATATCCATTTGGTTTTGGATTCTTTATGTAATCCTTTATTTCAATTACCCTTATGTCATCTTGACTGCATATGCATTGAGCCATGAAATAAACATCATCGATAAATGAACAAACACATCTAACCCCAGCTATATCATGCATTTGCTTTATTATTTCTTCAAAATCAAATGGTATGTTTTTCCTTTGAACTTTTTCCATGATGCTTTCTGGAGATTTTAATCTGCTTTGTATTGCAGTAATAGGATTTCTTTCGCTTTTGAGTGAGAATTCTTCATTTAAAACATTAAATTTTGTTTCAATTTCTAAAATTGCACACTTAAAATAAACCATTGCTCTTTTAAATTTATCAATGATTTCTTTTATTTTTTCTAGGTCATATCCTTTACTTTCTGCATATTGCCTAAATGCTATAGTTATCTCATTTGGGGTTATTGTCTTATTATTTTCTTTATTTAGATCTTTCTTTTCTTTAATATCCATTTATTCTTCCTCTACATTAGCATCCTTAAATATTTTTCTAAATTCTTTTTTGTTTTGTTCTTCAATTTCAGCTTCCTTTGCCGCTTTTACTGTTTTAGCTAATTTAATACAACCGTATATAAATGCTACTGGAGCTAAAACAATTGCAAATAAAAGGTATACTAGCCACATAAATGTCTTTACAAAACTATTTATTAACATTGGAATTGATGCAAAAGCTAACGATAAATATATAGGCAAAATAACATATAACAGAACTGGTGGTAAATTTGCATTTCTAAATAACCAAGCAATAAAAGCTCCTATTCCTGCGCCAATTAATCCAGCAATAATTATCTGTATTACCTTATTTTTAACACTAAATTTTTTTGTTGTTTTGTTTTGCATTGCTTTACCCTTTTCAAAATGATATTTCATATGATACCACAAATACTCATAAATTACATTCTTTTATGTCGTTTACCAGTGTTATTTACTATATGCATATTGAAAATATGCAAATTTCATAATAGAATATATAAAAATGGAAGGGAGAACTTTTTTATGCGACGCATTTTCAAATATTTTATCGTATTCACATTAGTTCTATGCTTGTTTACACTAATTGCATGTACGAATAAAGATAATAAAACCGGTGAAAATCAAACAAAACAATTGAACTATCTTGTTTTAGGAGATTCTATTGCAGAAGGATTTTTAGGACCAAGTCCTTTATCTGAAAGAGATAATTACACTTATTGTAGCTTGATTGGAAAAATTAATAATTATAGCTATCACAATAGAGCTGTTAGTGGACATCTAACAAAAGATTTCCTTAGTTATGTTAGCCGTGAAGAAGATCAAACTGCATATATTTCTCGTTCTTTGATTATAAATGCAGATATCATTGAGGTTTCAATAATTGGTAACGATTTGCTCCAATCAGCTGAAGGATTAACTTCTATTGCAAAAGCTCAAGCTGATAATAATACAGAAATAATTGAATCAATTTGCCAAACAGCATATAACAATATTGATAGCGCAATAAAAAAGATTAAAGAATTAAATAGCGATGTAGTAATTTTAATGCAAACTTTATATAACCCATATGTTAATGGTTCTACTCTATTTAGTAAAGATGCTGCAACATATCTTGAAAGCAAAGGAAAAAATTTAAAAGATGAATGCCAAGTTCTCATAAATAGAGTTAATAAAGTATTCTTTGATTATTTAGAAGCAAATCCTGGTTCAATATATATCGTTGATGTTGCTGAACACAATAAACAAAAAACTAATGGTAATCCTGTTGAAAATGAAAAATTAATGTATCCAGATGATATTCATCCATCTAATGAAGGGCATGCTAATATTCTTGATGCAACACAAAAAGTACTTGAAGAATTAGGATTAGCTGATAAAGATACTGCTCTTAATAATTATAAAAACATTAGAATTGAACAACTAAATAGATTATATTCTGGCACAACTGTTGCTGTTTCTTCTTTAATAGCAGAAATACAAGCAGCTAAATCTATTGATGAAGTAAATACTATTTACTTTGATAACACAAGAGATGTTACACCAATTTATTAAAAGGAGGAATTAAAGATGAAATTGTATAAAAAAATACTTATTGTCGGTTTAATTTTTACTTGTTTAATTCTCTCTTTATTCGCTTGCGGAAATGATGAAAAGAAAGATGAATACTATCCTGAAGATAAAGAGTTCTCTATCGCTTCAGCTAATGTAAATATGATGAATTTAGATTTACAAGGTATGATTGATTCAGATAGATCATATGCTAAATTTACAAGTGATGGTAAAGTTGAAATGAAAATCTATTTATCTAATGCAACTCGTGGTGCAATTGCAGCTGCTGCTCTTGCAGGAAAAGATGAATTTGAACATTATGACACTAGAGAGTTGCAACGCTTTATTAAGCCATTTGCAACTTCTTTCTTCCCTGGATACGATATTACAGATATGCCTGATATTTTTGATAAAGCATATGAAAATATTGGCTTTAAAATTGAAGGAATTAATTGGGATTCACAGTTTGTTCAAGAGTTTGTAGTATCTTTAAAAGAAACACCTGAAGATGTTAATGTTCTAAAACTCGTATCAGCTCTTAACAAAGATTTATGTATAGCGGTTAAAACTACATATGCCCTTTTTGATATAACCAATTCAGAAGGAAAAGTATTTAAAGCTATTTTCTTCGGTGATTATCATGATTCTGACGCTGATCCATATTTTGTTTTAACTCGTACAATTGATGAAGAAACAAAATTAGAATCTGTTTTATTGATAAACGAAATACTTAAACTAGAAGTAACATTCCAAGAAAAACAAATAGAAGCAGAAGCTTAATATTAAAAATATAAATTTACTGGAGATAAACATGGCTAAAGAGATTAATCAAATTAACGGTATGGAATTACAATTTTTAAAAGAAACTAATTCTTTTGGCATTAAAAAATATGAAGGTATTAGTACTAAAATTGTTATTCCAAATGACTATAAAGAAAAAGATATTACTTCAATTAGTAAAAAAGCTTTTACTTCAATTCATGAACTTAAAACTATTTTATTTGATGAAAACACAAAGATAACAAGTATTGGAAAGAAAGCATTTAGAAATTGTCACAACCTTGTTAATATTTCTATTCCAGAAGGTATTACTGAAATCGCCAAAAAGACCTTTTTAGATTGTGAAAGTTTAGTTAATCTTTCTTTACCTTTAAGTTTAGTAAAGATTTGTAAAAAAGCATTTTTAAATTGCTCTTCATTGCAAAGATTAACTTTACCAGATAATCTTGAAATAATAGAAAGCAAAGCTTTTAAAAATTGTCATAGTTTATTTGAAATAACTATTCCAAAGAGTGTTAAATCTATCGCTAAAGATGCTTTCCATAATTGTAGAAAATTAGTTCATATTACAAACTTATCTAATGTTGCTATTACTCCACCAACGAATGAATGTGAAGTTAGAACTTCTTTAGATGTTGAATTTAAGAATAAGATATCAATTGATGAAAATGATTTTGTTATATACGAAGTTAATGGAAACAAATCTATCCTTGCCTTTGTAGGAAAAGCTTTAGTTTTAGACTTAACTGGTTATGAAAATATTCCTTTTTATCCATATGCATTTAATCATTGCTCTAACATTACAAAAGCAATACTTCCAAATACTATATCTGAAATAAATGATGGATTGTTTTGGCAATGTGGAAATTTAATGACAGTAGATATGCCATTCAATATTAAAAAGATTGGAAAAGAAGCTTTCATGGGTTGTAGGAACCTAACAAAATTTGGCTTCTCTTCTGCTTTAACTGAAATTGGAGAATCTGCTTTTGAAGGATGTGATAACTTAAAAACAATTTACATTGAAAATGGTAAGCTCCCTACAAAAATCGGGAAACACAATGAAAAAATTACACTCTCTAGAACAGAATTAGATTTAGATTCTAACAGAATTATTAAACAAATAGATGATCGTATAAATTATTCAAAGAAAGAATACTATCGTGAATACACAGATTATTCTGGTAGAATGGCTATACGTCAAAAATTAGATTTTGATAAAGCTGTTTCGCTTTTTAATGCAGAAGCTCAAGGTTTAGTGCTTAAAAATAATACAAAAGAATTAAAAGAAACAGGTGTCGGAATAGAAACTGATACATACAAAAACGGAGTTGTTGTTGAAAAAACATATGATGAAAATGGTAACATTATCATGGAAGTTAGAACATATAACAAGAAAGGAATCGATAAGGTATTTGATGTTAAAGACTGTATTTTAGAAGAAAGACATGATTACTCTACAATTGTAGTAAGAAAAATATCAGATAATGAAGGTATATTATATGAAATGGCTAATGAAAATGAATATGTCGTTTCAGGATATATTAGCAAAAATGAAACAATGGTTATTCCATCAACATTTAATGGTAAACCTGTTACCGGAATAAAAGACTACGCTTTCTTTAGTAATGATTATATTAAAAATATAACAATCCCTGAATCAATTACTAAAATTGGAAAATATTCCTTTAATTCTTGTTTTGGTTTAGAGACAATCAATTTACCAAGTAAAGTTGATACTATTAGTTATGGCTCTTTCTTTAATTGTAAGAACCTAAAAACAGTATCATTTGATGGCACTATCAAAAAAATAGAGCCTTTTGCTTTTGCTAATTGTCCATCTTTAACTAAACCAGTTTTTGATGCTTCTTGTGAAATAGCAACTACTGCTTTTTAAAATTAAATATTTTTTAAAAATTCGAGGAATTGATATTGCTTCAATTCCTCTTTTTTCTTGACCAATTTTACATTGGATTTTCTATTATTGAATGCTTTCAAGCATTTGTTTTGGATTATCTGCTGCTTTAACAGCTTTAAAGGCTTTAACTATTATTCCATTTTCATCAATTAAATATGTTGA
This sequence comes from Clostridia bacterium, assembly GCA_024685275.1. Classification (GTDB taxonomy): domain Bacteria; phylum Bacillota; class Clostridia; order Christensenellales; family DTU072; genus CAG-1782. The sequence continues at coordinate 7,018 of JAIKVY010000121.1, forward strand.
TCTTATAATCCCTATTGTTGTTTTTCCATACATTTTCTTTTCGCCTAAAATATCATATTGCTTAATTACATCTTTATTAGTATCAGAAAGCAATGTAAATGGCAATCCATATTTTTCTTCAAACTTTTTATGGGATGCAACAGAATCAGCACTAACACCGATAATAACTGCTCCCTTTTCTCTGAATTGTGGATATAATTCTGCAAATGAACATGCTTGTTTTGAACAACCTGATGTCATATCCTTTGGATAGAAATATAATAT
>JAIKVY010000131.1 GCA_024685275.1 Clostridia bacterium
ACACATTAAAACAGGTGCTTTAATTGTATATACATCACAAGATAGTGTTTTTCAAATTGCAGCTCATGAAGATATAGTTAGTGTTGAAGAATTATATAGATATTGCAGAATTGCTAGAGAGATTTTACAAGGTGAGAATGCTGTATTAAGAGTAATAGCAAGGCCATTTATTGGAGAATATCCATTTATTAGAACATCAAATAGGCATGATTTTTCTTTAACTCCTCCGAGCAAAACAATGCTTGATATTATCTATGAAAGCAAATTAGATTCTATTGCTATTGGTAAAATAATAGATATTTTTACTGAAAGAGGAATGAATAAAAAAATTAGAATTGTAAGTAATTTTGATGGTATGGAAAAAACAATTAATGAAGCAAAAACAAATGATTTTACTGGCCTATGTTTTGTTAATTTAGTTGATTTTGATTCTAAATATGGGCATAGAAGAGATATTGATGGATATGCTCAAGCTGTAACAGAATTTGATGTACAATTAGGTATATTACAAGAAAGTATAAATGAAGATGATTTAATAATAATAACTGCTGATCATGGATGCGATCCAGCATATAAGTTAAGTACAGACCATACAAGAGAATATGTTCCAGTGCTTTGTTATTCTAAAAACATGAATAAAGAAATTGATTTAGGTTTAAGGAAATCATTTGCGGATATTTCAAGTACGATTCTTGAAAACTTTGGATTACAACAATTAGAAGGAAAATCATTTTTAAAACAATTAATTTGATTTTAGGAGTTAAAATTAATGCTAAGTATATATGATATCATTTCAAAGAAAAGAGATAAAAAAGAATTAACAAAAGAAGAAATTCAATTTGTTATTGAAGGATTTGTTAATGGCTCAATAAAAGATTATCAAATGTCAGCTTTATTAATGGCTATATATATTAATGGCATGAATTTTGATGAAACATATTACTTAACAGATCAAATGAAAAATTCAGGAAAGACATTAGATTTAGAAAATTATTTTGACGAAATTACAATAGATAAACATTCAACTGGTGGAGTAGGAGATAAAACATCATTTGTTGTTTGTCCTATCTTAGCTTCGTTTGGAATAAAGGTTCCTAAACTAAGTGGACGTGGATTAGGGCATACTGGTGGAACAATCGATAAATTAGAATCAATTCCAGGATTTAAGACAAGTTTATCACAAGAAGAAATCATTGAATTAACGAAAAAGGTTGGATTTGTTATTAGTGGACAAACAAATGATATAACCCCAGCAGATAAATTAATATATGGTTTGCGTGATGTTACAGCAACAGTTGGTTCTGTTCCGTTAATTGCAAGCAGTATTATGAGTAAAAAATTAGCAGCGGGTTGTAAGGTAATTATAATTGATATTAAATGTGGTTCAGGGGCATTCATGAAAGATTATTCAGAAGCTCAAAATCTTGCCAAATATATGATTGAAATAGGAAAAAGAGCAAATAAAAAAGTTATTTGTGAAATTACAAATATGGATGAACCTTTAGGAAACGCAGTAGGAAATAGCTTAGAAGTAATAGAAGCGATAAATACACTTAAAGGCAAAGGCCCAGAAGATTTTACTAGATTATGTATAGAATTATCAGTTGAGGCAATAAAGGAAGCATTTAACATAAGCAATGAAGAAGTAGTAAAGAGAATAGAAGAAAAAATCAATAATGGCGAAGCATATAATAAATTAATTGAAATGGTTCAAGCACAAGGTGGGGATATTTCATATATCGCAAATACAGAAAAATTTCCAAAAGCAAAAGTTAGTATTGAATATAAAGCTGAAACAGATGGATTCATTGAATCAATTAACGCAACAAGCATTGGTCTAGCCGCCATGGAACTTGGTGCTGGGAGAAAAGTAAAGTCAGATATAATTGATTTTTCTACTGGAATAATATTTAATAAAAAATGTGGTGATAGAGTAGATAAAAATACGACAATATTAACTCTATATACAAACAATATTGATAAATTAGATTTAGCTCTAGAATATGTAAAATCAGCTATACAAATTAGTTCTAATAAGCCATCTAGCAAAAAACTAATACTTGGTAAAATACAATAAATAGAAATCCAAACTAATAGTTTGTGTATTCTAAATTACGGAATATAATAATATATCAAAAGTATTAATAGATTCGTATTTAGTTGTAATTATAATTCATCAATCATTAGAAAATCTTTAAATTTTATATGTCTCACCATAGATGTTGAATAGTCAATTATATCATTTGTTATTAAAATTTTGTCATATGTATAATCCATTTTATTAAAAGCTTTAAACTCTCTTTCATAAGCTTTATTATCAACAACGCTGTATGCAACTTGTATATAATGAGATTTTCCATTTTTAGTTACAAAAAAATCAATTTCGTAATTATTATATCTATATACTTGAACATTATAACCTTTAAATAATAGTTCGTTATATACAATATTTTCTAGATTATGATCTAAATCATATCTATTATCCATTACTCTTATTGAATTAAATGATACATCTGCATTATAAACTTTGTAATAATATGATAATTTTTTTTTTATTTTTGTTGAATATTCTTTCACCAAGTCAATTCCAAATGCTTCAGCCAAGTAATCTATATATTTTATAACAGTATTAATTGAGCATGGTTCATTATTTGCTTTAATATAATTTGTTATTGACTTAGCAGAAATAATTCTACTATTTGATCTAAATATAAAATCACAAACAGCTCTAAAAATATTATCTTTTTTTATGTTATATCTTAAACATATATCATTATGAATAATAGTTTCTTCTAAATCATAAATATAATTCTTCTTTTCTTCTCCATCATATTCTATACTTTTAGGGAAACCGCCCCAAATAAGGTAATCATTAACTGTATATGATTTACCTAATTCTTTAGCATATTCCGATATTTCACTATAAACAAAAGGCCTGATTCTAAATGAAACATATCTTCCACTTAATTCTTTAGTGAATTCACCAGAAAGTAATTTTGAATTAGAACCAGTAATAAAAACAGAATTGTTTTCTAAACGTAAAGTTTTACACGCATCTGGCCAATCATTAAGATTTTGGATTTCATCAATAAAAATATAATACTTATCTTTATTGGTTTTGCATTTATCAATATAATCTAAAAGGTCGAAAACATTTTTAATTATATTTTTTATTCTAATTGATTCAAAATCTATATATATAACATTATTGGTTTTTTTTAATAGTTCTTCTTTAAGTTGCAACATAATTACTGATTTTCCACATCTTCTTATGCCAGTAATTATTTTAATTAAATCCGAATCAACAAAAGGCCTTATTTGGTTTAAATATTTTTCTCTAATAATCATTATACTAATCCTTTTAATTTAAAATATTATAAATGAGAGATTTTGTATCTGTCAATAATTTAGTTCACTTAAGTGAAACATTTTTCATTTTTGAGAAAAATCTTTCAGTTGGTATTTGATTGTATTTATAAAAATAAACGTCCCTGAATGTATCAAGGACGTTATGTTTATATATTAATGTAAGTAACTAATATTATAGATTTTTATAGAAATTATCTAAGTTGTCTTGCCATTCTTTAGCTTTTGCTTCATCAAATGTTTCAGGAATAGTATCCGCTAATTTGCCCACCTTATCCATCTTAGGAAGTTGTTTAGCTAGTTTTATTAGTAATCCTAATTTTGATTTACCTTTCCATACTATGCCAAGGATAGCACCTAAACCAAGCTTCATTTCTCCGCCAGTTCCACCAGCCATGATTTCTTGGTTAATAATTCCTTTTTCAAATAAGAAATCGATATCTTTTGCATCCGTTTGTAATAACCAACGTTTTAATACGTCAATACCATAAAAGGTTAAGTGTCTCTTAACAAAAGCTACTTGATAATTCCAAAGGTTATCGATTGTTGTTGAATCATTTTTCTCAATTGTGTCAGCAAGCATACTAACAGCTAGTAACCCAGCTGCAACGCCAGAACCCATCATAGGGATTGTCATAAATGCTGAATCTCCAACTAAAGCATATCCATTTGCTACCATTCTTGATATTGGATATCTAACTGGAATTACACAAACATCTCCACCTTTAATCTTTTTATCAGAAAGAATAGGGTTATCTTTTTGTAAATCCTTTAGTCCTTCAACTTTAGATTTATCTGGTAAAGCACCAACTCTACCAATTAAAATATCAACCTCATCATCTGTTGTTATACACCAACTAATACCTTTTTCACCTAAGTGTAATAAATATGCTTTGTTAGTTTCTTTAGGCATTTCAACGCCAGGATTATGTTCATAGAATGTTCTTGTAACAACGAATACTTCATTATCATCTGGATTAGCTTGAATATTAAATGAACTTGGTAATGTTGCTCTAAAGTTTGACATAACACCAGATGCATCTATTACTAAATCTGCTTCGATATTTTCGCCATTAACAACAACTCCTTTAACTGTGTCGTTATCTATTATAAGTTTATCTACTTTTGTGTTGTAATTAATTTTGAAATCTTTAGGAAGAAGACTCTTTAAATAATCATTTAAAGGTCTACGCCAAATTGAAATATCAGTTTCTTGTGAACCAGCAAGAGATAAAACAACTGTTTCAGCTGGATTTACAAATGCCCATGATTTTTTAGGAAAGTAGCAAGAAGTATCTGGCATTTCAATACCAATTTCTTTAAACACATTTGGATCAATGTCATCTGTCCAGTTGTATGAAACATCTTTTTCATCTTTGGCTTCATATACTGAAACATCAAAACCTAATTTTAGGAATCTGTATGCAGCAAAAATTCCATTTTGATTAGCACCAATAATAATAACTTTTTTCATATTGAACTCCATTTAAATAAATTAATAATAATATTTTATCAAAATATTTAGAATAAAAAAAGAGACCGCTAAAACAAATGTTTTAGCAGCCTCTTAAAATTAACTTATTGTAAATAATCTTAGCCTAATTGACTTGTTAATACTTGGAATACGAAGTATAGAATAGAGAATAAAACTAAACAGCATCCAACAATAACTGTTGCTAATTTTAATTTTCCATCATAGCTTCTAGATTTATGCTTACCAAAGAAAGTTTCTTGTCCACCAGTAATAGCATTGATATTATTATTTGAATCTCCACGTTGAATTAAAACGAGAATAATCATGCTTATACTAGCTAAAACCATTAGTACCATAAATGTAATACTAAATCCAAAGTACACGTCATAAGCTGCGCCTATTAAATTAAACATATCTTTTCTCCATATTTTCTTGTTTGTAACAAGTTTTACTATTTTATCATAAAAAATATTACATTACAAGCGAATAAATATTTTTGCATGCATAGTATTTTAGTACTATTTATATATAAATATCAAGTGTTTTTATTAATTAATAAAAATAAGTAACCATTTCTTCTTTTGGAAGAGGAGGGGTTAATTCTATTTTTTCAGCAACGAATACTGGGCCAACACCATCATATGCATAATGTTTCTTTATTTCAATTTTTGCCGTTACAATAGCCCAAGTTCCAGTTTTAAATTTCATTTTTCCATCATGTGTTAAAACAAATCCAGAATATTTTGTATCTGCTTCGCAACATGTCATAATATGTCTTCCAATAATAGCAGTATTGTTTCCAAGTGAAGCGTCCCAGCCAATTAATCCTAAAAATTTTACTTTTTTGTTGTTGTAATTATTCATATTTTCTACCATATCGCGATAAAAGTATGCAAAATCTCTATTTTCAATATTTATGATATCTGCATTTATATCATATGGAAGTGGATCAACTATATCATCTTCAACAACTGTATTATCAGTCAATTGATATACAATTTCACAATTTCTTGTTATTTGTCTAATTAATTTATGTAAAGGCATTTTATCTGCATCTTTTTTGACTCTATTAAAAGCGACCAAATCTGATGTAGAAACTTTATCAAAAACTAATTGTCTCATATTAGCATTTTCAGCAATAATAGTTTCAGAATTAAGAATGGTTATAACTCTTTCAACGCCCCATTCATTTGGTAGTGCGTCCCAAAAAGTATCCATATTCCACATTCCATTAAGTTCAACTATTGCTCTATCATATTTTCCAGTTTGTTCAATTAAAGATAGTTTAGTGAAATTACAATCGGATTGCTCTAAGTGATATACATCAATACCTAAATTTTTAATTGCTGCATCATCATATTCTTCTTCGCCTTCTTCAAAAACTAAAAGGCAAGTTTTACCATTATCTTTTTGACTTTTGTAGTGTTTAATAAAAGTGTTTTGGATAAAAGTTGTTTTACCAGCTTCAAGTAATCCTAAAACAAGTATTACACCGCATGTTGGTTCATATTGTTGATATGCTTGGTTTTGATCAGTATTAGGCATTTTAATTATTCCTTTATTCCAAATAATTCAGCAATAGCTTTTTCATTTACTTTGCTACCAATTACACATAATTTTCCAACTATATCAGTAGCACCGTTTCTAACATCAATACCTTCTGGTATATAGTCAAAATTTAACCATTGCCCATTTTCATCTTGAACAATACCTTTTGCTCTCAAAATAATTCCATATTTTTCTTCGTTAGATAATTCATTCATAATTTGAATTAATTGTTCTTTTGAATATTTCTTTGTTGTTTCAACACCCCAAGAAGTAAATACTTCATCAGCATGGTGATGATGATGGTGACAACAACATTCTTCTTCATCTTCGTCATGGTCATGGTGGTGATGGTGACAATGTTCATGCTCGTCCTCATCATCATCGTCTTCATCGTGGTCATGATGATGGTGGCAATGACATTCTTCTTCATCTTCATCATGGTCGTGGTGGTGATGGTGACAATGTTCATGTTCGTCTTCATCATCGTCTTCATCATGTTCATGATGGCGGTGGCAATGACATTCTTCCTCATCTTCATCATGATCGTGGTGGTGATGATGGCAATGTTCATCTTCATCGTGTTCATGCTCTTTCATTAATTCATCAATAATATCTTTAGTTGATCTAAGAGATTTTTCCATTGCTTCGAGAATCATTTTTCCATCAAGTTCGTTAATGCTTGTAGCAACAACAGCTGCATTTGGATTTTTTTCTTTTACGAATTTAAGACATTCTTCTACAACTTCTGGAGTAGCAACATCTGTATGACTTAAAACAATACAATTAGCTGTTTCTAATTGGTCATTAAAGAATTCTCCAAAGTTTTTAGAATACATTTTTGCTTTTTTAGCGTTTATAACAGTTGTCATTGAGTTAATAGGGTGGCCATTTAATCCGCTTTCTACAGCTCTAGCTACATCAGATAATTTTCCAACACCAGATGGTTCAATAATAATTCTATCAGGATTATATTGGCTTACCACTTCTTGTAATGCTTTAGCAAAATCTCCAACTAAGCTACAACAAATACAACCACTATTCATTTCGGTAATTTCAATACCAGCATCTTTTAAGAATCCTCCATCGATACCAATTTCACCAAATTCATTTTCAATTAAAACAACTTTTTCTCCGCTATATGCTTCTTTGATAAGTTTTTTAATTAATGTAGTCTTTCCTGATCCTAAAAATCCTGAGAAAATATCTATTTTCATTTTTAGCCTCCTAAAT
>JAIKVY010000135.1 GCA_024685275.1 Clostridia bacterium
TATAGTATCTATTACTGTCATATAGTATTTTTTTGACTTTTATATATTTTTTTTCTTTTAATTTTGTAATATTATAACAAGTACCATCTTCAGGGAAAGGTTTATTATCATCACCAAAATCAACACTACTATTATCTTCAACGATTAAAGGAGTAACATAACCGTTTGTTTTTAAAAAATTTATATCTACGGAAAACTTTATACCTGTTGATTTATGAACAATATATCCTTTTGGCGAAGCACCCATTTCAATATAAATAACACCTAGTTTAAGTAATTCATCATTAGACTTTAATTTATAGCTTTTTTCGTCAACTGGCCATAATCCTGAATTTTTTACTTTTAAAGTTGCTAAACCTTTTTCGCATAATTCTATCTGAGTAAGCTTTTCAATAACGCCATTTTTATATTTTACAATATATAAAAATTGTCCTTTTTCACAAGTTTTTGAAAAAGATTTAATTCCTTTAGATTTTAATTCATCCTTGGATAATATATCTATTATGTTTAGATGCATTTTATGTGGAATATTATCAAATAAATTTTCAGAGTTTGGCGTTTCATAAAAATCTTCTACATCTAATTTATCATCAAGAACATCTATTACCTGTTTAGCTGATGGTCGATCTTTCGCTTCTTTTGCTAACATCCAATAAAGTAATGATGAAAATTTACATTTATAATTTGGACCTATTTCTATATCAAATTTAGGATCCAGCACAATTGGAGCATTACAACATATTCCAATTCCAGCGGATGTATTTTTATCATCAACAGTTGGAAATGAATTTGCCCAATAATTATGAAATATAATACCAAGTGAAAAAATATCTGTTTTTTCAGTAATAGGAATAGCTCCAGGATTATTATTAAATTCTGATTGATAATTATAGTAAACAATTTCAGGGCTTTCATACCCATCTGAAAAAGTTACTTGTTCACCAATTAAATATATACCTTTACTTGATTTTTCCTTCCCATATCTAGTTGGATATGAAGAATCAAAATCAATCAAATATGGGATATATTTCCCAGAATCATTTTGAATAATCATATTTTTCTCTTTTAAATCACCATGAGTAACTCCAGCAGTATGTATTATATCTATTAAAGTAGCAGAATCTCTACATAATTTTAAAAATGTTTTAAAATCAAGCATGGAAAAATCACTTTCATCTACAACATCAGGAATAAAACGAGTATATGTAGTAAAATAATTATCATCCCATAAATTCTCAAGTTCTACAGCAATATGATCATTTTCAAATTTAACCTTATTTAATAACTTTCTAATTTCTTTTTGTTTATCTTCTTGAAATTTACATTTCTTAATATCTTCTAAATATACTTCTTTGTCTAATGCTTTATCAGGGTATCTAATTGATGTGGATCTCTTTATAAAATATGAAATTCCATTTTTATCAGCTATAATGTAACTTCCATTCCCAGTAATTTTCCAGTTAATATAACTACCATCTTTTACAAATTTACTCCAAACTTCATAACCTTTATATTTCATTATATCCTCACAATAAGGTACTTAAGATTGAGAACTCGCGCTTGCACATATCATATCTATAATTGCTTCAAAACTGATATCTGACATTCCTTTCATCGGAATAACAACATTATAAAAACTGCAACCCATTTTTTTACAAATTCTCTCATATACTGAATTAGGTGGTGCATATACAACTAACCTTTTTGCATGATTTTGTAAAGTGTTTTCATTACCTACATTTGAATTCCATTGATTTAAGAATTTTTTTTCATCAAACATATTTGGATATCCTATACGTTCCCTTTTCTCGTTAAAATCAATAGCATCTGCATCAGTAAATAAACAAATAATTTGTCTATCTTGACGATTTTTTGCCTCCCATTTTGTTCTCATTGCAGTATAAATAGCCTCTAATCCACTTTCTTTAAAATCTCCTCCACCTCTAGGTGTTATTGTATTTAAATATCTTTCAAAATCCAGCGAATCAGAAGGAAGTTCAAAAAATTTACTTTCTTCAATTGCATTTTGATCACATTCCAAATCTCTAAAAACAATTACTTGAACCCTTAAAGAACTTATTTCAGTATTATATTTTGTTTTCAAAACATAAGTAATATCTTGATAAAATTTTTTTGCATTTGTACGCACATTATTTATGCATGGCCCCATACTACTTGTTGCATCAATACAAATAACTATATCTACATTTTTTTGTTTTTTACTTTGTAAAGCGCCTATATCTAAAATTTCCATATGCTCTCCTATTAGAAATTATTACCCTTGTTTTTTAATAAATTAGCAATATCTTCAAATGTATGTGTTAAATTCTTTGCATCTCCAATCACTTTAGAAAACTCGGGAACTGTTCCAATTTCACCTAATGAATAATTGTCTGCTCCTGTAACTCCAATAGCAAGTATCTCAATATCATTACGACATTTAAGAATAGAATTTCTAACTTCTATAGTTCTATCCAAACTATCAAAATAACCATCTGTTACAAGAATAATTCTAATTGGTTTTTTTGCTTCAAATACATCATTTTTAATAGTTTCAAAAGCTAAATCAGCTGCAGTAGAACCCCCATATCCAGTATTATCATTTTCATATAGTTTTAATGCTGAAGATATTTTATCTATATTTGTTTCATTTTTAAAAACATATCCTGCATATGAACCAAAAGCAACAAAACTATATGTATTTCCATTACCAACTAGTGATTGTATTAACTTTCTTACAGCATTCGAACCTTCTTTTCTATCTGAATAAGACATACTTCCTGATTCATCCATAATAAAATATATATTATATGAGGCACTGTTACTAATGCTATTACAAATTTCTAAGTCTTTACAGTATATACATTGATACCATAATTCACCCTTTTTAACAGAACATTGTCTTTTCATATCACATGATAACGGATTTCTAGTTCCATCTTTAAAACATGGCTTTAAATACCCAGAAACCTGAGGTAATGAAGAATCATCTACATTATTGATATTCTTAGCTGTATCATCATCAATTTCATAAAAATTACATATTTTGGAAACGCCGTTATCAACCTCTATTGTTACTAAACCATAACATTTAGATTTTTGACAATACATTTTTACATACTTTTTTTCAGCCATTATTCCCCCAATTATGCAACTGAGCAAGCAATAACTTGAATAACTTCTTTAAAATCAATATCTCCCAAACCATTATTTAATTCAGTAGCAACAAAACTTACCTGATCAATACCATCAGCTAACTCTTCATATTTAGTTCCAGGAGGTGCATACAAAACCATTCTTCTACATTTTCTTGTTAGATTAAAACTACTTTGATCCAAATGAGATGGTCTAACTCCATTCCATGTATTTTTTAACTCATCTATAGAAGTAGCGATATTCGTAGGTTTAACATCATCATCTATTTGGCCTAATTCATGAGCATCAGCATCAGTAAATAAAACAATAATTTGACGATCTTTAACTCCATTACAATTCCACTTCGTAGTCATTGCTAAATATAATGCTTCCAAACCATTTTCAGGATCATCTCCTCCACCTTGAGCAACAATATTAGATAAATAATCTGAATATTTGTCTTTATCAGTTGTACTCATATCAAACCATTCACTTGTCTGAATACAATTATCTTTATCACTATTATAATCACGAAAAGTAATTACTTTAATATTCAAACTTTCTATTGATGAATTATAATCCTCAGTCATAACATTTGCTAAGTCTTGATAAAATTTTTTTGCATTATTTTTAATGCTTTCAATACAAGGGCTCATACTTCCCGTTCCATCAATACAAAAAATAATATCAACATTTCTTTTAGTTGATTCTATTAAATTACCTATATTCATTTCATCCATAATAAATCTCTCCTTTTTCTATA
>JAIKVY010000142.1 GCA_024685275.1 Clostridia bacterium
AACAAAAGGTTCTATTTTGTTTAATGTTTAATCTAATTTAATAATTTATAACGAAACAAATAAATAAGGAGAGGAGTGTTAATATGCCCGAGAAATTTTTAAGAACACATAATGAAAGAGTTAAAATAGCTGAAAAACATACATCTAATAGGATATTAAATGGTTATTTTTCCATAATACTTCCTATATTATTCATCATTTCTCTTTTGTGCTTATTTAACGAGTGAGCATATGTATTTAGTGTTATACTAGCATTCTTGTGTCCTAATATTTCTGATAAAGTTTTTATATCCATTCCTAATTCAATCGCTCTCGTTGCAAATGTATGTCTTAAAGAATGAAATCCTTTATGATTAATATTTAATTTTCTTAATATTGATTCAAATGATCTTTGATATGATCTAACCATAATATCCTTTCCGTTTTTTGATATTATATAATCAGATTTTGATGTTCTTTTCATTTCATTTAATAATTCAACAACTTGATTTGGTAATGGGATATTTCTTGTTGAACATATTGTTTTTGGAGTATCAATAATTTTAGTATATAATCCATTTTCGTCTTTCCCTTCATAACACGCTTTTGTTATCATAAGTATCTGGTTATTAAAATCAATATCTTCCCATTTTAATGCTAATAGTTCTCCTATTCTGATGCCCGTATATAAACAAATAATGATTCCTAAGTAATATGGTTTATTTTTTCTATGATTAAACACATATTTTTCTATCATTTTTTGTTCTTCTAGAGAAAAACATTCAACTCTCTTTTTTATAGTTTTGGGCCGAATTAAATTTATTGTTGGATTAGTCTTAATTAATTCTAATTTTTCTGCCATATTCATCGAACTTTTTAAAATAACCATTATCATTTGAATTGTACTAGAGGATAATCCACAACCATTTCTTGCATTTCCACTATTTATTAATTTGTTTAGAAAAATTTGTAAAACAAACATATTTAAATGCTTTAAAGATAATTTTCCCAGTTGTGGCTTTATATGCTTTTCTATTAAGTTTTTATACACAATTGTTGTTCTTTTTTTATTTTTTATTTTTACATAATCCTCCATCCATATATTTAAAAACTTTTCATATTTCATAAACACCTCCATATTGTTTCATAAACTATTTATTTAGATATTATAGATGTTGACTAATATTATTCATTAAAATGTATTTTTCTTTGACTTTTCAATAATAAATTATTGAAAATGGCTATTTTATGCATATATCCTTGATGGACTTCATGCGCTTACATCGTAGAGAATTTTATTGTGATTTTTCAATTAGTGATTTATATATAAAATGCCAAACACTCAAAAAAAATTAGAGTTTGGCAGATTATAACACGCTTACCCCACTATAAAGTGCCAAATACTTAAAAATTTTAAGAGTTTGGCAGATTATGTTAAATAGTAAATATATAATTCATGCCTTTGCTATAATTGACTTGGTAATTTTATTAATGATATATTTACTAAAACATCCAAACATGGGGAAAAGTATGAAAAATAATATTATTAATCATTTTAAAGAACATAAGGCACTAAATATCATAGGCATTCTTGCATCATTTTTACCTATAATTATTTTATTTCCCACGTGGATGTTAACATATGAAAAAATGTATTATACTGCTACATACATGCCAATATTGATTGGTGTAGGTGCTTGGATTCCGTTTATTATTTGCTGTATTAACTTTATATTCTTTCATAAAAAATGGTTAACAATTTTAGTAATTGTTCTTGGTCTATTGTTTTCTTTTTGCATTTTTGCAATGATTGCATTAGCATTATCAAAATTCTTTTATTTCTTTATTGCTGGTACGCCATATTTTGTCGCAATTATTCTTATTCTTTGTTGTATTATTGTTTGGACGAAATTTATTAAACTTAAGAAAAAAGCATATATAATAACATCATCTGTTCTTACATTGGTTATTATTGTTAGTTTACTGTTTGGAATATTTAATTTATTACCTGTATATTTCAATTCTGGAGCAGTTGTGTTCGCTATTGAAGATGAATATCAAATATGTTGGAGCACCTCAACAACTACAACAGGATATGTTGAAATTAACGGCATTAAATATACTGATTCAACTGCAGGTATAATGAATGTATCTACTCTTCACAAAACAATTGTTCCTAGAAATGTTTTAGATGAAACCAAATCTTATTCAATTCATTCTAATGGAATTACTCTAAGTAGAGCATATTTAACAGCAAAAACATCATCTATTTCTAAAGAATATAGTTTTAGACCTGTTGATGCATCTGATGGTTTACAGATATATAATTTTAGCGATAATCATTTTTATAAATCTGGAGCGATACAAGCAAGTAGATATTTTGGTAACAAATTAGACTTTATTATCGCTAATGGCGATCATATTAATGATGTTTCAACTGAATGGGAAATTACATTTGTATATGATATTTTAGCAAAAATGACTAGCTCCTCTATTCCGGTTATTATAACCCGTGGAAATCATGAAACTGTTGGATCTATTCTAGATAAACTTCCTAATTATTATGCTTCAAAAACTAATAATTTTTATTACTCTGTAAACTTTGGTGATGTTAAATTTTTAGTACTTGATATTGGTAGTGATATGGAAGATACGAATAAAACAATATCTACTACTGCAGATTTTACACAGTATAGAAAAGTGGAACAACAATGGCTAAAAACTATTGCTAATGATCCAAACTATTTAGAAGATGGAATAAACCATGTAGTTAGTTTATGTCATATTGCATTTCCTATCAGTGAAAAATGTAATAATGATATATGTAATAACATGATTCAAAACTTAGAATCTCTAAACACTTCTATTCTTATTTCTGGACACTCTCATAAAGTTGAATACTTTGAACCTGATACTTCTACAAATAGAGCTAATTTCCCAGTCGTTTTAGGGTCAGTAAGAAGCGACTATTATAACAATGAAGGTCTTGGTGGTGCTCAATTTACTGGTACAGCTATTGAGATTACAGGAAATACCATGACTCTCAAATTTACAAATAGTAAATTAGAAGTTAGAGAAGAACACGTTATAACCTTAAAATAATCAATTAATTTATCTTAGTGATGGAATAATCTAGTTTTTACAAAGCACATTGTTATTCCTAATTGATTACATCTATCTATTACCAAATCATCTCGAATAGATCCGCCTGGTTGAGCAATATAGCTAACGCCACTGTTATATGCTCTAACTATGTTATCATCAAATGGGAAAAATGCATCACTTGCTAATGAAACACCTTTAAATTTTGATATAAATTCTTTTTGTTCTTCTTTTGTGAAATAGTCTGGCTTAGAGGTAAAATATTTCTGCCATATACCATCAGCACAAACATCCTCTTCATTACCATTAATATATCCATCTACCACATTATCTCTTTCTGGTCTAGAAAGGGAATCCTTAAATGGTAAATTGAGAACCTTTTCTGATTGTCTTAAAAACCACACATCAGCTTTATTTCCTGCTAATCTTGTACAATGAATTCTTGATTGTTGTCCAGCGCCTACTCCGATTGCTTGACCATCATATGCATAACACACAGAATTTGATTGTGTATATTTTAATGTTATTAGAGCAATAATTAAATCTTCTTTTTTATCTTTTGGTAGATTTTTATTATCCGTTACAATATCATTTAAAATATCTTCAGTAATTACTATATCATTTCTTCTTTGTTCAAATGTTATTCCAAATACTTGTTTCTTTTCTATTATTTCTGGAACATATGATTCATCAATTTGAACAATATTATAATTCCCTTTTTTCTTTGTCTTTAAAATTTGTAATGCTTTTTCAGTATATCCAGGAGCAATGATACCATCTGATACTTCTCTTTCAATAATTATTGCTGTTGTTTCATCACATATATCTGATAGAGCAATCCAATCTCCGAATGAACACATTCTATCTGTTCCTCTTGCCCTAGCATATGCACAAGCAATTGGAGAGTCATCTAGGTTTTCTATATCATCAACAAAACATGCCTTTTTAAGGTTATCTGGTAGCTTTTTACCAATTGCCGCTGATGTTGGAGAAACATGTTTAAATGAAGCCGCTGCAGGCATTTTTAAAGCATATTTTAATTCTTTAACAAGTTGCCACGAATTCAATGCGTCCAAAAAATTAATATATCCAGGCTTTCCATTTAATATGGTAAGTGGTAATTCTTTATCTCCATCTAAATATATTCTTGCTGGCTTTTGATTTGGGTTACATCCATATTTTAATTCAAATTCCTTCATTATACTGTTCTCCTTTTATTTATGTTTATTTATTATTTCTTCACTTACTTTTCCATCTTTATCAATCTCTCTAACAAAAAGAGATATTTTATTATCCGCATTTAATGCATTCCAAATTATTGTTGCTAATTGTTTAGCATTTCCTTCTAATTCTAATTTTATTGGTGGAATATCAAACGATGGTAATGGATTTCCATCATCAATATATGTTCTAATAAAGTATCCTACTTTGCTTTCTTGTTTGTATGAATAATAATCTCTAATACATTTATCGCTATTATTATCTTTCCTTAGAATAGATAAAGAGATTGTATCTCCATGTGCTAATGCTGATATTCTTGGAGTAAAATTTGGAGCATCTGGCTCATATTGTCTTTGATTAAGAGCATCAATAAAACTCTTTCCATTTTTTAAATATTCTAATACAGTTTCAGTTTGATCCCCATTGGTAATAATTTCATTATTGTTATATGTAGTAAATGGTCTATATATAATTAAAGATGGATCAGTTACTTTTGATTCATCATATGGTTTTATTATTAATCCATCATCATTTCTAGTAAAAATTCTATTACGACTATTTTCACTTCTACCTGTTATAAAATACGCAATAACTAGATTTCCTTTTTCATTATTGCCTATAATAATTCCCCTTCCAGGATACTTTAAATCTAAACTTTTTTCTAAACTAGAATTCATATATATTCCTCCAATAATCAAATCCAAATCCTATTGTTTTTACACTATGACTATCACTTGAAAAAATAAACTTAGCCCCGTTATTTTTTAAATAATTAAATATATCAAAAGATGGATATGGTTTCGTTTTATACCCTCTTGAAATAGCCCCTGTATTAATTTCAAATATCCTACCTGTTTTTAATATACTATCCGCTGCCGCTTTCCAAGCATCAATATATCTAACATCATTTTCATCAAATAATTTATTATCTTCATTAAACTTTGAAATAAGATCAAAATGTGCAATATAATCACATTTTGTTTTCTCTACTACATTTGCTAATTCGCTATAATAAATTTCTGCTACTTTATATATATCGCCATTAAAGTATTTATTTGCACAATCTATTAATGTTTCTTTATCATTATCTACTTCGATATATTCATTTTCTATTTTCAAAAAGTGCACAGCTCCAATAACATAATCAAAACAACTGGTATCTATTTCTGAAAAATAATCATATTCTATTCCACATAATACATTAATTTTGTCTTTATATTTTTCTTTTAATCTTTTTATTGTGTTTATATATTCATCTAAAGCATTTTCCTTCATACAATAACTTGTGTTAAAACCTGTAAACGAATGGTCGCTAATTCCAATTGTATCTAAACCTAAAGAAATAGCTTTTTGTATCATTTCTTCTATTGTATTTTTGCCATCGCTAAAAGTTGTATGTGTATGAAGATCAAACTTTATCACTTTGTCATTTTCTCCTGTTTAACCTTTTTATCTATTACATGTCTCGATGCTAGTTCTTTTTTGATTTCATCAAGTGATATCCCCATCTGAACCATAAGAACCATAACGTGATATGCTAAATCAGCAATCTCATATATTGTTTCTTTTTTATCTTCTGCTTTTCCAGCAATGATAACTTCAGTTGATTCTTCACCAACCTTTTTTAATATCTTATCTAATCCCTTTTCAAATAAGTATGTTGTATATGAGCCTTCTTTCTTTTCGTTCTTTCTACCAACTAAGAGTTCATATAACTTTTCATATGAAAATTCTTGTCTTGTTTCACTTTCATATACTGGGTATTCAAAACAACTAGTTGTTCCAAGATGACAAGCTGGTCCATCTGGTTCAACCATTACAACAAGCGCATCTTTATCACAATCAGCTGTAATTGAAACAATGTGTTGATAATTACCACTTGTTTCTCCCTTTAGCCATAACTCTTGTCTAGAACGACTATAAAAACAAGTAAGTTCCTTTTCCATTGAGATTTTAAGACTTTCTTTATTCATGTACGCAAGTGTTAATACTTTTTTTGTATTAGCATCTACTACTATTGCAGGTATCAAACCTTTATCATCAAATTTTAATTCATCAATATTTACCATTATTTGTTTACATAATACAGTTTCTATTTAGCAAATTTGCTAGTTGTATTATCTCCTATTTATATTCTTACAGGTATTCCTCTTTTTTTCATTTCTATCTTTAAATCTTTAATTTCTACTTGTTTAAAGTGGAAAATTGAAGCAGCAAGTCCAGCATCAACTTTTGGTAGTTTTGTAAATAAAGTAATAAAGTCTTCAATATTCCCAGCTCCGCCACTTGCTATTACTGGTATATTTACAATTTCTGTTACTGCTTTAAGCATTTCTAAATCAAAGCCAGTCTTAACTCCATCTGTATCAATTGAATTTAAAACTATTTCTCCAGCACCTAAATCAACACATTTTTTAATCCATGGTAGTAAATCAATCCCAGTATCAACTCTTCCGCCTTTACTAAATACTTTAAATTCTCCATCAACTCTTTTAGCATCAACACTCAATACAACACATTGACTACCATATTTTTTTGCAGCTTCCATAACTAAATTTGGATTCTTTATAGCTCCACTATTAACACTTACTTTGTCTGCTCCACATTTAAGTACTCTATCAAAATCCTCAATTGTATTAATACCGCCACCTACAGTTAATGGAATAAAGACATTTTCTGCTGTTTTAGTAAGAATATCAATAAAGAGTTTTCTTCCTTCACTTGAAGCTGTGATGTCATAAAAGACTAATTCATCTGCTCCACATTCAGAATAGTATTTAGCTAAATCAACAGGATTAGAAACATCTTTAATCCCTTCAAAATTAACACCTTTAACAACTCTTCCATCCCTAACATCTAAACATGGAATAATTCTTTTAGTTATCATTTTTCTACCTCAATAGCTTTAGCTAAATCTATACTTCCGTTATAGTATGCTTTTCCAATAATAGCTGCATACATATTCATATCATTCAATGCTTTAATATCATCTAAAGTAGATACTCCACCTGATGCTGTTATGTTTATATCATATTTATTTATTAATTCACTATATAACCCTCTATTAGTTCCAGTCATTGTCCCATCTTTTGAAATATCTGTGACAATAACAGTTTTGACGTTGTATTTAACTAATTTTTCAAGAAAATCGTTAATGGAAACATTTGAATTTTCAAGCCAACCTTTTACAGCAATATTACCATTTAAAACATCAGCAGCTACTGCTATCTTTTCACCGAATTTTTCAACTATGCTCTTTAAAAAGTTATCATTTAAAGCAGCTGTTCCAATAATTACTCTATCAATACCAGCATTAATGTATTTTTCAATTGTTTCAATACTTCTTATTCCACCACCGATTTCACAAAATAAACCAGTATTTTCTTTTATTTTACATACATATTCAAAATTAGGAGTTGAGCCTACTTTAGCACCTTCCAAATCAACAATATGAATATTTTTTGCTCCAACTTTCAAAAAATCATTGGCTATATCAAGTGGATTACCATATACCGTCATTTGGTTATAGTCGCCTTTGTATAACCTAACTGCTTGTCCTTTATATATATCTATAGCTGGAAATATTAACAAAATAACCTCACTTTATTTCACAGAATGCTTTTAAAATTTTTAAACCAACTTCTCCACTCTTTTCTGGGTGAAATTGACATCCAAATACATTATCTTTTTGAACTGATGCAGTTACCGTTGTCCCATATTGACAAGTAGCTGTTATATATTTTTCACAATCAACTGCCATATATGAATGAACGAAATATACGTATTCTTCTATATCTAAGTATTTGTATATTGGTGATGCATTTTTATATTCAAGTTTATTCCATCCAATTTGAGGAATTTTAAGGTTAGGATCTATAACCCCTTTAAGTGGCTTTACACTTCCAGGTATTAAACCTAAACCAGTATAATATCCATTTTCATAACTGTCATTAAAAAGCATTTGCATTCCTAAGCAAATACCAAGTAGTGGTTTACCTTTTTCACATTGGTTAATAACTACTTTATCTAAATTCATATCTCTTAATTTGTTTACAGCATCGCAAAAAGCT
The DNA here is from genome assembly GCA_024685275.1 of Clostridia bacterium. Classification (GTDB taxonomy): domain Bacteria; phylum Bacillota; class Clostridia; order Christensenellales; family DTU072; genus CAG-1782. The sequence continues at coordinate 8,373 of JAIKVY010000142.1, forward strand.
CCCACTCCTGGAAGAACAATCTTTTCACTATTTTCAATAACATTAATATCGCTTGTTACGATTACATCAACTCCAATTTTTTTGAAAGATGATTTTAATGAAAATAGATTGCCAACACCGTAATCAATAATAGTTATCATTAAATTTTTCCTTTTGTTGATGGAATTGAATCAGCATTATCTGGATCAATTTTTACTGCTTCTTTTATTGTTCTAGCTGCGCTCTTAAATGCAGATTCTACAATGTGGTGCGAGTTAGTTCCTGAAAATTGTTTAAAATGTAATGAACATTCTGCTTTTCTTACAAAAGCCGTCCAAAATTCTTCAACTAATTCAGTATCAAATGTTCCAATTTTTTGTGATGGAATTTCTAGACCAAAGCCAAGGTAGCTTCTACCTGAAAAATCAACAGCTGTTAAAACTAATGCTTCATCCATAGGTAAACAAAAATTACCATATCTATATATGCCTTTCTTATCTCCTAGTGCTTTATTAAATGCTTCTCCTAAGCATATACCTACATCTTCAACAGTGTGGTGATCATCAACAAATGTATCGCCTTTACATTTTACTTCTAAATCAAAGTTACCGTGTTTAGAAAATAATGTAAGCATGTGATCTAAAAATCCACATCCTGTGTCAATTTTAGAATTACCTTTACCTTCAATACAAAGCTTTAAGGTAATATCAGTTTCATATGTAGTTCTTTTTATTTCAGCTGTTCTCATTTTAATTCCTCCAAAATATTTTTTGTTTCTTCAATTAATTTTTCCATTTGATTTTTACTGCCTATTGTTATTCTAACATATTCACGTAATCTATCTTTATCAAAATATCTAACTAAAATTTTTCTTTGTCTTAATTTAGTATACAACTCAAAACCAGATATTTTATCATTTTTAACAAAAATAAAGTTTGATTTTGAATTCAAACAATCAAATCCTAGATTTTTTAATGCTTCTACTGTGTATTCTCTGGTAGTTATAATGGTTGAAATATTACCTTGTGTATATTCTTCATCATTAATAACACCACAAGCAAGCGCTAAAGAAATTTTATTAATATTATATGGATTTAATGAATATTTGTATAAATTCAAATCTTTTATTATTTCCTCGTTTGCTATCCCAAACCCTACTCTTGCGCCCGCCAAAGACCTAGATTTTGAAAATGTTTGAACGATTAGTAAATTATCATATTGTTCAACTAAATTAATTGCACTATCTGCTCCAAAATCAACATATGCTTCATCGACTATTACTAATCTATTTCTGTTACTACTAACTATTCTTTCTATTTCTTTTAATGAAATAGCTATACCTGTTGGAGCATTTGGATTTGCAATAACGATATTTTCTTTTGAGTTAATAAGGCTTTCTATATCTATTGTATAGTCTTTTTTAAGTGGAATTTCTTTGTATTTAGCTCCTGATATTTTGGCATAGACTCCATAAAAGCCATATGTGATATCACAAAATACAAATCCATTATCTTTAAATGACATGAATGCAAGATATAATATTTCATCTGAACCATTACCTACAATAATATTCTTTTCAGTTAAATTATTTGTTAATTTAGATGCAAAAGTTTTTCTTAATTCTGTGCATTCTGGATCTGGATATAGATTAAGTTTATTAAGCACTTTTGTTGCTTCTTCAATCGCCTTATTTGAAGGTGGAAATGGAGATTCATTTGTATTAAGTTTTATTAAACTATCAATCTTTGGTTGTTCACCTGGTACGTATGGTTTAATTGATAAATAATCTTTTGATAAAAATTTACTCATCTGTTTCCTCCAAACGAACAAGTGCGCTTTTCGCATGTCCAGTTAAACCTTCTTTATTAGCAAAATATGCAATTGATTTAGCACATTTTTTAAATGCATTATCCGTGTAATACGCAAATTGTGTCTTTTTTATAAAATCATCAACTGATAATGGACTTGAAAATCTAGCAGTTCCACATGTTGGTAATGTATGATTTGGTCCAGCATAATAATCTCCTAATACTTCAGCACTAAATCTTCCTAAAAATACTGATCCTGCATTTTTAACTTTTTCAAGCAAAGAAAATGGATCATCTGTTGATATTTCTAAGTGTTCTGGTGCAATTATATTTGCTAAATCTATACCATCATCCATTGAAGCAACTAAAACTATTCTTCCATTGTTATCTATTGATGCTTTTGCAATTTCTTTCCTCTTTAATTTTTCTACTTGGTTATATACTTCTTTTTCAACCTTGTTTGCTAATTCTTTTGAATCTGTTATAAGAATAGCTCTTGCATTTTTATCATGTTCAGCTTGTGATAATAAATCAGCAGCAACAAATTTTGGATTTGATTTACCATCTGCTAAAATTGTTATTTCACTTGGCCCTGCTATCATATCAATTGAAACAATTCCATATACTTGGCGTTTTGCTTCAGCTACAAATATATTTCCAGGCCCTACAATTTTATCTACCTTTTTAACTGTTTCTGTTCCATATGCTAAAGCAGCGATTGCTTGAGCCCCACCCATTTTATATATTTTATCAACACCAGCTATTTTTGCTGCAGCTAAAATGACTTCGTTAATCGTTCCATCTTTTCTTGGTGGTGTAGCTATACATATTTCACTTACTCCTGCGATTTTTGCCGGTATTGCATTCATTAATACTGTTGATGGGTATGCTGCTGTTCCTCCTGGAACATACAATCCTGCTCTTTCAATTGGAATAATCTTTTGTCCAATTGTTGTATTCTTTGTTTTTAAAGTAAACCCTTTTCTAACTTGCTTTGAGTGAAATCTTTTAATATTCTTAGCACTTTTTTCTAATATTTTAATAAATTTTTTTGGAACAGAATTATATGCTTTTTCTATTTCTTCATCTGTAACTAAAAGATTTGTTAAATTAACTTTATCGAATTTTAATTCATATTCTAATAAAGCTTTATCACCATTTTCTTTAATGTTGTTGATAACTCCTGTTACAATATCTGAAACATCTTGTTTTTCAGCAACCTTAATTGTTTTTAATTCTTCAATATATTCTTCTTTCTTTAGTATTTTCATATTGTTTCCTTTATTAAATCAATGGTTTAATCTTACTAATCATTTCTTCAATACATTCTGTATTAAACTTATATGATGACTTATTTGCAATTAGTCTTGCAGAAATATTCACAATTGTATCAATAACTTCAAGATTATTTTCTTTTAAAGTTTTCCCTGTTTCTACTATATCTACAATAACATCGCTTAAATTTAAAATTGGAGCAATTTCAATTGAACCATTTAAGTGAATTATATCTATATCTCTTCCTAATGATGAATAATAATCATTAGCAATATTAACAAACTTTGTAGCTACTTTAAGTGTCTTTCTTGGATCAATTATTTTATCTTTTGGGGCAGCTACTGCCATTCTACAAATACCACGCTTTAAATCTAATAATTCATATACATCAGGTTTATATTCAAGTAATATATCTTTTCCAGCTATACCAATATCAGCAGCTCCTCTTTCAACATATATTGCTACATCAGATGGTTTTACCCAAAAATACCTAACTTGTTTTTCTTCATTTTCAAATATTAGTTTTCTGCTATTTTCTAAGACAGCAGGACATTCATATCCAGCTTCCTCAAATAATTGATATATTTTTTCACCTAATCTTCCCTTTGGTAATGCAATATTAATCATATTTATTCCTTATAGTTTTATAATCTTTCCATATCTTAGATTTTCAGGTATTGTTTTTTCAACAAGAACTTTTAAACCATCTTCTCTAAATGCTGTTACTTTTTTATCTAATTCTATTATATTTGACTTTTCATTATATATAACAAGAATATCAACATCTAAATCCACAATTTCTTCTTTTAATTCATCCAAATAAATAGCAAAACCAATAGCTTTAGAATTACGACGCATTTTCTTTAGTAATAAGTTGTATTGTCCACCGAATAAAACACATTTTGGAATGTTTCTTATAAAGCCTTGGAATACTATTCCATTATAGTACCTCATATCATTAACTACAGAAAAATCAAGTCTTAATCCTTCTTCGCCAATGATAGATATTATTGTTTCTAATTCACTTAATGGCTTTTTTATTGATTCATTTGAAAATGCTTTTAATTTATTAATCATGTCAGTTGGTTTTCCATTACAAGCCATTAATAATTTAATTAATTCACAATTATCTTTTGTTACTTCTTCTTCACTTAAAATATTTTCTGCATCAGCAATATTTTTATTGCTAAAACATTCAAGTAATCTAGTTTTTGAATTCATTGATATTCCAGCATCATCTAATACTGCAGAAATAATACCTAAGTGTGAAATATCTAAAACATATTCATTAGATATTGTTTTTAATGCTTCTCTAGCAAGTTTAATAACTTCACTTATTTCATATTCACCTAAAGAACCAATACATTCAAGTCCTGATTGCATTATTTCTTTAAATGATTTTGTTTCTCCAGAAACTCTATATACATTTTCATTGTAATATACTTTATATACTAAATTTTCAATATCTTTTGTACTTTTCACAATAGATAAAGTAACATCTGGTTTAAGCGCCATAAGTTTTCCATTAGTATCAGTAAAAGTAATTATGTTATCAGAAGTAAGAAAACTTTTATTTTTTACATACGTATCATATTCCTCAAATTTTCCCATTTTGAAACGCATGTAACCATATTTTTCATATAACTTACTTAAGTTTAAAACATATCTATTTTCAAAAGATAACATTTTATTTCTTTCCTTTTAATTTAGATAAGGCAAGTTTATACCCTTCTCCATATTGAAGACATCTATTTACTCTGCTAATAGTCGCAGCACTTGCTCCAGTTTTAGCTGTTATTTCGTTATATATCTTTTTATCTTCAAGCAATTTTGCAACTTCGAATCTTTGAGCCATATCTTGTATTTCTTTTATAGTACATAAATCACCTAAAAAAGCAGAAAATTCATCAGCTGTTTTAAGTTTAGACATAACTTCAAATAATTCTTTTGCATCTTCTAAATATTTTTGTGTCATTACCAACCTCCGCTTTAGCATTTTAATACTTTAATATTTTAGCACGCTAAATTATGACAGTCAAACAAATGGATTATTATTTTTAAAAAAAGAGGGCACATTTTATTATTTTGTACCCTCTTGAAATTTAAGAATTTTTATTGATATTAGAATTTCTTAATAAGTTTTAAATCAATTTCTTTCTTATCGTTTATTCTAATAACTTGTGCCTTAACATAATCACCAATATTTAATACATCTTCAACTCTTTCTACTCTATCTTTAGATAATTTTGAAATATGAATTAATGCATTCTTTGATGGATTAATTTCAATTAAAGCACCCTTTCCTGCAAGTATTCTTACTACTGGGCCTTCAACATAATCACCAACTTCTGGATCTTTAGCAATAGAAAGAATAATCTTCTTAGCTGCTTGTAATTTATCCATATCTAAGCCAGCAACAAATACTTTGCCTGAATCATCGATATCAATCTTTACTCCAGTTTGTTCGATAATCTTGTTAATTACTTTTCCACCAGAACCAATTACATCTTTAATCTTATTAGGATCAATTTCAAATGAAATGATCTTTGGTGCATATTGACTTAATTCTTTTCTTGGTTCAGGAATTACTTCAAGTATCTTTCCTAAAATAAATAATCTACCTTCTCTAGCTTGAGCTAAAGCTGTTCTTAAAATATTTTCATCAATACCTTTAATTTTGATATCCATTTGTATTGCTGTAATACCATCTTTGGTACCAGCAACTTTAAAGTCCATATCACCATAGAAATCTTCAAGTCCTTGAATATCGCTCATTACTGAAACTTTATTATTAGCTTCATCTTTGATTAATCCCATAGCAATACCAGCAACTGGAGCTTTGATTGGAACACCTGCATCCATTAAAGCGATAGTTGAACCACATACTGATGCTTGGCTTGTTGAACCATTACTTGAAATAACCTCACTAACTGTTCTAATAGCATATGGGAAACATTCTTCAGATGGTAATACTGGAAGTAATGCTCTTTCAGCTAATGCTCCATGTCCGATTTCTCTTCTACCAGGGCTCTTTAAAGGTTTAGCCTCTCCTGTAGAATATGGAGGCATGTTATAATGATGCATGTAACGTTTAAATGAATCATCATCAAGACCTTCTAATTTTTGAACCTCACTAATAGAACCTAATGTTAAAGTTGTTAATACTTGAGTTTGTCCTCTTGTGAATACACCTGAACCATGAACTCTTGGTAAAATACCAGCTTCAACCCAAATTGGTCTGATTTCTTTTAATGTTCTTCCATCTGGTCTAATTCCTTCTTCAGAAATTCTCTTTCTAACATATGCTTTTTTCATAGCATATACAACATCAGCTACATATCCTAAATCATCTGGATAAATCTCAGCGAAGTGATCCATGATTTCTTTTGTAACTTTATCTTCATAAATTTGTCTTTCTGTTCTATCAAAGATAGCAAAAATACTTGCAATCTTTTCATCAGAATATGCTTTAACTGCTTCTTCTAATTCTTCTGGAGCATGTCTTAATTCAACATCAAGTTTTGGCTTTCCAACTTCTTTAGTAATTTCTTCAATCCATGCAACGATTTTCTTAATTTCTTCGTGTCCAAATAAAATAGCACCAAGCATTTCTTCTTCAGAAACTTCATTTGCACCTGCTTCAACCATCATAATAGCATCTTTAGTTCCTGCTAATGAAAGATTGATTAAACTTCTTTCTTTTTGTTCATTGTTTGGATTTATTATGTATTCGCCATCAACATATCCTACAATAACTGAACCTGTTGGTCCATTCCAAGGAATATCTGATACGCTTAAAGCAATACTTGAACCAATCATTCCATATACTTCTGGTGGAATTTCAGTATCAACACTAAGTGGTGTTACAACAACTGCAACATCATTAAATAATCCCTTTGGAAATAAAGGTCTTATAGGCCTATCAATTAATCTTGATACCAAAATTGCCTTATCGCTTGGTTTTCCTTCTCTCTTCTTAAATCCACCAGGAATCTTTCCTACAGAATACATTTTTTCTTCAAAATCTACTCCTAAAGGGAAAAAGTCAATACCTGGCTTAGGTTCTTTAGCCATTGTTACGTTTACCATAACAACAGTATCGCCACATCTTACAAACACCTCTCCATTACTCTGCTGGCAATACCCACCGATTTCTGCAGTAACCTCTCTGCCACCGATTGTAGTTTTAAAAATTCTACTTTCCTTCATCTGTTTTCTCCTTAAATATATATTTTTTTTGTTTGCTAAAATAAGAAAAGGGACTGTCATGTTTGACAATCCCTGACGCTTTTATTTTTTTATTTTCTTAAACCTAATTTTTCTATAAGTGCTCTATAACGTTCGATATCTGTATTCTTTAAATAAGCTAACAAACTCTTTCTTTTACCAACCATCATTTGTAAGCCCTTATTTGAACTAAAGTCTTTATGATGTTTTTGTAAATGATCATAGTTTAAGTGTTCAATTCTTAAAGTTAAAAGCGCGATTTGAACTTCTGGAGAACCTGTGTCTCCTGGCTTTGTGCCATACATTTCGATTACTTGTTGTTTTGTTAATGTTCTATCCATGTTTTCCTCCATATTGAATAAAATAATTCACCAAGAGCAAAGAAAAAATTAATGTTTCAAGAGGATTAATATAATTCCTTGCAAAGGTATCGATAAATAATAACATAGTTATATTTATTTGTAAAATAAAATATTGACAAAAAATTACTATTTTAACTTCGAAAGATACAAATTTTTCATAGCTATTGTATCTTCCGCTTGTGTCCCTGCTGATTCACAAATAATTTTTGGAGATAAATTGTATTCAACAAGCAATTCAGCAAGTGGTTCAAAATCTGGACCATACTCAGTATTATCAAAAGTTAAATGCTTTATTTCACCTTTTTGTCCATACATTATCTTACTAAAATGAACGTGCATATTTTCAAACTTTTCTTTAGGTAAATTGTCTTTCATAAATTCTAAAATATCTATATAATCTTGCTTGTTTTTAATCCCACCAATTGTTCTAGCGTATAAGTGTCCAAAGTCAATACATGGATAATAAAACTTATCTAAATTACAAAATGATACAATTTCTTTTAAATCACCTATTTGAGCTAATTTACCCATAGTTTCAAGACAAATTAAAAAATTATCCATATTATTTTCATAGATTATTTCTGATAACTTTTTTAAATTCTCTTTTGTTATATTTACCGCTTCTTCTCTAGAAAGTTTACCTTGACTAGCTGGATGAACTACAATTCTATTACCATTTCCAAAGGCTTGTAAAAGTTTAATGGACTCTGTTACGTGATGAAAACTATTGATTATTTTTTCTTCTTCTTGATTAGCTAGATTTATAAAATAAGGAGCATGTACACTTAATTCAATGTTATACTTTGCAAATTCTTTCCCTATTGCTTGAGCTGTGGTTTTAGATACTCTAACTCCTCTTCCGCATGAATATTCAAACATATCAATATTTCTATCTGAACACCATTTAGCAGCATCTATTGTATCTAAAAAACCTTCATTGTAAAAACTTTCGCTATTCCCAGCAACACCAAATTTTATCATTATTTCCCCTTAAAATACTCTATTGTTTTATTTTTATCTTTTTGAATTTGATTAACTAATCGATCAATTGATTCAAACTTCTCTATATCCCTAATCTTTGTATAAAATTTAACTTTTATACCTTTCCCATAAATATCTTCATTTAAATCAATAATATGAGTTTCTACATTAAATCCGTAATCGTCAAATGTAGGATGATTTCCGACATTTGTTATAGAAAAATATTCTTTGGAATCAATCAATGTTTTTGTAGCATATACACCTTTTTGAATCTTTATCTTATGTTTATCAACCTCAATATTAGCAGTTCTTAAACCCATTTTTATCCCGTTTTGTTTTCCATATGTTACAATTCCAGAATAAAAGAATTCTTCACCTAACATTTCATTTGCTTGTATAATTTCGCCATTTTCAAGTAAACTTTTTATTAAAGTTGTAGATATCTTTTCTTTTCCATTTTTAACTAGATCAAAAGTATAAACATTAATTCCATATTGTTGTGCAATATGTTTTAAATCATTAACATTTCCTTTTCCAAATTTTCCAAATGTATAATCAGTTCCGCAAACAATCGTGTCAAAACCAAAATTTAAAATATATTCAAAAAATTCTTCATTACTAAGGCCTAAAAATTCTTCATTAGTTGGGAAAATAAGAACATTTTTATAACCAAGATTGTTTAAAATATCTAATCTTTCGTTTAATGTATATATTCCAGTCACTTTGGATTTTATATATTCACTAAAATTATCTAAAAAAGTTGAAACTATAACATTTTCGATTTTGTTATCAGCAAGTTTTAAAGCATTAGAAAGAATATACCTATGTCCTAGGTGTAGAGAATCAAAAAATCCAAGGCATATTATCTTTTCGCATTTCATACTTCTATATTTTACTTGATATTAAAACACAATTCAAACAAAGATTAGATCAACCAAGTATTAATCTTAACATCTCCATTATCAACACTTCCAATCGCAACTACATTATCATTATTAATGAATGATGCTAAGTTAAAAATTTCTCTTTCTCCAATATTTATAAGTTTACCATCTAAACAATCTTTGAGCTGAATATCTGATAAAATGATTTTGTCCAAATCAACTAAGATTTCATTGAGGGAAATAATATTGTTAGATAAATCGTCTAGTGAATTTATCTCATTAAAATCATTAGCATCTTCTATTTTGAAAATACCTGATTTTTTTCTTATTAGCTTTTCCATAACAGCACATGTTCCAAGAGACTTAGCTAAATCTCTTCCTACACAACGAATATATGTCCCAGCTGAACAATAGATATCCATATTAAATTTATTATCACCAACTTTAGAAACATTATCTATTTTTGTAATAGTTATTTCACTTGGCTTTAATGATATATCAGCACCTTTCCTTGCATACACATATGCTGGTTGTCCTTCCACTTTTTTAGCACTATATACAGGTGGTTCTTGCAAAATTTTACCTACATTTTGAGGAATAACTGAATAAATATCTTTATTAGTGAATTGTGGACAATTTACGTATTCAATAGGGCTTTCTGTATCTAAAGATACCGATAACGCGCCGAATATAAAAGTAGCATTGTATTCTTTTTCTTTATTTAAAAAATAATTAAATAATCTTGTACTTCTTCCAATTGCTATTGGCAACACCCCTTCAGCTAATGGGTCAAGTGTACCTAAATGGCCTACTCTATCCATTATGTTATTCTGTTTTAATATATATTTGATTTTTCCTACAACTTTTCCGGATGATATTCCACTTGGTTTATATACGTTTATAATTCCATTCATTATTTATTAATTTCTTCTGAAACCTTTTTTATAAGTTCTTCTTTGATAGAATCAAAGTTGTTTGTTGATACAATACAACCACAAGCATTTATATGCCCGCCACCATGCACATCAAAATATTTACATACTGGAACCATATTAATTGACCCTTTTGTTCTAAAACTTAATTTATATTTTATCTCTTCATTTAATGTATCATCTAAATTTATATCGACTGTTCTAACGACTATTGATACTAATATTGAATCTATTGTTAAAATTTTTGAAACTATTCCTTCGCTATCTCTTGAATCACAATCATATTTCTTGAAATCAGCATTATTAATTTTTAATATAGCAATACGGTTATTATCATAATACTCACAATGACTTAAAACGTAATTTGTAAAATTAAATTTTTTAATTGATACTTCTTTGTAATACTTATTCACGATATCTGATATTGATATCTTGTATTTTTTTACTATTTCAAGAGCCATCTCAAAACAATCAACATTTGCATTTTGTTGAGATAAACAACCAGAATCTGTCATTAATCCAGTATATAATAACATTGCTATGTCATCATCTATTAATTCTCTATTAATGTATTTCATTAAATGATAAATAATTAATGTTGTACTTGTTGCCTCTGGTCTGCGAATAGTATTTTGTGTAAACTCTCCAACTTTTTCATCGTATTCATGATGATCAATAAGAATTGAATTCTTAATAGATGAAAATAATTCATATGAAACTTTACTTAATCTATTAAAATTAGCACAGTCTACTGCTATTGCACAGTCATATTTACCTTCAAATGATTTTTTATTAAATAAATTAAAATGTGGTAAAGAATAAAAACAGGTAGATATCTCGTTATAATTTGTAAGATTTGGAGTGTATATATCTACATTTTTATCGTATTTTGTTAAAAATAATGAAAGCGCTAATGCTGATGTTATACAATCTCCATCTGGATTAATATGAATAAAAATAGCAAAATTTTTGCAGCTATCTATGATTTTCTTTGTTTTATAAAATCCTTTAAAATCGATGACCATTAATCCTCATCCTTTTTGTTTTTAAGCTCGTTTTCTATATCAGTTATTATTTTATCAACTGAAAGTGTATCAAGCGCTGGATCCCTTTTAAATAAGAATTTAGGCATATATCTGAGTTTTACCTTATCAAACATTGCTTTACGAATAAATGTAGATGCTTGGTTTAAAATTAATACAACCTCATCTAAATCTTCTAAATTTAATGTTGATACAAATGCCTTAGCATCTTTTAAATCCCTTGAAGTAACAACAGCTGTAATTGTTACAAATCTGTTGTTTATTCTAGGATCTTTTAAATCATATAGAATTGTATCATTTAATAAATGACATAATTCTTCATTAACTCTATCTACCTTAGCCATTTATTATTCTATTTCCTTTAATGCATACGCTTCAATGATATCGTTTTCTTTAATATCTGCATAATTATTTAAACAAATACCACATTCAAATCCTGCCGCAACATCTTTCGCATCATCTTTTCCTTTGCGTAAAGATGATATGAATGAATCATAAATAACAACACCATCACGAATCAATCTTGCTTTATCATTCCTTGTGATAACACCTGTTTTTACCATAGAACCAGCAATTGTTCCAACCCCAGTAATTCTAAATACTTTACGAATCTCGGCTGTTCCTAAAATTGATTCTTCATATGTTGGCTCTAATAAACCTTTAATTGCTTTATTGATTTCATCAACAGCTTGATAAATAATCTTATATTGCTTTATAGAAACGCCCTTTCTATCAGCAAGTGCTTGATTTTTAGCATCAACTCTAACGTTAAATCCAATAATTGTTGAATTTGTTGTACTTGCTAAATCTATATCAGATTCAATTATTGCACCAACTTGAGCATGAACAACTTTAACTTCTACTTCATCAGTGCTTAATTTAATCAATGATTGTTTTACAGCCTCACAAGTTCCATTAACATCCGCTTTAATAATAAGATTTAGTTCTTTTCTATCAGTTTGTTCAGAATTAACTACTGCATACATTTTGTTTTTACTAATTGTCTGTTCTCTTTCAAGATTTTCCCTAACTAGTCTTTCTTCAACAACTTGTTTTGCCAATCTTTCATTATCAACAACAAGCATTTGATCGCCAGATTCTGGAAGATTTTTTAAACCTGTTATAGATACAGGCATACTTGGTGTTGCTTTTTTGACATTGTTTCCTTTATCATCAACCATTGTTCTAATTCTACCAGTAACAGTACCCATAACTACATAGTCACCAACTTTTAATGTTCCATTTTGGACTAAAATTGATGCAACTGGTCCTCTTCCTTTATCTAATTGAGATTCAATAACTGTTCCTTTAGCATTTCTTGATGGATTTGCTTTTAATTCGCTAACTGCTGCAATAGTTAATATATTTTCTAAAAGTTTATTAATGCCTTCACCTGTTACAGCACTTACTCTAACTGTTGGAACATCTCCACCCCATTCTTCAGATAAGACCCCATGCTCTGCTAATTGTTGAATTACTCTTGCAGGATCTGCAGCAACTTTATCTATTTTATTAATAGCAACAATCAATGGTACTTTAGCAGCTTTTGCGTGAGAAATAGCTTCAATTGTTTGTGGCATAATTCCATCATCAGCTGCAACTACCAAAACAATAATATCTGTAATATTTGCACCTCTAGCACGCATAGCAGTAAACGCTTCATGTCCTGGGGTATCTAAAAATGTGATAGATTTCTTTTCTCCTTCAAATGGAACTGTGATTGTATAAGCTCCAATATATTGTGTAATTCCACCTTCTTCCTTACTTGCAATTGAAGTTTTTCTTACGTAATCTAGAATTGATGTTTTACCATGGTCAACATGTCCCATAACAGTAACAACTGGTGGTCTTTCCTTTAACAATTCTGGACTATCTAATGCAGCATCATCATGTAAAGATTCAAGTTCTTCTTCTTTTGTAGCTTCAACATTTAATTCAACATTAACATTAAAGGCATCGCCTATTAATACAGCTAAATCTGTATCTATACTATCATTAATAGTTAATTGCATATCAAAATCTACAAATAATTTCTTGATGATTTCTGTAACAGATTTACCTATTTTCTCACTAAATGCCTTAATTGAAATTGTTTTTGTAGTCATAACAAAATGATCTATTTGTGTTTTTACAGCCTGTGTAGGTTGTTGAGCTTTTTCTTTTCTTATTGTTCTTGTTCTTCTTCTTTCAATTATTTCACCATCTTCATCAAAAATAATTTGCCCAACATTTTGGCGTTTAAATTTCCCAGTTTTATCTTGTTTATTATTCTTATTTGATTCATCATCAAAGTAGTTTTTATTATTATATTTATCCTTTTTACTATTAAATCCAGGTTTGTTGTTATGTTGATTATCTTGACTATTTATATTAGGTTGAACAACTGGTTGAACTGGTTTTTCTTCGATAGGAGCAGGTTTTCTAATAAAATCATCTTCAGTAAAATCATCATTTAATTTTTCTGGTTTTGTATCTTCCTCTGTCCTATCAGGAACGTGAGTTGAATCAGGAACTTGATTTGAATTAACATCTTCTACTCTTGTCTCATCTTTTCCTTTATCAGTATTTTGTTCCTTTTCTTTTTCTGTTTGAACAATACTTAATTCTTCATACTTTTTGTTATAATTTTCTCTAGTTTCTCTTAATTTGGTTTGTAATTCACCAAGTTTTACCATAACATTCTTATAAATGTTATTAAAACTTTCAATTTGTCCACTAATAACTTTGTTGTAATCTATTTTTTCGTCAGCCATTATTTACTCCATATTCTATTATTTTACATAAATTTGTATCAACAATTCCAATTGCTTTACAATTTCTATTAGGATATATCTTTTCTATATCACAACTAACTAAATGTATTTTTTTAATATCTGCTATCTTTTGTAATTTTTCAAAGCTGTTCTTAGAAATATTAGATGAAAAAACTATCAATTTAGTATTTTTTGATAATTCTATTTTTTCAACGCCAAAATACACCTTTCCACTTTTAATAGCTAGTCCAACATATTTTTCAACATTAAAATTATTCATTTAATATTCCCTTGAGCTCCTTTATTATTTTTTCAGTATCTTTCCCATGAAATAATTTCGTAATAACTTTCTTATTTCCTAAATTTTCCACGCATCTAATATTTTTACATATATACATTCCTCTTCCATCCATTTTTTGATATGTATCAACAATATATTCATTGTTATTTAATACTAATCTAAAATATTCTTGTTTATTACCTTTCTTTTTACAAATTAGGCAAGTTCTTTGAGGAATATATTTTTTATTGATTGTCACTTCCACCATCATCTAACATTACATCACTATTCTTAATGATTTTTATAGTATAGTCACTTACTTTGCTTGCTAATCTAGCGTTTGATCCGCCTTTACCAACTGCTGTGGCATAGCTATCATCACCAACTAATACTCTTGCTATCTTATTATCATTATCAATGCTTACATCTTTAATAGTTTTAGCTGGAGAAAGGCAATTTGCAATAAACTCTTTTGGATCAGTGCTGTATCTAATAATATCTATTCTTTCATCATTTAATTCTCTAGATACATTATTTATTCTTTCACTTCCTCTTCCTAAACAAGAATATACAGGATCTACATTGTAATCATTACTGAATACAACTACTTTCGTTCTTACTCCAGCTGTTCTTGCAATATTCCTAATACCAATTAAGTTTGCTTTTAATTCTGGTACTTCTCTTTCTAATAATTTTCTTACAAATAAAGAATTTGCCCTAGTTACATATGCTGTTGGTTCATTCTTTTGTGTATCTGATAGTTTTTTAACACATACCAAAATATTATTACCAGGTGTATATACTTCTCCTTGAATTTGATCTCTAGTAAGCATAATACCTTTCATTTGTGTTTGAACAATTTCAACAGTAACCTTTTCTTTATCTACATTTCTAACTACTGCTCTAACAAGCTCTCCTTCCTTACCTTTCATTTCTTCACTTATTAATTTCTTGTGAGCTTCATTAATCTTTTGCATAATTACTTGAATAACATTTTTAGCAGCAACTCTTGAAAAATCATCAATAGTAAACGAATCAGAAATTACATCACCAACTTTAGCACCTGGTCTAATATCCTGAGCTTCTTCAACACTAATTTCACCACTTTTTTCTTGTGGATCTCCTTCAACAACTACATAATACGCAATAAATTCAACTTCATTCTTTTCTTCATTTAAAAGAACACGAACTTTTCTATTTTCTAAATAAGTTCTCTTATATGCTGATTCAAGCCCAGCTTCTACTGCTTGAATTAATGTTTCCTTATCTAATCTTTTTTCTTTTGCTAATTCAGCCAACGTATCAAAAAACGCACGATTTACCATTTTATTATTATCCTCCTATAATTAATATATATTTATTACTTGAAACATAAGTTTCAATATTAACCTAATAACCTCTTGAAGTCTATGTGTGGCTTCATCTTTTCTATATTACTCCTAATATATTCTTTTTCTTTTCCATTTTTATCTACAATCACAATTTTTTCTTCATCATATGATTGTAAAATACCATGAATAACCTCTTTCTTCTTTGATAGATTTTGAATTAATTTCAATTCAATATCACAATTTAAATTTCTTCTTAAGTCATCATTTGTTTTAATAATTCTATCTAAACCTAGACTAGAAACTGCTAAATGATATAATTCTCCATTTGAAATATCAGCTTCATCTAATAATGGGTCTATTGTTGTAGAAACTAATTCACAATCATCCAATGTAACCCCTCTTTTTATATATATAAAGAATGTTAATGTAGGCGTTCCATATTCTTTTTTGTAAGTAACTTCAACTAGTTCAAAACCTAGTTTTTCAATTACTTCTTTACATAAATTAAAAGCTTTTATTTCAACGTTATTCATATTATCCTTTTTACAAAAACAAAAGTGGCTAATTCCTTAGCCACCTTAAATTGTCTTTAAAGTAATTAAATAATATCACATTAATTTAAATTTAACAACTAAAATTATGTAATAATTATTTTACAAGTTTTTTATTAGGTACAAAACTTGATAATACTAACAATAATGCTGCGAATAATCCAAATACTCCACCAACGATTGGACCACTAGCTAAATGATATGGATTATTATCTTCTCCACCATTAACTTTATAAAAATTAGCACCAACTACAAAAACAAATATAGCTCCTAATATCATTAAAACTGTAATACAAATATTAATAATCATACTTGTTTTCTTATCTAATTTTAAGAATATAGTTCCACATGCACCTAATGCTCCAATTAAAATAAAGATATATCCAACTAAAGAAATTGTTGCTGGTTTAACATATGCTTCACTACCAAATAAAACTACATTAGCTTCATATAATAATTTGTTTCCAAGTAATTCAGTATAAACTTGATCTGTCAACATCATAAAGAAAGCAACAAAACCAAAAACAAATGCTGCAACTTTTACAATATTCCCAACTGTTAAAAACTTTTTCATTGTTTCCTCCCAAAAAATGTATTTATATTTATATGTTAATAATTTTAATTTTCTTTATCAAGTTTAATTATTTAATTCTTGTTTTATTTTTTTAATTTGAACTTTTACTGAACTATTAGATGGACCACCAATTGATGTTCTTTTTTCAACACAATTTGTTAAATCAATAGCATTGTATATATCTTTTTCAAATAAATTAGACATCTTTTTATACTCTTCTAATTCAAGCTCATTTAAAGTAATCTTCTTTTCTATGCATATTGCCACTAATTTCCCTGAGATTTTATACGCATCTCTAAATGGTACACCTTTTTTTGTTAAATAATCTGCCACATCTGTTGCATTAATATATCCAAATTCAGCTGATTTTTTTAGTTTCTCAATATTGAATTTTGTTGTTTTTAACATATCTCCAAAAAGTGGAATACATTTTTTTATAGTATCAACAGAATCAAAAATAGCTTCCTTATCTTCTTGCATATCTTTGTTATATGCTAGTGGTAATCCTTTCATTATAGTTAAAAGTGACATTAAATTACCAAATGTTCTTCCAGTTTTTCCCCTAACTAATTCAGCAATATCTGGATTCTTTTTTTGTGGCATAATACTACTTCCTGTTGAATATGCATCATCAAGTTCAATATATGAATATTCATTAGAAGTCCAAATTATTATTTCTTCTGCTAACCTAGATAAATGCATCATTGATATAGAAATACATGAAGCGAATTCTATTACATAATCTCTATCTGATACGCCATCAAGTGAATTGTTATATATATTTTCAAACCCTAATTGCTTAGCAACCATATTTCTATCAATTGGATATGTCGTTCCTGCAAGAGCACAAGAACCTAATGGCATTTTTAAATTTGAATTTAATAACTTTAATTTTGAAATATCTCTTAAAAACATATTAGCATATGCGCACATATAATGAGCAAGTGTAACTGGTTGAGCTTTTTGTAAATGAGTAAATCCTGGCATTATTGTGTTTAAATTGTTATCCGCAATATCTACTAAACAAGTAATAAAATCTTTAAGCAAATCAATTATTATAGAACTTTCTTTTTTTACATAAAGATTCATATCTAATGCAACTTGATCATTTCTACTTCTAGCAGTATGTAATTTTTTTCCAGCATCGCCTATTCTTTTTGTTAATTCTTCTTCAACAAACATGTGAATATCTTCAGCTTCTAAATTAATTTCAAGTTTTCCTGATTTTAAATCACCTAATATACTTTCTAATCCAGTAAGTATTTTTTCAACATCTTCTTTAGGTAAAATATTGGTTTCTCCAAGCATTGTTACATGAGCACAAGATCCTTTTATATCCTCTTCAAATAATCTTTTATCAAAAGAAATAGATGAGTTAAAATCATTAACTAATGTGTTCTCTTCTTTTGTAAAACGACCTGCCCACATTTTTGCCATTTTGTATATCCTCAATTAGTTATTTTTGTTCTTTTTATCCATTAATGCTTTAACTTTAATAGATAAACCATATAGGTTAATAAAGCCTGCTGAATCAGCTTGATTATATACATTATCTTCATCAAATGTAGCAAACTCTTCATTGTATAAAGAATATTTACTTTCAATTCCAGCTTTAATAATATTACCTTTATATAACATTAATTTAACTGTTCCTGTAACATTTTCTTCAATTTTATCTACAAAAGCTTGTAGCCCTTCTCTTAATGGTGTAAACCACTTTCCAAAATATACTAATTCAGCATATTGATCAGCAATTAATTGTTTATAATGTGCCGTATCTCTATCTAATGTTAGTGTTTCCAAAGCTGCATGTGCTTTATATAAAATTGTTCCACCAGGCGTTTCATATACTCCACGAGATTTCATTCCGACAAGTCTATTTTCAACAATATCAAGTAATCCAATACCATTTTCTCCACCAAGTTTATTTAATGCAGTAACCATTTCAACACCATCTAGTTTTTTCCCATCTAATGTTACTGGAACTCCCTTTTCAAAACCAATTGTTATATAAGTTGGTTTATCTGGTGCTTTCATTGGTGATACACCCATTTCTAAAAAGCCTTCTTTATCATATTGTGGCATATTCTTAGGATCTTCAAGATCAAGACCTTCATGTGATAAATGCCAAATATTCTTATCTTTTGAATAATTAGTTTCTCTACTAATCTTTAAAGGAATATTATGTTTTTCAGCATATTCGATTTCTTCTTCTCTTGATTTTATATTCCATATTCTCCATGGAGCTATAATCTTCATTTCCGGAGCAAATGCCTTTATTGCTAGTTCAAATCTAACTTGATCATTTCCTTTTCCTGTACAACCATGACAAATAGCATCTGCTTTTTCTTTAATCGCAATTTCTGCTAATTTCTTACCAATAAGAGGTCTAGCAAAAGATGTACCTAATAGATATTCTTCATATACTGCACCTGCTTTTAATGTTGGATAAATATAATCTTCAACAAACTCTTTCTTCAAGTCAAGAATAATTAGTTTGCTCGCACCTGTTTTAATAGCTTTTTCTTCCAATCCATCAAGTTCACTTCCCTGACCGACATCTGCACTAACAGCAATGATTTCTGGATTATTATAATTTTCTTTAAGCCATGGAATGATAATCGAAGTATCAAGTCCACCTGAATATGCTAATACAATTTTTTTAATATCTTTTTCATTTGTCATATTTATTCCCTTCTTTTAAAAATGATTCATACCGATATATTAATTAAAACACCAAATAAAGTCAATCAATATTGTATATTTTTTAAAATAATACAATTATTTACTAAATTTTATACAATATTATGTGTATATATTCAATTTTTATGCAAAATTACAGGGGGCTTTTATGATTTTTTAAAGCAAGTTAATTAAATGATTATACCACTATTATACCACTTTTTAGTTCATGATTATACCACTATTATACCACATGCTTTTTTATATATACTTTTTATATATTTTAATCTTTTTATTTTTCTAAAAAATAATGATAAAATTATATCATGAATATAGATGTACTATCTTTAAAAATACTTGTTGATGAACTAAATTCTTTAATAGCAAATCAGAGAATTGATAAAATATATCAAATCAATGATACGGATTTGCTTATTAATATAAGAATCAATAACAAACAAAGCCAACTATTCATCTCTACAAATTCAAACCTACCTAGAATTAATTTAACAAATAAAAAATATGATACTCTCTTAAAAGCAACAAATTTTTGTATGCTATTAAGAAAACATATTCAAGGTGGAAAAATAACCAATCTTGAAATTTTTAATAATGATAGAATTATCAAAATAGTAATAAAATCAAAAAATGAAATGATGGATGTTACTAATTTTTATTTGTATGTTGAATTAATGGGTAGATATTCTAATGTTGTTTTGGTAAATGATAAAAACATTGTAATAGACGCTATAAAACGCATTGGTTTTGAAGATAGCGATATTAGATATATATTTCCTGGAGTTGAATATTCGTACCAACCTATGACAAAAAAATCAATTTTAGATAGTGATTTTATTAATAACTATTTTGAAAATAATAAAACAATTGATGAAATAAAGGAAAATATTACTGGTATTAATAAATATGCACTTAATCTTATTGTCAATTCTAAAAATCAATTAAAAACCATAAATGATTATATCAATTGCTTTAATAGTGATATCTATTATCCATGTATACAATACGATAAAAATGATAAACCTATTAATTATTCATATGTCGATGACATTAATTATAAATGTATAAAATATGATTCTTTTAATGAAGCAATTGATGAGTTTTACAATATTCAATCAAACCTAGAAAGTATTAAAAATTTAAAAACTAAAACATCAACATTATTAAATAAATTAGAGAAACGTAATACTAGAAGAATATTAGATTCCGAAACTAAAATTAAGGAATCTAGTAATTATATAGAATATAAAAACAATGGGGATCTAATTTTAACATATTCATATTTAATTAAACCAAGAGATGAATATTTGGAATGTTTTGATTATTATACTGAGCAACAAACAAAAATTAAATTAGATATTAATTTATCCCCTTCTAAAAATGCTGAAAAATTCTTCAATACATATCAAAAGAAAAAGCGTACACTTGAAAAAAATAAAGAACTATTAACACAAGAATTAGATGAAAACAATTATTATAACTCTGTAAAAAATTTACTTAGTTTAGATAATGATTATGATTCAATTTTAGAAATCTATGAAGAATTACAAAAATTAGATTGTCATACACAAAATAACAAATCTAAAAAACAAGAAGAAATTAAATCCAAACCACTACACATAACAGAAGAAGATGTGGATATTTATGTTGGAAAAAATTCTATACAAAACGATTATGTTTCTTTCAAAATCGGAGATAAAGAAGATATGTGGTTTCATGTAAAATCAGGACATGGATCTCACGTTATTGCAAAAGGTAATATTAACGAACAAATTATATTAAAATGTGCTCAATTTGCTGCTAAATATAGCTCCGAATTTAATTCAAATAAAGTTGAAGTCGTATATTGTTTAAGAAAAAATGTTAAGAAAATTCCTAATTCAAAATTTGGTAATGTAATATATACAAACTATAAAACTATTGTTGTTTCTCCATTAGATATTTAATACTTACAAAAAATAAGCCTAGTTTAGTAATAACTAGGCCTATCTTTTATCTAACAAATAATCTTTTTATTAATTAATCGTTTGTTGAATCTTTAGCACCTTCTGTAGCAACAACTGGTTCTTCAATAATTGTGTTGTTTTCTGCTTTAGAAGTTTCTTCTACTGCTGGAGTTTCAGCTGCTTCTACTTCTTGAGGTTGATTATCTTCACTTTCATCATTATCGTTCTTGCCTTTTCTATTGAATACAGCATTTACGATAATACCAACGATTAAAGCTGTTGCAATTGAAGAAATTGTAATAACTGCAGGTTCTCCAACCTTACCAAATTCTAATGTTAATCCACCAATTCCGATAATAAGAATTGAAGAAACAACGAATAAGTTGTTTGGTTTGTTTAAATCGATTCCTCTTAACATATTTAAACCAGATACAGCAATAAAGCCATATAAAGCTAAGCATACACCACCCATTACGCATGATGGAATTGTTTGTAAGAAAGCAATTAATGGGCTGAAGAATGAAAGAACTATACATAATACAGCGCAGCAAAGAATTGTTACGATACTTGCGTTCTTTGTAATAGCTACACAGCCGATAGATTCACCGTATGTTGTGTTTGGAATACCACCGAAAATAGCACCAACTAAAGAACCAACACCATCACCTAAAAGTGTTCTGTGTAATCCTGGATCTTTAATTAAATCTCTTTCAATAATAGAACTTAAGTTCTTATGGTCTGCGATGTGTTCAGCAAATACAACGAAAGCTACTGGGATATATAAAAGTGCAATATTTGCAACCCCTGCCCCTGTTAATTTTTCAATTCCAGCTCCTGATGTATGTAAGAATGTTAAATCAGGATAATTTAAGAAACTTGTAAATCTAACTGGTGAGAAATTATCAATTAATGGTTGGAAGTTAACTATCTTTAAGTAATCAACATCAAATCCATATCCGAATGCTGAGAAAATAGCAGCTAAAGCATAACCAGCTAAAATACCCATAATAAATGGAATTAATTTTAATGTTTTATTTCCTTTAATAGAACAGAAACAAACTACAAAGAATGTAACTAAACCGCAAAGAATAGCAATTAAGTTATATCCAGCAGAAGGTCCTGTTGCACCAGAAGCGTCAACTAAACCAGAATAACTTGGTCCAATACCCATAGCACTACCAGCAAGTGATAAACCAATTATTGCAACTGTTGGTCCAATAACAATTGGTGGCATAATTTTGTTAACCCAAGCTGAGCCAGCAAACTTAATAACTAAAGCAATAACTACATAAACTAATGCGGCAAAAGCTGCACCAATTAATACTCCGAAATATCCAAATGATACTGCACCAATTAATGGTGAAATAAATGCAAATGAACTTCCTAAGAATACTGGGCTCTTAAATTTGGTAAACAATAAATATGTAATTGATCCAAAACCAGCGCCAACTAACGCACCAGACGCGCTCAACACTTCAGAACCAGCAGCACCATTAACTATAGCTGGAACAGCAATAGTTGCAGCAATAATTGCTAGTAATTGTTGAACTGCAAAAACTAAAATTTTACCAAATTTTGGTTTGTCGCCTACATCATAAACTAATTTCATAATAATCTCCCTCCTATTTTATTTTTTATGATAATAGTAATACTTTGTCCTCTCCATCAAATTCGTCAAAAAATACTTTAATTTTTTCTGAATGTGATGTAGGAACATTTTTTCCAACATAATCAGCTCTTATTGGCAATTCTCTATGTCCTCTATCAACTAATACTGCTAATTGAATTGATTTTGGTCTCCCAATTGAAATTATTGCCTCCATAGCTGCTCTACTTGTTCTACCAGTGTATAAAACATCATCTACTAAAATGATGTCTTTACCTGTTATATTTTGTGAACTCAAGTTAATTTGATTATTTTGTCTTTCAACTTTTTTATCATCATCTCTGAATGATGATATGTCTATGAAATAAAATCCTGTTTGAATGTTTTCAAATGAAAATATTAAATCTTGTAATCTCTTTGCTAAAGCAATTCCTCTTGTTTTAACACCGATAAATACGATATTAGAAAGATTATCATTATGCTCAACTATTTCATGAGCCATTCTTGTAATTGTTCTTCTAATTCCTTCCCTATCCATAAGGACACTTTTTACTATTTCTTCCATAAAAAAACCTGTAGCACAAGATGCGTACAGGTATAAATCTCTATTAATAAATTTTACTTGTGGCATCTCAGTACCAATTAAAGTTAACTTATATTAGCAAAAAATTTTTTTGTTTGCAAGTATTTATAAATACAAAATTGAATTTTGGGAGATAACAATTTAATAAACAAAAATAATTAATTAAATGCCGTTAATTAATAGTTGTTAATTAATGATAAATTACGATAAATATTTGTCTAAAATTAATTTCAAAACTTCTTCATCAGCTGGCAACCAATTAAGAAGAGATATTTCCTCTTTTGTTACCCACTTAGCTGATTCATGCTCTAATAATTTTAAATGCGTTTTATCAATTGAACACAAATAGCATTTCATATTTAAAGAAAACTTTGGATAATCATAATTAACTTCCATCAAAAACTTTTTTATATTAATTGCTGTATCAAGTTCTTCTTTTATTTCTCTAATAAGTGCTTCTTCTGGAGTTTCGCCTTGTTCAATTTTTCCACCTGGAAATTCAAAATAATCTTTAAATTCTCCATATCCACGTTGAGTTGCAAAAAGCTTGTTATCTTCTATTATAACTGCTGCTGAAATATAAACTTTTTTTAATGGACCCATTTATACGTATCTTTTTCCAAGTTTAACTAATCTATTTATAGCTGAGAACATTCCTAAAATAGATGCTCTTGTAATGTTGCTACTTAAACCTACTCCAAAAGTTATATTTCCTGTTCTAGAGTCCTCCATCTGAATATATGCAGCTGCTTTAGCGTGGCTTCCTACGCCTAATGCATGTTCTGAATAATTCTGAACACTATAATTAAATGATGGAACGCATTGTTTTATAGCAATCTTAGCTGCGTCTATAGGACCATTTCCATCTGCTTCAGAATGGTAATTTTCCCCGTTATATGTGAAATCTAATATTACGTGAGCTTCATCACTTGAAGGCGAATCTTGAATATCAATACTAATCAATTTATATGGTTCATTAATATCTAAATATTCTGCTTTAAAAGCTTTCATAATTTGCTCTGGCTTGATTTCTCCACCTTCTTTTTCTGATAAATATTGTATTACGTCAGCAAATTCTCTTTGCATTGCTTTAGGTAATTTATACCCAAATACAGTATCCATAATAAAAGCAACTCCGCCCTTTCCTGATTGGCTATTAATTCTAACAATAGGTTCATATTTTCTACCTATATCAGCTGGATCGATTGGTAAATATGGAACTTCCCATATTTTACTATTTCTTTCCTTCATAGCATTTACACCTTTATTAATAGCATCTTGGTGCGAACCAGAAAATGCAGTAAATACTAATTTACCAGCATATGGATGTCTCATATCTACTTGCATTTTGTTGCATTTTTCATATATTTCAACTATTTCATTAATATCTTCTATATTTAATTCTGGATTAATTCCTTGTGTGAACATATTGTATGCAATATTTAATATATCTACATTTCCTGTCCTCTCTCCATTACCTAAAAGTGTTCCTTCAATTCTATCTGCACCAGCTAATAAAGCAAGTTCAGCACAAGCAACACCTGTTCCTCTATCATTATGTGGATGAACAGAAACAATAACATTTTTTCTATCTTTAAAATGTTTACAAACCCATTCTATTTGATCTGCGTATACATTTGGAGTATTCATTTCAACGGTTGCTGGTAAGTTGAATATAACTGGTAATCCTGTTTCTAGGTTCCATGCATCAAATACCGTATTACAAATTCTAGAAGAAAATTCAACTTCTGTTCCTGTGAAACTTTCTGGCGAATACTCTAATTGAAGATTTCCATCATAATTTTTTAATCCTTCTTTTACATATTTAACACCATCAAGAGCAATTTGAATGATCTCATCTTGATTCTTGTGGAATACTACATCTCTTTGTAATGTTGATGTTGAGTTATATATGTGGAATACTACATTTTTAATTCCTTGAATAGCTTCAAATGTCTTATCAATTAAATCCTTTCTACATTGAGAAAGAACTTGTACTTTTACATCATCTGGAATTCTTTTTTCTTTAACTAGTTTGCGTAAAAAATCAAATTCAATTTGACTAGCTGCTGGAAATCCGATTTCTATTTCCTTAAATCCAAGCTTTAATAATAATTCAAACATTTCTGTTTTTTCTTCAACATTCATTGGCTCGATTAATGCTTGGTTTCCATCACGTAAATCTACACTACACCAAATTGGAGCCTTGGTTATAACTTTATTTGGCCATTCACGTTCTGGGTAATTTAATACTGGACTTGCTTTATACTTTGTATAGTTTAGCATATTACACCCCCTAAATAACTAGTTAATTTTTAACGCACTATATGTAAAACTAATTTTAACAAATATGAATATAAAAAAAAAGCAAATTAACATAAAAAGTACTCTTATCTATATTAACTTGCTTTCTAATTCAGTACGATTATATAAAACTACACGTTCATATTATCTTTTTTCTTTTGTTTTAGACATTTTGCCTTGACAACAATACGGACAATGAGCGCAGTCTGAACAGCATGATTTTTTCCCTTTCTTCTTTTCTATTATACTTGAAATAACTATTATTGCTACAATTGCAACCGTTATAGAAACTACTACTGCTATCCATCCTGCTTCACTCATATTATTCACCTATTTTTGTTTTTTAATCTTTAATTTTCCAAAAAACTTAGCCATATTAATTTTACCTTTGTTGTTCAAAACAACTAATGTAATAACTGCTGCCCAAATTGGAACAAAGATAAATACTGTCCACCACCATGATCCAATTAAATAAATCATTGAAGCAACTATATATGAAGATAATATCCAGAATATTAAAGTACCTCTAAATGACTTTTTATCTAATTCAGCTTTAGCTGTAGCAACTGCTGCAAAACATGGAATAGTTAACATATTAAATGCGATAAATGCGATTAATCCTGGAATTCCAATACCTGTTGATGCTACCATTTGACTAACTGCTCCAATTCCGCCATCAGCTTCAACATCAATTGCTGCTCCTACTAAACAAGCTGCTAAAGTTCCGAATGTTGCAATAACGTTTTCTTTTGCGATTAATCCTGTTACTGCTGCAACTGCAAATACCCATCCATATACACCTATTTGACTACCAAAGCCTAGTGGTGTAAATAATGGTTGAATCAATTGTCCTAATCCGCCAAGAATACTCATATTTACTTGTTCGTCTGGTAAATATCTCCAACCCCATGAGAAGTGGCTAATAAACCAAATAGCAATTGTTGATAACAAAATAATTGTAAATGCTTTCTTAACGAAGTGTTTAATCTTATCCCATGTTAATGCAACTAAGCTCTTAAATTGTGGCCATCTGTATTGAGGTAATTCCATAATAAATGGAGGTGTTTCACCTTTAAGCGTTGTATTGCGCATTAATAAAACGCTACAAATTGCAACCACCATACCTAAAACATACATTCCATATGTAATTAAATCGGCATTCCCTACATTTAGAGCTGCAACTATTGCACCAGCTATTGCTGTTAATATTGGTAATTTTGCTCCACAACTAAAGAATGGTATAACTCTTATTGTAGCAATCTTTTCTTTTTCTTCAGCTAATGTTCTTGTGTTGATCATAGCTGGGATTGAACATCCAAAGCCCATGATCATAGGCATAAATGCTCTACCGGATAACCCGAATCTACGGAAGATTCTATCTAAAATAAATGCTACTCTGGCCATATACCCACTATTTTCAAGTATTGAGAAGAATAAGAATAATAACAAGATTTGTGGTAAGAATGATAAGACAGCAAACAAACCGCCTAAAATACCATCGCAAACAAATCCGATTACCCATTCAGGTGCTGCTGCTTTAACTAATCCTTCATTAACACAAGCGGTTAAAAATCCTGTAAATGTATCCAATGTGTTGAATAAAATTACACCTGGTGAATATACTCCCTCTTCATACCCAAAAAATGTATGTACCGTTATTTCAGATCTAAATTCATCAATTAAACTAGCAAATTCTACATCTGCAAATTCACCATTTTCATCGACGACAATGTTTGCTTCATATCCATCAGCATTATATACCTTTTCATATAATTTTCCATTTGCATCGTATAATGGAACGATTTCACCATCCTGTTCCAAAACAGTTATTGGATTTTTATTTGCATCATAAAATTGTTTTATTGGATTTCCTTTAGAATCATATGCATATGGAACAGGATCTAATCCTACTAATTCATCTCCTTCAACAACTGCTGTACATTCGTTGCCATCAGCATCAAAATATACTTCTCCATCAACTGGATTAGCTACTTCATCACCAGTTTCAGTATATGCTATTATTGGCTCATTATTATCAAATACTCCACCTTTGCCTAAGAATAACATATCTTCTGCAAATGTTAAGTGGAATACAAAGAATAAAATAACTAAGAAAATAGGAATACCCCATATTTTATGAGTTAAAACTTTATCAATTTTATCTGATTTATTTAACTTTTCTTTTTCTGCTTTATTCTTCTTTGTTACTGTTTGAGAATAATTTGTTGAAATATATTTATATCTTTCATCTGCTATAATAGCTTCAAAATCTCCACCAAAAGTATCATCTTCAAATGTTGCTTTGAATTTTTCTACCATTTCAGTTGATGTTGGATGTTGTTTTACTTCTAATTCGTCAAGTTCAACTAGTTTAACTGCATGGAATAAACTATTATCTACTCCTTGTCCTTCTAGAGCAATTTGACAATCTTGAATTAAATGAGCTAAAGATGAACCATGTAAAATTGTTTCTCCCTTTCTTTTTTTGCCAGATTCAACAAAAACTTTTTGCATCAACTCTTCTAATCCAGTTTGTTTTAATGCAGAAATAGCACAAACTGGCAATCCAATCTTTTTCTCTAATTCTTCAACATCAATGTTTACGCCAGCTTTTGTTACTTCGTCCATCATGTTAAGAGCAATAACAACAGGAACATCTATTTCCATAAGTTGTGTTGTTAAATATAGATTTCTTTCTAGGTTTGTTGCATCTACAATATTGATTACACAATCAGGCTTTTCATCTAAAATATAATTTCTAGATATTACTTCTTCTGATGTATATGGAGATAAAGAATAAATTCCAGGTAAATCTACAATTGAAATAGGTTCTGGCGTCTTTTTATATACACCTTCTAATTTATCAACTGTAACTCCTGGCCAGTTACCAACATGAGCTGTTGCCCCTGTTAAACTATTAAATAAAGTGGTCTTTCCACAGTTAGGGTTTCCCGCTAATGCTACTCTTTTCATTCGTCCACCTCCATTGTTACTAGTTCAGCCTCAACTTTACGTAAAGTCAATTCATACCCACGTATAGTTACCTCGATAGGATCTCCTAGAGGAGCTTTTTTTCTTAAATACACTTTTGCTCCTGGAGTAACACCCATATCAAACAGA